>DYPD01000090.1 GCA_020720115.1 Thiomargarita sp. | reverse complement strand
GCGCGTCTGCGTGCATGACAACGACGGCTACTGGATGAGCCAAACCGAAGTCACCCAAGGCATGTTCGCCGCCTTTGTACAAGCCACCCATTACCCAACCCAAGCCGAACAAGGTGACGGCTGCTATGGCTGGACTGGTTCAGAGTGGACACAAAGCACGGAATACAATTGGCGCAATCTCGGCTTCAAACAAACCCAACAGCATCCGGTCGCCTGCATCAGTTGGAATGACGCCCAAGCCTTCAGCACTTGGCTCAGTGAAAAAAGCGGCAAAAGTTATCGCCTCCCCACCGCCGCCGAATGGGAATACGCCGCCCGCGCCGGCAGCAATAGCCCCTATGGACAAGCCCAAGGCGGCACCGCTATCAGCGCCGCCAATTTAAGCCGCTACGCTTGGTTTAGCGATAACGCAAATAAGCAAACCCACCCGGTCGGCGCAAAGCCCGCCAACCCCTGGGGCTTACAAGACATGATAGGCAACGTCTGGGAATGGACCTGCTCAGATTACGCCAATCCCTACGATGGCAACGAACAGCAGTGCGCAAAAAACTTAAATAAAAACAAAGAGTTGCGTGGTTACGCGTGGAGCAACGATGCGGGTTGCTGCCGTTTGGCTCTCCGTAGCAGCAGCACCTCTTCTGGCAGGTGCAACGTCAACGGGTTTCGCCTCGTCGCTGTTTCTTCCTAGAATTCTTTACGCTTTAGGCTTTTCCCCTTTAACCCTTTACCCTCTGTCTTTTACCCTTCCAGTCCCCCCTTGCGGGGGATCGCGTTATTTTTTTGACTTTCCCCGCCCTCGTGCGAGCGCTCCGTGCGAAACGAGGGCGCAAAGCGCCCCTAAGCTGTGCCGCGTAGAACGCTGGCACGAGAACAAAAAAGTGTTCAAGCAGATGAACATCGTATTTGCGGCATAGTATGTAGTTACTTATTCTGATGCAGACAGTTATAATCTTTCGTCTTAGGCACATAAAGCAATGCGTTTTTGGGAGAGATGCGACATGAAACAGTGGATATTGTTAGCAGGTTTAAGCCTGTCTTGCCTGCCCGTGCTGGCAGAACAGGTGTATCAGTGGGTGGATGAAAACGGTAATTTGCAATTTTCGCAAACCCCGCCGCCGGTGGATGTTAATGCGGCACAGTGGGAGTTAAACGCGCCTACGTCGGGAACGGGTGCGGCAGGCGAAAACGCGCAGGATGCGGCTGCTCCGGCGTCGGATAAGCCGACTGACGGTGCGGCTTTGAGTGCGCAAACCAAGCAAGTCTTAGAGCAACTGACGCCTGAGCAGGTATCTGCTTATAACTGCGAAAAAGCGCAAGAAAAGCTCGCCTTATTGGAAAAAGGCGCCGCTACGCCAGTAGCAAGAATGGCGGATAATAAGGATAATAATCAAATCAATCTCTTAACCCCTGAGCAGCGGGCTGCCGAAGTGCAAGCGGCACGTCAGCAAGTGACTGAGTATTGCCAACCCGCTCAGGTGGATAAAAAACCTCAAACTCAAGCAGCGGATAAGTAATAATGACTATGGATATAGAACAAGCCCGTTTTAATATGGTGGAGCAACAAATCCGCCCCTGGGAAGTATTAGATCAGCGTATTTTGGATTTATTCATGGCAGTGCCACGCGAGCATTTTGTGCCGCCGGCTTTTGCGCAGTTGGCTTTTGCGGATACTCAGATTCCGTTGGGGCATGGTGAAGTGATGCTAGAGCCGCGCATTGAGGCGCGTATGCTACAGGCGTTGCGCGTGGGTCCGGCAGATAATGTGTTGGAAATTGGTACGGGCAGCGGTTATACCACTGCTTTGTTGGCAAAGCTTGCGCATCATGTGTGGAGTTTGGATAGTGTGGCGGAGTTTACGCGCCAAGCTGAAGCTAAACTGGCGGTTTTAAATATTGAAAATGTTACGCTAGAAACCGCTGATATTTTCCATAGTTACGCCACTCAAACCGGCTACGATCTGATTGCTGTCACTGGGTCTTTGCCGATGATGCCGGAAGATTTCAAACATCGTTTAGTCATTGGCGGGCGCCTGTTTGCTGTCGTCGGCACTGCACCGCTTATGGAAGCGCAGCTTATTCGTCGTTTGAGTAATAGTGAATGGCACACGGAATATCTATTTGAAACCTGTTTGCCCGCCTTGCGTAATGCACCTCAACCTCAAACCTTTGTGTTCTAAAATGCGTCAATTGCGTCCCTCTGAATTACAACAATACCTCAACGCGGGACATCAGCCGCTATTGCTGGATGTCCGTGAACCCTGTGAATTTGCAATTTGTCATATTGCCGGTTCAGAATTATTGCCCATGCGACAGATTCCTACTGCACTGCCCCAATTAAATCCTCAGCAAGAAATTGTGGTGATTTGTCATCACGGTGTACGCAGCCTGCAAGTTGCACGTTTTCTGGAATACTCTGGCTTTCTGCAAGTGATCAATCTCTATGGCGGCATTGATTTGTGGGCACAGGAAGTTGACCCCTCAATGCCAACCTATTAGTCCTTACACACGCAACACACGAAGGATACAAGCCTATGAAACCACCTCTTTTGCCTTTTTATCGAACCGCCTTGACCGCCTTGGCGCTCTGTGTTTACGCCAGTGCGCTACCCGCAAAAAGCCTTAATGACTTGTATCAACTGGCAAAAAACAGTGAACCCGGCTTCCAGATTGCTAACCTAGAGCGTGATGCTGTGCGCGAACGCCGCGCACAAGCGCAATCTGCTTTTAAGCCTTCCGCCTCGGCACAAGCCAATTACGGCAAGGGTTGGAATGGCGAATTAGAAAATTCTGGCAGCAACAGTGGCTACACTGTGTCCTTGAATTATCAAATCTACAACCGTAGCCGTGACATCGTACTCACACAAACTGAACGCGCCATTGAAAAAACCGAAGCCAACTACCGCAACGCCGAACAAGGGCTCATGTTACAGGTAGCGCAGCTTTACTTTACCGCGCTACGCGCAGTAGATGATTTAGTCTTTTCCCGCGTTGCTAAAGAAGCCATTGGTAAACAATTAGAACAAAGTCGGCAGCGTTTTGATGTAGGCTTAATCGCCATCACCGATGTGCAAGAATCACAAGCGGGTTATGACTTGGCAATTGCCAACGAAATTCAAGCACAAAATGCTTTAGATAACGCTTATGAAGCCTTGCGCGAACTGGTCGGCGAATATCATCAAGACCTAGACATTTTAACGGACGCCATTGATCTGGCTCGCCCTAATCCAGAAGACATGGAAAAATGGGTAGAAAATGCTCTACAAAATAATCCAGCGTTAGCCAGCATTCAGTACGATGTTGCAATCGCACAAGAAGGCATTAATTTGCGGCGTTCAGAAAGCTATCCAACGCTGGGCGTCACTGCCTCACACGGATATGCCGACCAAAGAAACGGCGCTTTCCGTTCGCACGGCATAGACAACAGTGTCGCTTTAGCCCTGCAAATGCCCTTTGATTTAAGCGGTCGCCTCGGCGCCCAAACCCGCGAAGCCCTCATACAGCACAACCAAGCACTCGACCGTCTGGAACAACAGCGCCGTCAAGTACAACGCAGCACCCGCGATGCTTACCTGAATCTGCTCTCTGGCATTAGCCGCGTGAAAGCCTTAAAACAAGCGGTGGTATCGAACGAAACCGCTTACAGCGCCACCCTGACGGGTTTTGACGTGGGCACACGCACCTCAGTAGATGTGTTAAATGCACGGCAAGCCCTGCTCAATGCGCAACGTAACTATGCCAGCGCCCGCTATTCCTATCTCACCAGCAGCTTATCCTTAAAACAATCCGCTGGTTTACTGCAAGAAGAGGACATGCAGAAACTCGGTGCTTTATTGGAAGCAGTGCCTGCGGATAAAAGCAGTTTAGAAGTGGTAGAAACCCGCATACGCGGTTGGGAACAAGCAGTAGAAAGCCGTCGTGAGGAAGAAACCAAGAAACGCCTAGCAGTCGAAGAAGAAGCGCGGAAAAAAGCCGAAGCAGAAGCCGCCGCCGCCGCTAAAGCTTTAGAAGAGCAGAACAAACTTGATCCTATGCTAGACAATTACAACCTAGACGTTGATCTCACTGGCTACTAAGCAAACGCTTGTGCTGCGTTAAGACTATATAGCAAAGATAAATCAGTTGTATATCTTAGACCTTCTAGGTTTTTAAAACCTAGAAGGTCTGAAACCTACAAATTATGAACTTTGGCTATATAAAAATGAGCATTAAAGCTATTTGTAACAATGAACCGGTTCTGTGCAAAAGAGAGGCAGAGCCGGTTTGTTTTATAGCCTATGAAAAATCCTTAAAGAACTGCTTCTCCACCAACCGACACTATGTATAAACATTCGCAACGCCCTCGCCAATCTGTGCTCATGCGTTGTTCGTCGGCATAATACTTCTGGTCTTTTTACATATCTGTTACATACCTGCGGAAACCAAACCATGTCCCACACCTCTTCTGCTTTTTTAATGCGCTTTTGCGCGTTAAGCCTGATGCTTTTGTTGTTCAATAGCGCCTGTTCACTGAATCCTTTTCAGTCCTCCAACAATTCCTCTGCCCAGACTCAGCAAACCCAGCTTGATGTCGTTGCCCGACAAAGCGCCGCACGCGGCGATAGCCTGGGCGCAGCGCAGGAATATCTACGTTTAGCTGCGCAAGTGCAGCCGCCACAGCGTGATGAATATTGGATGACGGCGATTGAATATTTGTTGCGCGGCAAACATGTGCTGGAAGCCAAAGCTCAGTTAGCCGCTTTACAATCGCAACAACCGCAAGTGCGCGGGCGTATGCAGTTAGCCTATGCGCAAATCGCTCTGCTGGAAGATAAGCCAGACAATGCCTTAGCCTTGTTACAACAGATGCGGGTGGAAGCCTTAGTGCCACGCTCACAAATCAGTTATTACTATTTACAGGCTTTGACGCACGATGCGCAAAAAAATACCGTAGCGGCTCTGTATGCGCGGGTCACAATGGATGCTTTACTGGGCGATGCTTATGCGCTGTCGGCAAATCACGACAGCATCTGGCAGACACTGATGGGCATGACGCCGTCGCAGTTACAGCAATTGCCAAAGCCGGCACCCGCCGCATTGTCTGGTTGGACAGCGTTGGCATTGCTGGCGCATACCAACATGCCCAATCAACTGGTGCAAGGCATTCAAAACTGGCGGACACAGTATCCCAATCACCCCGCTGAACAAGACATAGTCATCAACCTGCTGGCAGGCAATACTTACTCTAATCCCAACACAACGGCAGCAAACGCCACTGCCCGTATCGGGGCTTTGAGCAATATTGCCTTGTTGCTGCCTTTAACCAGCAAATTCAAAGAACCCGCAGAAATGGTTCGGGACGGCTTTATCAGTGCTTGGTACAGCGATTCGCGCAACGCTAAGCCCACCGTAAAGATGTACGATGCTGACGATAACAATGTGGTGGCTGTGTATCAACAAGCCCTGCAACAAGGCGCACAAATGGTGGTGGGACCTATGGGCAAAAATGCCGCCACCGCACTGGTCAAAGCCTATGCCGATTTCCCTATACCCACGCTGTTGCTGTTTGAATTAGATGAACTCAACAGTCCTGGCGTGCGTATTCCCAAGAATTTGTTTCAATTCAGTTTATCGCCAGAAAGCGAAGCGCGTTCTGTAGCAGAAAAAGCCTGGTCTGATGGACACCGTCTCGCTGCCATCATTGCGCCAGAAGGCTTATGGGGAAATCGTGTGCAACAGGCTTTTGCCACCCAATGGGAACGCTTAGGCGGACAGGTCGTCAGCAACCACCAATACAGCCAAAAGGATGTTACTGGGGTAGCAAGCCAAGCCGCCAACAGTTCGGCAGAGGTGTATTTACTGGCTTCCTTTCCAACTCAGGCACGTCGCATCAAACCGCAATTAAATTATCATGGCAAAGGCAACACGTTGCTGTATGCTACTTCACACCTCTACAATGCCGAAGTAGAACCTAAACAAGACAAGGACTTAGACGGCGTTCGCTTTCTGGACATGCCCTGGGTACTGCTCAAAGGTTTTGCGCCTGATGTGGCTCAACAACAAACCACACAGGCAACCGAAGCGCAATGGCTACAACCAGAAGCCTCGCCACTTTACAACTCGCTACAAAGCCAGTGGGCGCAACGTATGTACGGCAGCAATAAGCGCCTGTTTGCCTTTGGTATTGATACCTATTATGTCATTTCCTATTTACAAACCGCCACTTACAATCGTGGACGCGATTTGCGTCTAAAAGGCGCAACTGGGCTGCTGTCCTTAGATCAACGCGGCGTCGTGCAGCGCCAACTGCTGTGGGCAACGTTCCGCAATGGCACTGTGCAACTGCTGCCAGAAAGCAGCCTATCCGCTGAACCAGCGTCTTACCAACCCCCCGCCAATGCCGCTTATTAAATGCTGACTTGGCTCAAACACTGGTGGGCGCAGCGACACGCCCCCGTGTATCAACGTCACGCCGACGGACGCCGCGCGGAAAAGCTGGCTGAGCGTTATCTGCGTCGCCAAGGCTTAAAATTAGAAGCGCGGAATTTTTTGTGTAAGAATGGCGAACTCGATTTAGTCATGCGTGATGGCGAATACCTGGTCTTTGTCGAGGTGCGCTACCGCGCCCAAGGCGGCGCACTGGAAAGCATTCAGCCACGCAAGCAAGCGCACGTTATTCGCGCAGCGGTCTGGTATTTGCAGGCACAAGGCAAAACCGAGCGGCAAGCACGACGTTTTGATATTGTAAGCATCCAAGGTGATTTAACAGCACCACAGATTGACTGGATAAAAGACGCTTTTCGCGGCTGATCCGCTGGATTTTTCTTCAACCCTGAGTAGATGAGCCACTATGCTTTCCCGCCAACTTTTCAAACTCCTCCTGTTACTTGCGCTGCTGCTGAGCATACTGCTAAGCGCCCTGTACGCCGGGTGGGGCTATCAACAGCAGCTAAACAGCTTGGAACAACAGGTTGAGAGCATTCGCCAGTACCAACTGGACAATCTCAGTGAATACCTACAACAAGCGCAAATGCCGCGTCTGGACGCGGCTTTATTGGGTATTTTGAATCTATCCAATTTGCACCATCTGGAAGTACGTCGCGGCAATCAAATCCTCGCACAACAAGGACCTTTCAGCGAAACCGCCACCTACCGCCTCTGGACGCTGCCCTTAGAAAAAGCCCAGGGGCAACCGCTCAAAAGCCTAAGCACTTTATTTCTAGCCGCAGATTTAGACGCATTACACCTCAATGCCTGGTTTTCTTTTAGCGGCACTTTGCTACTGCTGATGAGCTTGTGTTGCGGCTTGTTGTTGCTCCTGTGGGCTTTGTTCCGCCGTCTCATCGGGCAACATCTACAAGTCATTTGTCACTACGCCCAAGATTACGACCCCACCAATGCGCAACTTGCGGATTTAGTGCTAAAACTTCAGCGTAGCAACACCAATGACGAACTGGACAAATTGGTCTCGGCAATCAACGCCATGCGCGAACACCTGCGCAGCGCCTTTGAAACCATCCGCAAAAGCGAAGAACGCTTTGAACTGGCACTCCATGCCACCAACGAGGGCATGTACGACTGGAATATCGAAACCAACCAGGTGTATTTTTCCGACCACTGGAAAGCCATGTGCGGCTACGCGCCTGGTGAAGTCGGCAACCATGCCAATGAATGGTTTGAACGCATTCACCCCGCCGACGCACACCAAGTCATGGCAGACGTAAAGTCCCATCTGGACAAAATCACCCCCTTTTATGACAACATACACCGTCTCAAGCACAAAGACGGGCATTATCTGTGGGTTCATGCACGCGGCATTGCCGTGTGGGATAAAAAAGGCGATCCCTACCGCATGGTTGGCACGAGCCGCGACATCAGCGAACAAAAACGCGCCACCGAAGCACTCCTAGAAAGCGAACAATTCAACCGCACCCTCATTGAATCCTCGCCCATTGGTTTAGTTTTAAGCCGCGAAGATGGCAGCCTAGTAGATGTCAACAGCGCCTACGCCGCCATTATTGGTTATTCACGAGAAGCAGTATTTGCATTAGATTATTGGGAAATCACCCCCAAAGCCTATGCTGAAGCCGAACACGCGCACATGGAACAACTCAAACACGACGGGCGTTTCGGTCCATTTGAAAAAGAATTCATTCATAAAGACGGCTACTTAGTGCCAGTACGGGTGGCTGGCTTATTACTCAAAAAAGGCGCAGAACCTTTTGTTTGGTCTATTGTAGAAGACATCACCGAACAAAAGCGCTCAGAAGAAACCCTGATTCGCGCCAAACAAATGGCAGAATCCGCTAATGTTTCAAAGAGCCAGTTCATTGCCAACATGAGCCATGAATTACGCACCCCCCTAAACGCCATCATCGGCTACGGCGAAATGCTTAGAGAAGATGCAGAAGCAGAAGAATTACCCCATTATTCTGAAGACTTGGTCAAAATTCTCAGTTCTGCACGCCACCTGCTCGGTTTAATCAATGATGTACTAGATTTATCCAAAATCGAAGCCGGTAAAATGGAAGTTTATAATGAACTCTTTGATGTACGCATGATGCTAGACGAGGTACTCGGCACCGTACAACCTATGATTGAACAAGCACAAAATACGCTAGCTCTCGATTTTAATGCAGAACTTGGAAAAATTTTTGCCGATGCCACCAAAGTACGGCAAATTTTGCTCAACCTACTCAGCAACGCCAACAAATTTACCGAATCCGGTAAAATTACTTTCAGTTGCTTTATTGAACGTACCAAAGAATCCTCTCACACCAACGAATGGATAGTCTTCCGTATTACGGATGAAGGTATTGGCATGACAGAAGAACAACAGAAAAAACTCTTTCAAGCCTTTACTCAAGCAGATGCTTCCACCACCCGCAAATACGGCGGCACTGGCTTAGGTTTGGTCATTACCAAACGCTTTACTGAAATGATGCGCGGACAGATTTCCGTTGAAAGCGAATATGGACGCGGCAGTACCTTTATGGTGCGCCTGCCTCGGCGCTTAAATGAAATAGTTCCAGGTTTGAAACCTCTAACTACTTTAAGCGAAGCGAATTTAGACAATCATAGTTTAGTATTGGTTATTGACGATGATCTAGCAGTGCGTGATTTATTAAAAAATTACATCAACAAACAAGGCTATCGCGTCGTAGTAGCAGCAGGCGGTGATGAAGGATTGCGTTTAGCACGAAAACTGCGCCCCGCCATGATTACCTTGGATGTGATGATGCCAGGCATGGATGGTTGGATGGTGCTCTCGGCGTTGAAAACCGATCCATTGCTCGCAGATATTCCAGTCGTCATGGTGTCTATCATTGAAGACAAAAACATGGGCTATTCATTAGGCGCAGCGGATTATTTGATTAAACCCGTCAATCAAGAACAATTGCGCCATGTATTAAACAAATACCGCCGCAAAGAAGGACCTGAACGCCTAGTCATGGTCGTGGAAGACGACGCCATTACACGCGGTATGATGGAAGTTATGTTAAATCGCTCTGGTTGGCAAGTCTGCACCGCAGAGAACGGACAACTGGCATTAGAAGAACTGCAAAAACGCGACAAAGAGCATTTACCCCATCCTGATTTAATTCTGCTGGATTTAATGATGCCGGAAATGGATGGTTTTCAATTTGTAGATGAATTCCGCCGCCGTGCCACTTGGCTGCAAATCCCGATAGTCGTGCTCACCGCAAAAGACATTACTTTAGATGATCGCGCCCGCTTACAACACAGTGTAAAAACGATTTTCCAAAAAGGTTCTTACAAAAGAGATGAATTGCTCGCAGAAATCAGTAATCAATTAGCTCTAATGTCTCATCGCCAACAGCTAGACAGCTCAATTTCTTAAAAGAACTACCAGCCTATGACACCCGCCTCTCCCCTTCTTTGTTTAGTTGATGGTTCAGCCTATTTATACCGCGCTTTTCACGCACTGCCCAGTTTAACCAATGCGGCGGGTCAACCAACAGGCGCGATTTATGGCATGACCAATATGTTGCGTCGTCTGCTGCATGAATACCAGCCAACCTATGCGGCTGTGGTGTTTGATGCTAAAGGCAAAACTTTTCGTGATGCACTGTATCCAGAATACAAAGCCAATCGCCCGCCAATGCCGGAAGAATTGCAAGCACAAATAGCCCCTATTCATGCCATTGTGCAAGCAATGGGCTTGCCTTTGTTAATGGAAGAAGGGGTTGAAGCGGATGACGTGATCGGCACTTTAGCCACACAAGCACAAGCCGCTGGAATGCACACTTTGATTTTTAGCGGTGATAAAGACTTAGCGCAATTGGTTAATGCGCAAGTTGAATTGATTGATACCATGAAAAATACCCGCTTAGACAGCGCAGGGATCAAAGAAAAATTCGGCGTGCCGCCAGAATTGATTATTGATTATTTGGCTTTAATCGGCGACACAGTAGACAATGTACCAGGTGTGCCTAAAGTAGGACCTAAAACAGCGGTGAAATGGTTGCAAGAATACGCTGATTTAGAACACATAATGGAAAATGCAGATAAAATTAAAGGACAAGTGGGTGAAAACTTACGCGCCACTTTACCGCAATTACCCTTGTCTAAACAATTAGTCACTATTAAAACTGATCTAGAATTACCTTGCCAAGCACAGGAACTACTCTATGGTACACTGAATAAAGCCGAGCTTATTCAACTGTATCAAACTTTGGAATTTAAAAGCTGGCTCAATGAATTAACTACCGAGACTAAAGAAACGGTAGAAGAAAAACCTGCCGTTGTACCGGTTTCTGGCAATTATCGTTGTATTTTGACTATAGAAGAATTTGCACACTGCTTACAACAGTTAGAACAGGCAGAACTGTTTGCCATTGATACAGAAACAACCAGCCTTGATTATATGCAGGCAGAATTAGTGGGTATTTCTTTTGCTGTTATGGCTGGAGAAGCCGCTTATATTCCTTTAGCACATGATTATCTGGGAGCGCCTAAGCAATTAGAACGAGACCAGGTTTTGAATGCACTGAAACCCTTGTTAGAAAACCCGCAGAAATTAAAAGTCGGACAGCATATTAAATACGATGCGCATATTTTTCAGCAGTATGGTATTCAATTGCAAGGCATGGCATTTGATACTATGCTGGAATCCTATATCTTAGATAGCACAGCCACGCGCCATGATCTGGATTCTTTAGCAGCTAAATACTTAAACCATCATACCATTACATTTAGTGACATTGCCGGTACGGGTAAAAAGCAACTGACTTTTAATCAAATTGATTTAGCACAAGCTGTACCTTATGCCGCAGAAGATGCAGACATTGCTTTGCGCTTACATCAACAGTTCTATGCGCAATTACAAATGCAATCCGCATTATTGAAAGTTCTGCAAGAGATAGAAATGCCTTTAGTGCCGGTGTTGCAAGCGATGGAACATCGTGGTGTTTGTGTTGATGCAACACTACTCTATCAACAGAGCAAAGAAATTGGCGAGAAACTACATATTTTAGAGCAAGAAGTGTATGCAATGGCCGGGGAAGAATTTAATTTAAATTCAACCAAGCAATTGCAAGTGGTTTTATATGAAAAACTACAGTTGCCGATGTTAAAGAAAACCCCGAAAGGACAAGCCTCTACTGCTGAAGAGGTTTTGCAAGAATTGGCATTAGATTATCCATTACCTAAGTTGCTAATGGAACACCGTAGTTTAAGCAAGTTGAAATCTACTTACACGGACAAGTTACCAGAACAAATCAATCCGCGTACTGGGCGTGTGCATACTTCTTATCATCAAGCAGTGGCAGCAACCGGACGCCTGTCTTCTTCTGATCCGAATTTGCAAAACATTCCTATCCGCACCGAAGAAGGGCGGCGGATTCGCCAAGCCTTTGTTGCGCCTCAAGGTTATCAACTGCTGGCGGCGGATTATTCGCAAATTGAATTGCGCATCATGGCGCATTTGTCTGAAGATGCGGGGTTGTTGACTGCTTTTGCCCAGGGGCTTGATGTACATCAGGCAACAGCAGCAGAAGTCTTTGATATTTCAGTTGAAAATGTCACTAAAGAACAGCGCCGTAGCGCCAAAGCGATTAATTTCGGGTTGATTTACGGCATGTCAGCATTTGGTTTAGCCAAGCAATTAGGTGTCAGTCGTGCGGTGGCGCAAGACTATGTAGATCAATATTTTGCGCATTATCCAGGAGTGAAAAATTACATGGAACGGATGCGTGAACTGGCGCGTGAGCAAGGCTATGTAGAGACTCTGTTTGGGCGACGCCTGTATGTGCCGGAAATCGCTTCGCGCAACGCGCAGCGCCGTCAGTATGCCGAGCGCACCGCGATCAATGCGCCTATGCAGGGCAGCGCGGCAGACATCATCAAACGTGCCATGCTATCGGTGCAAAACTGGATTGATCACAGCGACTTAGACGTGAAAATGCTGCTGCAGGTACATGACGAATTGGTGTTTGAAATCGCTGAGGCGGATTTAGCTGTTGCGCGGAAGGCGATTTGTGAGCGCATGTCTGGCGCGGCGCAGCTTGCCGTGCCTTTGCTGGTTGAAGCGGGGAGCGGTAAAAATTGGGACGAGGCGCATTAACCACGCTTCACTCAAACACATCCTGGTAAATCTCTGCAACCGCACAATGAAAATTCACGCCCGCCACCCGCAGCTCATCCGTTTCAGCAAAATCTTGTAAAGTCCAATGTTGCGCTTTGCGGCGCCAATATTCCACCCCTGGGGATTCCGCATTAATCAGTAAAATTTCTGCTACTTCAGCTTGGCGATAGCAAAACAATTTACGTCCGCGCTTATAACCGCTACTGCTTTCATTCACCACTTCTACCAGCAAATGCGCACGGGTTTTGTACAGCCCGCTCTCTCCCTCGGTTTCACAAGACACCAATAAATCCGGGTAAAAACAAGAGTGCGTGGCTTCCACATAGAGTTTGGCTTCCGCCACATAGACTTTGCAATGGCTTTTGCTAAAGTGCTCATTGAGCAAAAAGGCTAGATTCATACGGATGGCGAAATAACTATCCTCTACTTCAGGCAAAGGGCGCAATTCACCGGCTAAAAATTCGTTTTTAGGCGTGCCTTTTTCGCTGTTCAAATAAGCATCTAAAGTCGTGGTTTGATCAAACATGGCGTTCCTTGATGTGAACATTTTAGAAAAATAACCCTGGTATTCTAGCAGCAATAGGTTGTTTTCTTGGAAACGCCGCAATTTTTTAACAGATACGCGGCAGCGGGTCTTCCTCTAACTCTTCTAACAAGCGTTCGCCCCCCAAAGCAGTGACTAAACTGACTTGCTCGTGCGTATTCAGCACTTCGCCCACGATTGCCGCCGCTTGCCCTTGGGGTAAGGCTTGCCAAGCTACCAGCGCCGCCTTTGCCTGCGCTGCCGCCACCACCGCGACAATACGCCCTTCGCACGCCAAAAAGAGCGGGTCATAACCCAAGATTTCACACACCGACAGCACCGGATCGCGGATGGGAATGGCCGGTTGGTTTAAACGTATGCCCCAACCCGTTGCTTGAGCAATTTCGTGCGCAACAGTTGCCAAACCGCCGCGAGTCGGATCACGCATAAAACGCACGCCCGGCAGATGCCAAATGGCTTGCGCTAAAGGCAACACGCTGGCGCTGTCTGATGCCAAATCGCCACGCAAGCCGAATTGCTCCCGCGCCAGCATCACCGCAATACCGTGATCGCCCACCGACCCACTGACCAACAATTTATCGCCCACCTGAATTTGTGCTAAACCCAAAGTCGCTTGAGCACATTTCACCCCAACGCCGGTAGTCGCTAAATACAGCCCGCCGCCTTCGCCACGCCGCACCACCTTGGTATCTCCCGCCACCACCACCACGCCCACCGCCTGCGCCGCCTCCGCCAAACTTTGCACAATACGCTCTAACTGCTTAATTTCTAAGCCTTCCTCAATAAAAGCATTAAGCGTCAAATAGCGCGGCACAGCGCCAGCCACCGCCAAATCATTGACCGTACCATGCACCGCCAACGAACCGATATTGCCGCCAGGAAACTCCAATGGCTGCACGGTAAAACCATCGGTACTGAGCAACAGCTCGCCCGCCGTCCAAGGCACACAAGCAGCGTCAGTTTGCACATTCAACAACGGATTGCACAAATGACGGGCAAATACTTCCTCAATCAATTCACGCATAAAGCGCCCACCGTTACCGTGCGCTAAAGCAATGTGAGTGTCTTGCATCCCATACTTGATGTTCATGTGGCTTGCCTCCTGTCGCGGAAAATTGGCTATGATAGCCGCAAATTGTCAAACGCAACGCCTGATCTTGAGGACACCCCATGCGCCGCCTTGCTCTGATTGTCGGCATCAGCCAATACCAAAAAGAAACCGGACTGTCGCCACTCAAAGCGCCGGTCAAAGATGCCAATGCGCTCAGCCGCTTGCTTAAGCGCCACAGCGGCTTTCACGTTATCGCCCTACCGCGTGCGGTGGAAATCGTAGACGGCGAAAAATATTACCCCGTTGCCGAGCATGGCACGCTGACGGCGGATGAATTGAAAAAAGCCATCGGCGCGGCGTTTAGCGCGGATAAAAACAGTGCCGCTGCTGATGTGCTGTTTTACTTTTCCGGGCATGGCGTACAGCAACGCGGAATTTCCACGCACCGCAGTTTTCTAGCCTGCTCCGATGACAAATTCGCTTTGGATTTAAGCGACTTGGCAAAGACCATTCAAAAAAGCGCGGTGAAAAACGCGGTGGTGATTTTGGATTGCTGCCATGTCGCCGAAGTCAGCGATTTTTTTAGCGGCTTGCACAACAAATCCCGGTGCCTGATTGCCGCCAGTACGCCGCAAACTGAAGCACTGGCGTTGCCAGAATGCAGTTTGTTGACCGAGATCGTGCTGCGCGGGCTTGACCCGCAGCGCGCTACTGGGCGGGTGGATACGGCGGATTTAGTCAAATTTATCAATCAATATCCCCAGAAACCGCCGCAATTTCTGCCGCCGTCTGGAGTGAGTTTCGATTTTATCGAACTGACGGCTGCCGACGCGCCACCGCCTGCCGAGCAAAAACCCAAGTATGACGGCGATCCGTACATCGGCTTGAAAGCGTTTGAAGAAGGCAACGCGGCGATTTTCTTTGGGCGCGAACAGGAAATTCAAAAGCGGTTGGAAAGCTTGGCGCAACGGCGTTTTGTCGCGCTGCTGGGCGCGTCAGGCAGCGGCAAATCCTCGCTGGTGAAAGCGGGCGTGTTGCCCAAATTGCGCGGCGGGCATGTGCTGGGTGCGACCTGGCAGTTTATCGCCATGACGCCTGGCAAAAATCCCTTGCAAAACCTGCGTGATGCCCTGGTGCGGGCGTTGCCCAAACAGCAGATTGGCGCGATTGCAACGGCGGCGGACTTGGCAAAAGAACTGCCGAGCGGGACAAGTACGTTGCTGTTCATTGACCAATTCGAGGAACTCTTCACCGAATGCAAGAAAGAAAACGAACAAGAGCGGGCGGCTTTTTTACGCTGCATCTTGGGCATCTGTCAACCGCCCGTTTTGCCGTTCCCTGAATCTGTCAAGCCATTCGCTGAATCTGTCAAGCCATTCGCTGAACCTGTCAAGCCGTTCCCTGAGCTTGTCGAAGGGAACGGCTTGACAGGCTCCGAACCAGAGAAGCCGCACGCTTCGACAAGCTCAGCGGGCGGCTTCTTTGGCTTGCGGGTGATGATTACCCTGCGTGCTGATTTTCTCGCTCAGTGCAGCGAATATCCCGCGCTGGCGCAGGCATTGGCGGGGCATACGCTGCTGACTGCGCCGGATGCGGCGGGCTTGCGGGCGGCGATTACGCAGCCGTTGGCGTTAGTGGGCATGACGATGGCAGAAGCGTTGGCAACGCAACTGGTCATGGAATCGCAAGCCGAAAAAGGCAGTTTGCCGCTGTTGCAATACGCGCTGGAACAACTCTGGAAGGCAGCGCAGCGCAGGGCGCGGGCGTGACGCAGTTGCGCCTGGAGTTATACCAGCGTTTGAGCGCAAACGCGGGCGGCGGTTTGCGCTGGCTGTTGAATGAAAAAGCCGATGAATTTTATCGCCAATTGGCAACAGAACAGGCGGAGCAAGCCCGCTTGTTGCCCTGGCTGCTGGTGGAATTGACCCAAGCAGGGGAAAACCAAGAAGACACGCGCAAAACCGTGACCGTTGCCGAGTTGCGCCAACGCCAACCAGCGCGGGCAAGCGAGATTGACGCGCTACTGGATACGCTGATTCGCAAGGAACGCCTGTTGACTGGCGACAGCAATCCGGCGCGAGAAGCCACTGTGACCATTGCCCACGAGGCGCTGCTGCGCGATTGGGGCAAGCTAAAAGGCTGGCTGACGGACAGCCGCGAGGTGAAAGGCTGGCGTGAAAGTTTTAGCCAGGATTTGGCAGCCTGGCAGGCCGGTTCGCCGGACAATCTGCTGCGCGGCAGCCGCTTGGCAACCGCCGAAGCCATGCTGCAAAAATACGCGGATTCGCTGTTTATCGGCGACAAAGAACGTGAATTTATCGCGGCGGGCGTGGCGGCGCGGGCAGCGGAAGTCGAGCGTAAACGTGTGCAGCAGTGGCGCAGAATCTTGGCGTTGATGGCGGGTCTGGTGGTGTCGCTGGGGTTGGCTGCGTGGGCAACGCTAGAACGCGACAAAGCGGAAGTCGCCGCCACCCAAGCCAAGCAAGCCGGGCTTGAACGCACC
>DYPD01000007.1 GCA_020720115.1 Thiomargarita sp. | reverse complement strand
TACATACTTGGGGAACAGCTTTACTTCACGCATTGGCGGCGGTTTACTTCGCGCCGCTAAGCTCCCAGAGTTGGTCACGCACAGCGTTCAGGCTTATGAAGCACTTGCCGTTGAGTTGGCGTTGCATCCCGCCAAACTCGCTGCGTTTAAGCAGCGTTTGCAAGCGAGCCGCGATACTTGTGCATTGTTTGATACGCCGCGTTATGTGCGGCATTTGGAGCAGGCGTATCGGTTGATGTGGCAACGCTACGCGCAGGGGCTTGCGCCCGCCCCTTTGCAGGTGGTGGATACGCCGTTGCTTGCTTGAAAGTGAGTGATAGAACGTAGGGCGGATTAAGGCGCGTCTGTTTGCGCCGTATCCGCCAATTCACTGCATAACAGCAATGATTAAGCAGAAACAGTCGCCGCAAGCCGCTTAAAATTGTGCCTATTTATGACATTTAAGCACATAGAACGGCGTTTAGAGCAGGACGCCTCCTATAACTTCCTGTACCATAGCGAACCGTCTTCAATAAATTTCGTGAGCGGTGGACTTTGGTCGGCATAGCCCACCGCTTTGAGTAATCGGAAAGAGGGAAATTCATGCGTGATATACTGGATAAAGCGGCGCAGATACGCTTAGTGATTTTCGATGTGGATGGCGTCTTGACTGACGGTAGCCTATTCCTCGGCGACGACGGTCAAGAATACAAAGCCTTTTGTTCGCGTGACGGTTTGGGTATCAAAATGCTACAACATTCAGGGGTAGAAATCGGCATCATTACCGGACGCACTTCGCAAGTTGTTGAACATCGGATGCACTCACTGGCGATTAACCATGTATTTCAAGGCTATACCGATAAATTGCCCGCGTTTGAAAAACTTTGCCAAGTCACGCAACTGCCACCAGAATACATAGCTTATGTCGGCGATGACGTGATTGACCTGCCCGTGATGAAGCGCGTTGGGCTGGCTATCGCAGTTGCAGACGCCCATCCGCTGGTGATTCGCCATGCGCATTGGCACACACCCAGCGGCGGCGGGCACGGTGCGGCACGAGAAGTCTGCGAACTCATCATGCAGGCACAAGGCACTTGGGCACAACAACTGGTACGTTTTGAGGTTGAACCCTAACGCCCCTGAGCCGTATGATGCGCACTTACCTCACTTTATTTTGGCTATTACTGCTGGCAGGCGGTACTACCTGGCTGTTAAAAACGCTGGAACAGCAAACGCTAGTACCTTCACAGATTCAGACCGGGTATGTGCCTGATTATGCAATGGTAGATTTTGTTTCCACCGCAACAGATGAAAGTGGACAAATCGTTTACCAGTTGCAAGCTTATCTGCTCAAGCATTATCCGGTGATCAATACCGAATTAGTGCAGCCTTATCTAGTGTTTTACCAAAAAGGGCAACCACTGTGGTATGTTCGAGCAGAGCAGGCGCGTCTTTCCCTAGACGGCTCTACAGTGTATATGCCAGGCAAAGTCTGGCTATGGCGTTATGCCAGCAAAGCCTCGGATTGGCTGCAAATGTTTGCCAACAATATGCTGGTGAAACCCGACGAAGCCTATGCCGAAAGCCACGCCCCCGTGACCGTACTCACGCACACAGGTGTAACTGATAGTCAGGGTTTAAAAATGTTTATGCGTCATCAACAAGTTGACTTGCTTTCACAGGTAAAAAGCACTTATGAATAAGAAACCACTACTGCTGTTAGGATGGTGTCTCATCTTGAGCACTGGTGCTCACGCGCTGTCCAATGATCGGGACAAAGCCATTGAAATCGAAGCAGATCGTGCTTCTCTGGATAACAAAAAAGGGCTAACCCTCTATTTCGGCAATGTTGTCATAGTGCAAGGCTCACTGACACTGAAAGCAGAAAAAGTGACCCTCACTTACGACGAAAAGCGCCAGATTGATGTAGTGATTGCCGAAACTGAAAACGCCGGATCGCCCCCCGTGTATTTTGAACAAGTGCTCGATAATAAAGAAAAAGTACATGCGGAAGCACGGTTAATGGAATATCATGCCAAACAAGACTTGCTACACTTAAAAAAATCCGCAAGTATCTGGAAAAATAAAGACAAAATCACCGGTGAGCACATAATGTACGACGCCAAAGAAGGCAAAATTACCGCTGAAGGTAAACCCGCCTCTAATGCCAAAGCCGGAGGCGGACGGGTTAAAGTCACCATCGAACCGCCCGCAGCGTCCAAATAAAGCCGCAACATGGGCGAAGAACAAATACTAGCCGCACGTGGCTTAGGTAAAACCTACCGCAAGCGCGTAGTGGTCAAAGACATCAGCATCAATCTGCATGGCGGCGAAATAGTTGGGCTGCTGGGACCCAACGGAGCAGGAAAAACCACCAGTTTTTATATGTTGGTTGGCTTGATTGCTTGCGAACAGGGCGCCATTTATCTTAACAACAAGAACATCAGTAGTTTTCCCATGCACTTGCGTGCTCGCATGGGGCTGGGATATTTGCCACAGGAAGCCTCGATTTTTCGCAAGCTCAATGTAGAAGAAAACATCCTGGCAATTTTAGAAGTACAGCCGCATTTGCGCCGTCAGCAGCGCCTTTTGCGCCTCGAAAAACTGCTACGCGAATTAAATATCATGCACTTACGCACGCATTTGGGCATGAGTTTATCCGGCGGCGAGCGGCGGCGCGTAGAGATTGCGCGAGCACTGGCAGCCAATCCGCGCTTCATGCTACTAGACGAACCCTTTGCCGGTATTGATCCGCTCTCAGTGATTGACATTCAAAATATCATCAAGCATTTGCGAAGTCTTGGCATAGGTGTTCTAATTACCGACCACAATGTCAGAGAAACACTAGGCATTTGTGATCGCGCTTATATTGTAAATGAAGGCACTATCATTGCCGAAGGCTCACCCAGTATGATTTTGCACAATGAACAAGTGCGCCGCGTATATTTGGGCGAAGATTTCAGTTTATAAAAAGCTCATAATAAACCTTTCCCCACCAACAACTGTATGGCAGGAATTTGTATAAATTCCTTGTTTATTTGATGCCGGTATAGCTTTCAGTGGGTACGAATATAAATTCTCATGTAGCAAGACAATGAAGCAAGGTTTACAACTTCGTTTAGGGCAGCAAATTACCATGACCCCACAGTTGCAACAGGCTATCCGCCTGCTGCAACTGTCTACCTTGGATTTACAACTGGAAATCCAACAAACGTTGGAATCCAATATGATGTTGGAAGTTGTCGAAGATGAATTTGAAAGCCCTGACGACGAACGCGAAGAACTCCCAACAGAAATCAATAACAGCGCAGAACAAGAACTCAGTTTAGACAAAACAGAACAAATGCCTGATGAGTTCCCAGTTGATAGCACCTGGGAAGATACCTACGAAGCCTCAACCAGCCTAGCAGACTACCCTTCCCGCGACGGCGCACGCGATCCCGATACCCGCGATTTTACCGAACAAAATAGCGAAGCAGAAACCCTGTACAACTACCTGCGCTGGCAGCTTGATCTTACCCCCTTTACAGAAACAGACCGTGCAATTGCTTTACTGATCATTGACTCCATTAATGCAGAAGGCTACCTGCAAGCCGATTTAGAAGAAATCTTAGAAGGATTGCACAGCACAGAAGTAGAACTCGAAGAAATTGAAACCGTCTTGCGGCGCGTACAGCACTTTGATCCGCCTGGCGTCGCAGCCCGCAATTTAAGCGAATGTTTATGGTTGCAACTCAAACAGTTAGATAGAGAGACTGAATGGCGTAGCGAAGCTTTAATACTCACAGAAAATTATCTGGATGTTCTGGCAAGCCGCGACTATACTCAGCTTATGAGAAAAATGAAATTAAGCCGCGAAGACCTCCAGTCTGTGCTTACGCTTATCCAATCCCTCAATCCGCGTCCTGGCAATGCGCTAGAAAACGCCCAGACCTCTTACGTTGTACCTGACGTATTTGTGCGTAAAATCAAAGGCAAATGGCAAGTTGAACTCAACCCAGAAGTCGCCCCCAAATTGCGCGTCAATGCGCACTACGCCAGTCTAGTTAATCAAGTTAAATCGCGTAGCGATGCAGAAAGCCTAAAAAATCATTTACAAGAAGCACGTTGGTTTATAAAAAGTCTAAAAAGCCGCCATGAAACCTTGCTAAAAGTAACTCACTGTATCGTCGAACGCCAAAGCGGTTTCCTTGATTATGGCGAAGAAGCCATGAAACCATTAGTTCTACACGACATCGCCAGCGAACTAGAAATGCACGAATCCACTATTTCTCGCGTCACCACACAAAAGTACATACATACCCCACGCGGGATTTTTGAACTGAAGTACTTTTTCTCCAGCCACGTCAGTACCGATAGCGGAGGCGAATGCTCCTCCACCGCTATTCGTGCTTTAATTAAAAAACTGATTGCCGCTGAAGATTCTTCTAAACCCCTGAGTGATAATAAAATAGCCAAAATTTTATCAGAGCAGGGAATCCAGGTCGCACGCCGCACGGTGGCTAAATACCGTGAGGCGATGACCATTCCTCCATCCAACGAGCGTAAATGCTTAGTTTAAGTTGAATAAAGGAGCGTTGTATGCAACTGAACCTCTCCGGTCACCACATTGATGTTACTCCCGCTTTGCGTAGTTATGTCACCTCCAAAATGGAACGCCTGGAACGCCATTTTGACCACGTTACCAATATGCATGTAGTTCTAACCGTAGAAAAACTCAGCCAAAAAGCAGAAGCTACTCTGCATGTAAGCGGCGGCGGTAACCTGTTTGCCGACTCAGTGCATGAAGATATGTATGCAGCCATTGATGCCCTGACCGACAAATTGGATCGCCAAATCAAAAAACACAAAGAAAAACTTAAAGACCATCATCAAGAAGATGGTGCAGTAAAAAGGCAGTTTGATTAAACCAGCATTGTTTTAATTTCATCAATGAAACCTATCTGCTTCAGCAACAGTTTTTTATGCGCACAGCCATGCTGATTGCTGACATACTGACACCTGAACGTGTGCTGTGCGGCGTTCAGGCTGGCATTAAGCGGCGCGTACTCGAACAACTCAGCCGCTTGTTTGCCAAGTACGACCCAGAACTTGACAGCAACGCTATTTACCAACAGCTGTTTGAGCGCGAACGCCTCGGCAGCACTGGTATTGGTAAAGGCGTCGCCATTCCTCATGCACGCATGAGCAATCTGGAACACACGATGGCAGCATTTATACAACTGGAAACGCCCGTTGATTTTAACGCCATTGATAATCGCCCCGTTGATCTTGTTTTTGCCTTGCTAGTTCCAGAATCCGCCACTCATGAACAAGAAACCCACTTGCAAACCCTGGCACATCTTGCGGCTATGTTTAACGATGATGCCTGGCGCGAACAACTGCGTGATACCGAAAGTCTGGCAAAGAAATACCAACTCATGTTGAATTGGCGCAATAACTCAGCAGAACCAGAAGACACTCATAAATAACAGTAGCACTCGTTCAATTTCAATGTTCTTAAACAAATGCAGCCAATAGTTTGTACTGGGCTTCATTTTCCGTATTGACCGAGCCAGTGCCCTGCGCGATGCCCTCGCAAGTACATGCCATGCGACACTGCATAGCGACCTCCCAAGCAAGGTTAGCTTTAGCAGTAGGTGATACACAAGCCGCAGCGGCTTTAGCAACAAAATGCCCCGCTTGATCTCGCCAGTCACCATCCGCACCGCAACGGGCATAACTTTCTACACTGGCAGCTTTGGCATTTTTATAAGCCAGTTGCAATTCATCTTCCGCAGCACTTAAATTTGCCGCGACTCCAATTGCCCGTTTAACCGGCTCTACATCAAATAAAACCAACACATTTTCAACAAAACGTGCGGCAACTGCACGCTGTTGAGGTATATCCAAATTTTCTAAGGCAGCACGAAAGCCCGCGTCATTATTGATACTGGTCATCTTGATCTCCTGCCTGGGGTTTCAGGGAGCGTAAAACGCTTATCCAAGCTAAAAACAAAGCTATTTTAAGCCGGTACTCAATATTCCCATATTACTTATCTTCTACCAAATGATCTGCCAGTAACTCGGTCAAACCATACACAGGCAGTTCCATTTCGTATTCTTCTAAGCCTGCTTCCAATTGAATGCGACAATTAGCGCAGGCAGTCACCAATCCCTCAACCTGTAATTCATCTAACTGGATTTTCTTACGATTAAAGGCTTTCATCTTTATTTCATCTGCATCTTCATTGGCGCTAACACCACCACCCGCACCACAACACCAATTCATCTTGCCATGATCATTCATTTCTACAAAATTGTGCGCAATCAGATTCATGAGATTACGCGGCTGTTGAATCACGCCGCCGCGCCGCACTAATTGACAAGGATCGTGAAATGTCAGCTTTTCTTCTTCAAAACCTTGGGTTTTCAACAAACCTTGCTCACGCAATTCATCTAATACTTCGAGAATATGTTGAACTTTAAAAGTGAAAGCGCGTCCTACCAAATTTGCACCTTCCCAACGAATCGCTGTATAGGCATGACCGCATTCTGGGCTAATCACAGTTTTAACTTTCAACTTCTCCGCAGCAGTCACTATGCGTAAAACAATTTCTCGCGCAATATCCGAAGAACCGATTTGAATCCCAGCATTGGTGGCTTCAAAGGCTTCGCTACTCAGTGTCCAGCTTTTACCCGCTTGCTTAAAGATTTTTGCCACCGCTTGCAGGTATTCAGGATAATTCATGATTTCCATAGAAGACAGCATGACGAGATATTCCGCACCTACTTGATCAAAAGGAATATGCAAACCAGTATCTTTTTCCACATGCTTGGCTTGTGCTTGTAGTGCGGGTAAACGTACCCCCATAGGACTACCTATTTCTACCGTGCGTTTGGCAGCGCCTATCATGCCTGCGGGCGCATTACCCGATGCCGACATCCCTTCGCGGGCTTTACGAATCATGTACACCAAATCATTACCTACTGGACAAACCATTGAGCAGCGCCCGCATAAAGTACATGAGTTGTAAAGCAATGGCTGCCAGTCTTGTAAGTCTTTATCGGTTAAGGGTTTAGATAAACCAAGGGCTTTTTTTAAGATACCTAGCAAGGTATATTCTTGTTCCCAAATCCGCCGTAAAGGTTCTAGTTTGTGAATAGGTGTGTACTGTAGATCACCGGTTTCTGTATAAAACAAACACGCATCTGCACATAAACCACAATGCACACAACTGCTGAAGAAAGCTGCAATGGGTGCATCCAGATGTTCCTTAAAAGCATTAATTCCACGTTCTAAACTTGCGCTCATGATTCAACTCCTTTGCGACCTGCTATCGCACCGTTATACCAACGCGCAATAAACAAAGTAAAGGTGTGCATCAACTTGGTAAAAGGAAACAGCAGCAAAAGTAACTCAACACTTAAAATATGTATGCCTAATAGCCAGGGGTAGGGCAGAAACAAGTGGTGAAAAGTCATGTAACCCGTTAGCAAAGGTAGAAAGGTGACAAACCACACCAGGTAATCTTCTGGTGTAGAGAGAAACTTTAACACTGGATGGGTGATGCGATGTAGTAAGACGGCGATGAGTGCAATTAAAGACATGGCAGTAAAGAAATCTACGATAGGCGAGGGTAGAGCAAACCACCCAAATCCTAAAATTGATTTAAACAACTCAATATGGGGGGCAAGTAATAAGAGAGATACCAGCAACCCAAAATGAAATACATAGCCAGCAACAATGGTAAAAGAAGAACGCCTAAAGCTATTACCATCGGCAGGTAATGAACGCCTAAAGACAGTGCGTACTCCGCCTAGCATCGCACTGCCGCGCGGCGCACTTAAATCCGGCTTGCGTCCAAGCAAGAAAATTTCTAAAAAGCGCAATATTAAGCCGAATACAAACACGGCAAAAGCGATGTCAAATGCTGTTCCTCGCGTCCAGAGCAAAAATTCTGCGCCGTTCATGCTGAGTTTCCTTTTTCTAAATCATTCACAGTGACTATTTTATGTTCTTTGATCGCCTGTCCTTTTTTATGCTGGGCAAGCAAACCTGCCGCCGCACCCGCAATACCGCCAGCCGCCAAGGCATAGCCAGCGATTTTGCCCAAATCGCCAGTGGGCACAGATAGCGCCTTGTAAAAGCTGCCCGCATCCCAGAAATTTGGCTCTGAGCACCCCAAGCAACCATGCCCTGATTCAATTGGGAAACTGGTGCCCTGATTCCATTTGGTCGTGGCACAAGCGTTGTAGGTGCTGGGTCCTTTACAGCCTAATTTAAACAAACACCAACCTTGTTTTGCGCCTTCATCATCAAAAGTTTCTGCAAATTGACCGCGTTCATAAAAAGGACGACGATAGCAACGGTCGTGAATGCTCTGTCCGTAAAACGCCTTTGGACGCCCTAAACTGTCTAATTCAGGCAATCCAAACGCCAGAAAATGCGCCAATACGCCGGTGATCACCACTGGAATGGGCGGGCAACCAGGCACATTGATAATTGGCTTATCTTTGATTAAATCCTGCACCGCCACAGCGCCGGTGGGGTTTGGATTGGCTTTAGGAATGCCACCATAAGCTGCGCAAGTACCCGCAGCAATAATAGCTGCTGCGCCTTTTGCGGCTTCCAACAGCATGTCCAGATTGCTCATGCCGGCGATGGTGGAAAAACCTGGATTGCCCAATGGAATAGAGCCATCCACCACCAGCAGATACTTGCCCCAGTGCGCTTTCATTGCTTCTTCGCGCGCCAATTCCGCAGCTTCACCTGACGCGGCTTGCAAAGTGTGATGATAATCCAGCGAAATAGCGTCGAAAATCAGCCCTTCCACTGTTGGCGAATGGGCACGGGTTAAGGACTCGGTGCAACCCGTACACTCTTGAAAAGACAGCCAAATGACGGAAGGACGCGGAGCATTTTCTAAAGCTTCAACCAACTGTGGTAGCAGTGTTGGCGATACTGCCATCATTGACGCCATTGTGGTGCAGAATTTCAAAAAACCGCGTCGAGAAATGCCCTGCGTGCTCAGATATTTGCCAACATTGTTGGGTGCAGTATTAAGGTCTTTTATGCGCGTGGTCATCTTTGACTCCTGTTTATTTGCTAAACTCAAAAAATGCCAGTTAAAAATATCTGGAAAGCAATTTCTTAAAAAATTAACATCCGAAAGCTCTACCCAATACATAAAAACTACATCAATTATTGAGTTTTGCAAGGGCAAACCTGACAGACTTTGCAAGTTTGCCAGGTTTTTGTGCAACTTAGTCAACAGCGCGAACTATTTTATACACATGAGATAAGTCATAAGTTAAATAGCGTGCGGGTTTTCTTCTGCCTTCACCTGCATAACTGAGCATTAAAGCATGTTTTTTATCTACCCAATCTATAAAAATAGCGCTGTGTTCAATGCCATTATAGGAATGATTAATATAGTACAACCAATCGCCTGGTTTTATTTGACTGGCTTTGGCATAGCGTCCTCTATACTTAGGGCTGTCAAATACTGTTTCTAGTTTGTTTGCATAGCCAGCACGTCTAAACACTGTGTTGACATAATCCCAACAACTGCCGCGTATAATTTTTTGTTCTGCTAATGCCATGCGCCGTCCTTCAGATAAAACTTTGCGGGCAGCACGGCTAGATTGGCTTTCTACGCTTAATAATTCATCTTCAAGACCAAAATAATTTTTAGTTGATCTCCTCTCTGGTTGTTCTGTTTCTTGCGCTTGGCTTGTTAAAGTATTTGGGGGCGACGATGCTTCTGTAAGTTTTTGTTCTTTGTTGGGTAGCCACTGACAGGCGGCTAGGGTAAAAGGGATCAGCATAAATACCAGCTTTTTCATTAATCATCTCCGTTGTGTTGAATAAAAAATGCTTTCATCTTGTGTAACCCGGCATGAACATCTTCTGCTTGGCTGCGCGCAATAGCGGGTAGCCAGTTAATTTCAATGAGCTGTGCCATGAGGTTATCATTGCTGTTGTAATGTTCTATCCACCATACGCCCGCATACTGGGTTTCGTACAGTTCGCTACGCCCTAATACATTCAGTTGTATACTGATTTCGCCGCGCCCTAAAGTGGCTTTTAGGCGCTCTTTTTCACCTGGGGCAAACGGCATGGCGTTTAGGTCTATGAGGGTTTCGCTATTGTGCTGTATCAATTTGTCTGTAGCATGACAAATCTGATGTAACACGGGTAATAAATTGCCCGTGTCTAGGTCTGTGTTGGGTTCAGCGTTTAATTTGAAGTGTTCTGTGGGAATCATCTTATTTTAGCTGCTTAAAGCCGGATAGATTGCCCGCTATTAGGCAGGTTGTTGTTGCCATTGTTGAATAAGTTTAGCCACTTGTTGAGCCGCTATTGGCAGTGCTTGGGTTACTTGTGTGGTTGCTGTTGTACCCCAACTGAGGGTTTCTGGCTGAATGCCTATTAAAGCACGTCTTTTAGGAAAACGTCCAGTTAAACGGGCAATATTCAATAAATCAACCAGGCTCACTTCATGCACACTTAAGCTGGGTTTGCTTAAGAAAACATCCATTGCTTCATCTTGCAAGCAGCGAATAGTGCCAGGGGGTTCATGCCATTGAGCCGCATCGAGAACAATCAATTGTTCGGTGTTTTCAATGGCAATAGCCAGCGTAAAACTCAAAGTGCCGCCGTCTATAAACTCTACAGATTCAAACTGATAATGCTGTTGCAGATAATGCAGTAAATGCACGCCGACACCTTCATCAGACAGTAAAATATTGCCTATACCCAGCACCAGCGTGTTTTTTGTATCAATAGGTGATGGCATTAAAAGAGGCTCTGCTCGGTGAAGAGCGTGAATATTGATGGCGGTCAGTCAGTCGCTTTTTAGTCATCGCGGCGCTCTGCGCCATAATCGCGTTCGAGCATTGAAGGATTTCTGCCACGCACGGCTTGCCAGGCATCCCAAGCAAGATAGGTTAATCCCGCCAGCGTCAGCGCCAATGCCAGCCATTCATCGCCGAATAGTAAATCAAAACCGCTGTAGTGATCGGGCATTCCGCTGAAGTGAAAAGTGGCGGGGCGCTGGTGAAAACCCGTGTAAAGTATTTCGCCCAGACTCCAAAGCACGCCAAACAGCACTGCATAGCCTAGCAAGCTAAGAATCCACGCAGTGGCAAAGCCAAAACAGAGTAAAAATATCAAGAAAAAAACATCTTGCTCAAAGGGATAAGGTAATGCAAACAAGCTGGCGCTGGCAAGCACAATCAAAACCGAGCGCCACAAAATACGCGGCAAGGGCGAAGCGGGACGCGGCTGTCTGGGCGGGTGCGCTGCCTTGATGTGGCGCTCTACAAAAGCCGCAATTTCTGCGTAACGCGGCGCTGGGCAATAGAGGATTAGCAAAGTGCGCCAGCCATTGCGTAGCACTATGCGGTAGCGTTGTGCTTGGTAGTGAGCCGCGCTGATTTGTGCCCAATCGTATTCCACAGCTTGTCTCACTAACTTATTGAATTTTCCGCCTAATTGCGGTTTTCCCAGCAGAAAACCTAACCAGCGTGCATAAGGCGCCATCTGTTGTGCATCACGACCGTACAGTTGGCAAAAGGCGCGGCGCTTGTCCAAAATAAAACTGGCATCCATGCGGTTACGAAAAATAAGCAGCATAATCAATACACTAAGCACCAGCAATGCACCTGTCACCAGGGCAAATAGCCACAGCATATCCAGCCACACCCGCCATTCGCCCTGTCCCAGAAAAATTACCCCCATCAGCAGCGCCATGAGCAGGTACACAATGGCAAAAGCCTTTACCACTGAACCCAGCAGTAGCGGCTCGCGCAGCAGCCTAATGTTGCATTCCCAAGTGAGACGTGCTGGCGAAGCAGGGGGTTTGGTGGCAGGGTTCATGTCAAGTTGCGCACGCGGTAGACGGTGAGGGGTTGAGTTTTGCCTTTGAAGAGCATGGGTGGCAGAGAGTCGGCGTCTACACCGGCTTGGATGTGGGTAAAGGTGTTTGCACCAATCAACACTTCGGTGGGGCGGGCTTGTCCGCAAATGCGCGAGGCGACGTTGATGATGTCGCCAATGGCGGTGTATTGATAGTGCTGTAATGCGCCTATGTTGCCGACTAAGGCTTGTCCGCTGTTGATGCCGACGCCGAAATAGAGGGTTTCGCTGTGCCCGACGCGCTCGCAGTGTAGCTGTAATGGGTTGGATTGCATCTGCAAACCCGCTTGTACCGCACGGCGGGCGTGGTCGGGTTGATACTCCAGGGCGTTGAAGATTGCCATCACTGCATCACCCATGTAATTGACCACCATGCCGCCAGCATCGGCAATGGCTTGACACACGACAGAGAGGAAATTATTAATCATTTCAATGGTTTCTGTCGGCGTTAGGCGTTCACTGATGCCCGTGTAGTTGCGTAAATCCACAAACAGGGCACTGATTTCGCGCACTTCGCCGCCTAAGCTGGGGAGCAAACGGTTTTCCATCAGGGCTTTGCTGACTTCCTTGGGCACATAACGCTGCATGATGAAGTTTAAGCGTTGGTTGGTGTCGTCAAGGCTATGTTTTAGCAGCGATAATTCGTTGCGCTGTTGGGTCAGCTCTTGTTCGTTGTGCAGCCAATCGCTCGTGTCTGCCAGGATGATGAGTAAGCCGGTTTGCCCTTGCACTTCGGTTTGATGTGGTAAAACGCTGATACTGACATAACGGATGCCGCCGTTTTTCAAGTCTCGGTTGATATTGGGTAATTCAAAACGCGGCATTTGTGCGTTGAGAATCTCGTGCAAAATTTCTTCACAGCCCATGAGTTCGGGGATGAGTTCGTAGAAATCGGAATCTGGCGTGGGCGGTGAAAAAAATAAGCTGGCGTCGCCGCCTTGAGCTAACAGCTGTTGCTCCGGCGAAAGTAGGATATACGCCAATTTTTGCTCATACAGCAGCGCTTCCAGCAGGGGCGGGCAGCTTTCTGGCACAGGCACTCCTTATTGGCTGCTTAAGCCGCGTTGGGGGGAAGGATTTGTTGCAGATTAAACCAGAGATAATCGGCATCCAGGGGCTTCATCAGATACAGATCGCAGCCAGCCTGCATCGCCTCTTTGCGATCTTGCGCCAGCGTTGAAGCAGACAGCGCGATGATGGGCGCAGTGAAACCCTGTTTGCGCAACTCAATGGTAGCGGCAAAGCCATCTAAAACTGGCATTTGCAAATCCATCAAAACCGCGTCAGGCTGGTGTTGCAACGCCATTTTCACCGCTTGTTCGCCGTCTTCAGCAAGCAGAGTTTTATAGCCACCTTCCTGCAAATAAAGTTCTAATAAAGTGCGAATACCCAAGCTGTCTTCTGCCAGCAGGATGTTATAGGGGTTGCTGCTGTTGGGTTTGGAGCGTAACGCGGCGGCTGTGGGCGCCGCCGCTTGTACGGCAGGTGCTTGAATTTCAACAGTAAAAGTGCTGCCTTTGTGCAGTTCTGAGATCAGACTTAGGTCGCCGCCCATGAGTTGCACCAGTTGGCGGCTAATGAACAGCCCTAAGCCTACGCCTTGCACATGGGTGGTGCTTTGCTCGCGGTGAAAAGCCTCAAAAATCTTGCTTTGTCCCGCTGCAGAAATGCCAGGTCCCGTGTCTTGCACACTAAATTGTAAACGCTCCGCCTGCCAATTGACCTGCACCGTGACAGAACCCTGAGTGGTGAATTTTAAGGCATTAGAGATCAGATTAATGAATACCTGCCGTACTCGCAATTCATCCAGCAGCAATTGTTCAGGTAAATCCACCTGGCGAATTAAGCTAAAGGCTAATTTTCTTTCTTGTGCCAGCGGGAAAAATAAGTGTTCAATATCATCTAAGAGTTTTTTCACCTGACAACTGCTAGGATGAATAGAAATTTGCTGGGTTTCTGAACGTGCTTGTGCAAGTACATTATCAATTAAATTCAATAAATAACTGGCGTTCTGTTGTACCGAATTAAGGTATTGGCTTTCTTGTGCCTTGGCTTGTTCTGTTTCATTGAGTAAATGCGTGTAACCAACAATGGAAGTTAAAGGTGTGCGAAGTTCATGTGAGAGGCTAGAAATAAAGCGACTTTTGGCTTCGGTAGAGTGTTCTAGTTTGTGTTTTTCTGCCTGCAATTGTTGACGGGCGCTTTCTAAGTTTTGGAGTAATTGCATTTGCCGATAAGATTGTACGCTCAGTTCATTATATTGCTGTTGAATCTGTTGCTGGCGATCATGTTCTGCTGTTGCATCAAATAACAATACCCAAGTGCCTTTTTCAAACGGAATCAAATGTACATGCGCAACGCGCCCACTGCTGACCCCAACAAATTCCAATACCTGGGTATATTCAATAGGCAAGACGCCTTCTAAGAAATTGATTTGTTCATTCGCTGCTTCACCTATTTCTGGTGTAGGTAAACCGTAATGGCGCGGATGCCCGCCCCATTCGACCAATAAGCCTTGTTTATCCACATGGAAATAGGTCAAAATTAATTCTGACATCCATAAAGAACGAATGTATTTAGCAATGCTCAATGGGATATGTTGCATAAGAAAAAATCCAAAGGTAAATGAGTGAGCAAAAACGCTGGGTTGCGGCAGAAAAATTTGGGTGATGGGGGAGAGCAACCAAGAACATTTTGCTATAACACAGGTGATTTGAGTTACTTTCCTACCAGTAAGCGCCCCAATATTGCAAAGGCTTGTTCTACATTTTCGCCGGTTTTGGCGCTGGTTTTGAGCATTTTCCAACCTTGTTTAAGTTGCTCATCTACATCAGCTTGTTTGATTTCCCATTGTTCGGTTAAGTCGGCTTTGTTGAGCAACACTAAAAAGGGTTTTTCGCCGATTTGTTGCGTTACTGCTGCCTGGAGTTTTTTGGCGCTTTCCCAAGTTGGGCGGCGAGTGCCATCCACGACCAATAAATAACCCGCTGCGCCGCGCAAATAGGAGGCGCTGGCGGTGGTCAGGGCATCGTTACCTGCAATATCCCAGAGAATGAATTTGACTTCGTCGCCGGAGGGCAGTTGCACGACTTTGGTGTCAATCTTCACGCCGACGGTAGTTAAATATTTGTCGGAGAAAGTTTGACGTATAAAGCGCCCGACGGTGCAGGTTTTGCCCACCGAAAAATCACCAATCATGCAGATTTTTTTCTGAACCATAGGGTGTTTTGTCCTGTTTTATTCATCTGATGAATACTAATGCGGAGGTGTCAAAAAAGAGTTTCATACCTAGCTTTCATCTCGATCATGTAGAATTTCTGCACTCAATTTTACCCCAGATAAACTCATGCGTTGAATAGAATGTTTCCAAGCAGGTTGGGGCGTAGCAGATAATGGTAGAAGTTCAGCAATGGGTTTGCCTGACTGATAAATTCTTAAAGCATTACCCTGTTGTATCCATTCTAATAATTCCGCCGGTGAAGTGAGTAATTCATTCCAGCTAATTTGGCGCATAATTCCTCCAACAAAAGTGGATTTTATGGATGAGCATTCATCACTTGAAACACTACCTTGCGCTGTTGTAAATCTGCTTTCTGTTCGCCAAACAGAATATGTTCTGGCATCTGTACGATCAACAGATTAGGCGGCACACCAGCGGCAATGAGGTCTTGGCGTATGGCTTGAGCGCGTTCGCGGCTGAGGGCGCTGTTGTGTTCTTGGCTGCCTAAGCCGTCGGTGTAGCCAGTGACGGCGACCTGTAATGGCGGCGCGAGTCCGGCATTCAAGGTGGCTAGTTCGCTGATTTGCTGTGCCAGTTTCCGCATGGCGCGTTGCTGGCGGGTGTCGAGTTCGGTGCCGTCAATAAATAGAAGCTTAGTATTATCAATGGCTTGGCGCAAGTTTTCACGGCGCGGTGCGTCCTGGTCTTGCAATTCGCTGCTGTCTATTGCCTGGATGCCTTCTAGGGCTTGCGCCTCTGAGCGTAGGCGCTGGATGTCTGGCAGACTGGCTTGCCCGCTGAGCTTGAGATGACGGCGATGGACTTTAAGCTGCACTCCAACAGGTGGCTTTAGCTGGATTTGCGCTTGCGCTAACAGTAGCGCATCGCGGCTTTGCAGGGCTTCTGTGTGTATTTGTGCAATGCCTTCGATTTTGGCAGGTGTGAGCACCTCTTCTAGCCAGGCTTGTTCGGCAACGCCAGATACGTTGAGCACGCTGTGTTCGACTGCCAATTTAATGCTGGCTTCGGGCTGAAGTTGTGCGGTGGCGCGTGCCAGCAAAATCTGGTCGGTCTCTTGTAGCGCACTGGCGTCTACTTGGTTGATGCCGGCGACGCTGGTAACGCGCAGGGCTTTATCCAGCCAGGCTTGCGGCGCGTGACCTTGCAGGCGCAGCAGATTGCCTTCGATTTGGTATTGTACGGTATCGGGCACGGGTGCGAGGTATTGAGCCGCACGCTGGCGCACAAATTCTGGGGTTAAATCCTGGTAATTGCGCCACCGCATATCCAGGCTGCGAATTTGCATTTGCGCGGCAGTGTGTTCTGGATCAGCCGCCAGCGGATCGCGCATTCCATTGATAAATCGCTTGTTATTTTCTATACCCGAAGACACCACAATAATTCCTGGCGTGCTGTTCAAGGCTTTGAGAAATGCGTCAAATTGTGCCTGGGTTTGTTGCCAATAGTCATCGTTTTCTACCAGTGCGTGCGTGTCTAATCCGCTTAAACCCGCCAGCATGGGGGCATCGTTTTGGATGCGCTCAATCCAGTCTCGATCCGCATGACCGCTGAGCACCAGGGCGCTGCCTTGCCAGCCTACCGTCACACTCTCTGGCGGCTGTAACCAGCGAGCGGCTTGCGCTTGCAGACGCTGCTCGACAAAGGGCGCGGACATATCCTGATAAGCCTCCCAATGGGCGCTGACGCCCAACGCGACAAAACCCGTATCCGCCGCCACTGCGCTATGGGTACGCGCTAAAGGATCGCGCAAACCACGCAAATACAAGTAATTTTCATCCTGCTGTGTGTCGGTGACAATAATGCCAGGTTCTTGGGCTAAGGCGTGTAAATAGTGGACAATGTGTTGTTGCAGCAAATAATGATGCCACTGCCGATAGCCCACCCAGCCACCGATGACGAACGTCAAGGGCACCAACAGTATCAGCGTCGGAGAAAAACGACGTTTTTGCTTTGCTGCTTCACTAGGAACTTCCTCGACTTGCATGACTTTTTGCAGCAATGGACGACACAGTTCTACTTCTGTTGAATCGCCAGAGAAATGTTCTAAAGCCTGTCCGTAGCGGGCGTGCATCAGTTCTAGCAATGCCCGCATGGTGCTGCGAAACGCATAGGGTGCAGTGCCGCGCATGACGCACGCCAACACTGCATAAGGTCCGCGCTCTAGCCACACGGTGAAATCCCCGATGTCTACGCTGTCTAATTCTTCTTTTTTCGTAGTCGAGAAAGAATCGCGGATGAAATCTTGAATCGCAGTGAGCATTCCAGACACCGCATCCGAATCGCCCACCGCGACGCCTTCCAAGTGCAAATGCTGCATCAGCAAACCGGTTTCACGGTGAATGAGAAACGCTTGTTCAACGCGGTAAACCAGGGTTTTTTGTAACACAATGTCGGCAAAGGGACGCCCGCTACGCAGCGCTTCTAAGCGCCACGCCATGCCCTGTGGGGAGAGGCTGCGCTCAATGGTACGATTAAGATTTTGTACCAAACCTTTAATGGATTCGTTAATAGATTTACGAATCGCAGGTCCCATAATGGGAAACAGCGCATTGGCCAAACTGTGCGGATCATCGCTGATGGATTGGCGTAAAGAACGCTCCACCGGTCCTTTGAGTGAGGCGCTGAGTTCTTCAATATCCACTTGCAAAGCACCCGCAGGTTCAGCGGGCGTTTCTAGGCGCTGCATTTGGGCTTCGCTGGCTTTACGAATCGCCACTGGCAGAATCTGAGCAAGTTCGGAAGAACGCTTGTCAATATCCTGCATTTCAGTTTCAAAGGCTTGCAACTGAGCCAGTATATTGTGTTCGCGCTGTTCTAGTTGTTTAAGCAAACCCGCCCAGTCGCGCTGTTCAAGTGTTTGCACGCGAGCTTCCAACGCCACAATCTGTTCTTGATTGATTTGTACGAATTCGCGGATGGACTTAAAGGAATCCGCGATAGCTTTGCGCAAAGGTTGAGACATGGCATTCAATAGCGGTTTAGCAAATTTTTGAGCATCAGCCTGAAATGAAGTTTCCACGCAGTTTTCTACTGGGGTTTGCAGAGCTTTTTGCAAATGCGCGGGTTTATGCTGGGCAAGCAAGTGGATTGCTTGCGGTAACACTTCAGCCGTTTCACGCGAACGCTGTTGCGGATCGTTAAGACGTTGATCGAGCTTATCTAGGCGATCTTGTTCATCTTGCAACAGTAGCTTGCGCAACCGAGTATAGTCATCCATGAGGGGGGGAGTCGTGTTGGGTGAATGAGATGCTTGCTCTTAGCCTAATGAAAAAAGCAAGCATCTGGCAAAGCTTATTGCCCGCTGGCATTAAAGTCTTTATTTAAACGCACAGCAAACTCGGTGAAGAAAGAGGCTAAATCACTACGATTGACTTTAGCTTCTTGCAAATGCGCAACTTCTTGTTTCATGAGGGTAGCCAGATTATCGTTTTGCTGGCGCATTTGATTGCTGATTTCTTGAAACTTGTTGTGCATATGCTGGCGCAGTTGTTTCATGTCTTTGCTAAACAATTCATCTAACTGCGTGATGCGGTTGTTTAATTCATTTTTCAGGCTGGTGATTTCTTGCTGCAATTCTTGATACATGCCCTGGCGTTCTTGGCGCTCGGTTTTAAGCTTGTCGCCTAAGCTGTCGAGTTCGCTATTGAGCATTTCTTCTAGCGCACGAATCCGCTGTCCTAAATCTTCGCGCACATGGGTGTTTTCTTTGGCAAAGCGATCTTCCATGCGCTTAAAGCGTTTTTCGTAATCGCGCATTTGCCCACCAAACAGAATATCGCGGATTTTATCTACATTACCGCCACCAGCAGCGGCTTCATCGTCCGCTGCATCCTCTTGCAAGCTGTTTTCTGCTGCGCGTAATTGGGTTTCTAGTGTGCCAACAGTGGCGAGATAAGGGGTGTTTTCGCTGTTCATGGGGTTCCTCTTTGTCGGTACTTTAGGGTGATGAGACGGCGCGATAATGACAGATTTTGTGCATCAATGATCTTTAGTATTGCGCATAAACTTAGGTGCAATAGTGTTGTAAAATATTGTACTTTTAAAACCCTTCCCACACCAAACTTTGTGAAATCTTTTGCCATGAATCCCTCATTTTGTCGCCTTGTTATTGCCTTTTGTAGCCTTTCGTTGATGGCTTGCCAACCCACACCTGCATCGCGTTTAACCCAGTTGCAAGGGCAAACGATGGGCACTCAGTATGCGGTGAAAATTGTGGATATTCCGCCAAATATTCAGCCAAAACAAGTGCATGAAGCCTTGGAAACCCGCTTACAGGCGATCAATGCGCTCATGTCTACTTACCAAAAAGACTCGGAACTCTCGCGTTTTAACCAAAATCCCAGCACTGATTGGGTCGCTGTTTCGCCAGAACTCTTGTATGTCGTACAGGCGGCGCTGAACTTTAGCCGCCTCAGCGACGGCGCTTTTGACATTAGCGTGGGTCCCTTGGTGAATTTATGGGGCTTTGGTCCCACACCGAAAGCCGATCAAATACCTACAGCGGCAGAAATTGCGGCGGCAAAGGCGCGTGTTGGCTACCAGCGCGTGCATGTGCGCGAGAATCCGCCTGCCTTGCGCAAAGACATTCCTGATGTATACCTGGATTTATCCGCGCTTGCCGAAGGTTATGCAGCGGATCAATTAGCCAACTATTTAGTCCAGTTGGGCATTAAAAATTATTTGGTGGATATTGGCGGCGAATTGCGCCTGGCAGGGCATAACGCTGAAGACCAGCAATGGCGCGTGGCGATTGAGCAGCCTGATCCCAATCCCAGTGTGAGAACCGTTGAGCGCGTGGTGGCGTTGCCTGACACCGGCGTAGCCACTTCGGGCAGTTACCGTAATTTTTTCCAGTGGCAGGGGCAAACCTATTCCCACACCATTGATCCCCATACAGGTTCGCCCGTGTCGCATCGCCTGGTGTCAGTGACGGTGCTGCACCCAGAATCCATGCAAGCCGATGCGCTGGCGACCACTTTTATGGTATTGGGCGTGGAAAAAGCCTTGGCGCTGGCAGAGCGAGAACAGTTAGCTGTGTATTTGCTGGAAGACACTGAAACCGGCATTGTGGAACATTATTCCAAAGCTTTTGCGGGTTTTGTTCAAGCACAAGCGGCACAGGTTTCGCGCTATGCGACTTATCGCCTGCCCTCTTGCATTGTCTCTTGTTTAATTTAATTGTCGTTGGTGTAATGTTTTCTGCCTTCATCAGACTCTGTCGCTACCGCTTAGTGTGCAGTTTTTTAGCGTTTTTAATCAGCAGCTTGCTGCTGATTAGCCCGTCGTCTGCGAGCAACGAGTATCCGCTTAAAGCCGCCTTTATTTTCAACCTAATGCGCATGGTGGAATGGCCGCAAGAGCAAACGCAAACCGCTGAGCAGCCGTTGAACCTGTGTGTGCTGGGTAACAATAGCTTTGGCGATGCCTTTGAAGCCATTCGTGACAAACAGGTGCGCGGTCATCCTATTCGTGTAGCGTTTTATGCCTACCCGCCAGCGCAGACGCAGCTTGCCTGTCATGTGCTTTTTATTGATCGCTCAGAAACCGCGCATTTGACTGAGCTTTTGCGGCTGTTGCAGGCTTATCCGGTATTGACGGTTTCTGATATAGAAGCGTTTGCCGAGCGCGGCGGCATGGTAAATCTGGCTACTGGCGATGACCAACGAGTACGTTTGGAAATCAATCGCCAAGTCGCACAGCAGGCAGGAGTGAACATCAGCGCCCGCTTGCTGGCATTGGCAAAGTTAGTAGACACCCTGGAATAAATCTATGCTGGCACTCAATCGCTTACGCCACAGTTTCCGCAATAGTTCGTTACGCAACAAACTGACCGCCATTATCATGCTGACCAGCGCCATTGTGCTGCTGGGGGCTTCGCTGGCGTTTGTCAGTAACGAATTTTTCATTTTTCGCCGTAACGTGGCTCTGGATTTGCGGGCAATGGCAGAATTGGTGGGCATTAACAGCACTGCGGGTTTGCTGTTTCAAGATGCCCGTATTGCCCGCGAAAACATGAGCGCCTTAAAAGCCAAACCCAATATCCAGTGTGCGCACATTTTCGGTAAGGATGGCTTGTTGTTCGCCAGCTATTTCCGCCACGAAAAAGTGCCAGCGGATTTTAAGCCTGGTTTGACGGTGGGCGACCTCTACTTTATCCAGCGCAAACCAGAGGTGACGGGCTTAGCCGTTTCTGATCAGGTGTTTTGGGAAGAAAACCGCGTTGAGGTGTTTCAACATATCTATTTCCAAAAAGAAATACTGGGCACTGTGTACATCAGCGCCGATTTAACCGAATTGCATAACCGTCTGACTTGGGCAGCAGGCATCACGCTGGCGGTCATGTTACTGAGCATGTTACTGGCATTTTTGCTGGCGTCGCGTCTACAGCGTCTGGTCACAGCGCCGGTTTTTCACTTGCTAGACATCATGCGCCAAGTGTCCACAGAGAAAAATTACCAGGTGCGGGCGCACAAAAATAGCGACGATGAACTGGGCACATTGATTGACGGCTTTAATCATATGCTTGGACAAATTCATGATAATAACCAAGAGCTTAAAGACTATCGCCAGCACTTGGAAGAGAAAGTTGAACAGCGCACTGTCGAACTTGCCGAAGCCCGCGATCAAGCCCTCGCTGCCAGTAAAGCCAAAAGCATTTTTTTAGCGAACATGTCGCACGAAATCCGCACGCCCATGAATGCAGTGTTGGGCTATACGCAGATTTTGCGCCGTGATACCGAACTTACCGCCGTCCAGCGCAATGCCTTAAAAACCATTGAAAGCAGCGGCAATCATCTGCTGGGGTTGATTCACGATATTTTAGACATTTCTAAAATCGAAGCAGGTGCGGTGGAATTACGCCTAGAGCATTTTTGTTTGTCAGCTTTGCTAGAAGAAATCAGCGCCCTGTTTCAATTGCGCTGCACACAAAAAAAATTGCACTGGCAAGTACAAAACCAAGTCGCTATTCCACAACCCATTTATGCCGATCAAGGCAAACTGCGGCAAATTTTGATTAACCTGCTGGGTAATGCCGTAAAATTTACCGACAACGGCAGCGTCACCTTAAGCGTAGAGCGCCTCACAACGCCAGCAGACGGGGCGCAAGCCCTTTACCGCTTTACCGTGTGTGACACAGGTCCCGGCATTGCGCCCGCTGCACAGCGCAGCATTTTTGAGCCTTTTCAGCAAGAACAAGCCGGACTGGACAAGGGCGGCACTGGCTTAGGTTTAGCCATTACCCGCCGCCAGATCGAATTGATGCAAGGGCGCATCAATGTGCATTCTGAACTGGGCAAGGGGGCTTGTTTTGCGGTGGAATTGCCGTTGCAAGCGGGCGATAGTAGCCAATTCCCGCACGCACCTGCCCCGATTTTGGGCAAAATGCGCTTGCGTGCCGGACAATCGCTACACGCATTGGTGGTGGATGACATCGAAGAAAATCGCAGCCTGTTGGCGCATCTGTTGGGCGATTTGGGCATCCAAGTAGCACTTGCTGACAGCGGCGCGGCGGCTTTGGCGATGCTGCGTCAGCAACTGCCAGAAGTCGTATTTTCCGATATTCGGATGCCCGGCATGGACGGCGTAGAATTGATTCAAGCCATTCAAGCCCAATGGGTCACGGCAATGCCGGTGTGCATTGCCATTTCTGCGTCTCCCTTGCGCCAGCAAAATCAAGAGGTGCTAGACGCCGGCTACCAAGCTTTTATCAGCAAACCCTTTTATTTTGAAGCTGTATACGAGGCGCTGCGCCAGCACCTTCAGGTAGAGTTTGAACCCGTGCTGGCGGCTGATGAGCAGCCAGTGGTTGCCGCTGAAATAGATTTTACAACGCTGAAATTGCCGCCCGCACTCTATCAGCAGTTGTTGGAAGCGGCAGAATTTAACGAATTAACTGAATTAGAACAGTTACTTGTGCAGTTACGCAGCGGTGAACCCGCGTGGCAACAGTTTGCCGAACACTGCCAGCAACGCCTGGATCAGTACGACAGCAGCGGAATCATCGCCTTGCTAGAGAGTTTAGCGGATGCTCAATGACCTTGATTTAACCCAAGCCAAAGTCTTGATGGTAGACGACACGCCTGCCAACATTGACGTGTTGCGCAAAGTGCTAACGCCTGAAGGCTATCGCCTCTCTTTCGCCAACGACGGCGAAAAAGCCCTTAAAATCACCGAGCGTACCCAACCTGACTTGATTTTGCTCGACATTATGATGCCCGGTATAGATGGCTTTGAAACCTGCCGCCGCCTGAAAGCGAATCCAAATAATGCCGATATTCCGGTGATTTTCATCAGCGCCAAAACCGACACCCAAGACCTGATGGATGGTTTCCGCTTGGGCGCAGTGGATTACATCACCAAACCTTTCAAGCAAGAAGAAGTCTGCGCCCGCGTTCGTGTCCATTTGCACACGCGCTTATTGATTAAACAACGCGAACTGCTCTTGAGCCAGATTCAAACCTCAGAAAAGCGTTTTCGCCTGCTGTCTACCTGGTCGCCCATCGGCATTTTCCAAACTGACGCACAGGGCACGTTGCTCTACGCAAACCCGCAGTGGGAACAGATTACTGGCAAGGGTTTGCTGCAACTAGATAGCGACTGGCTACAGATTGCACACCCGCTAGATCGCCCGCGTCTGCTCCTAGACTGGCAAAGGGTAATCGCACAACCCAATGAATTTTATGCTGAATTTCGCTTATCCACCGATCTTGGTGGAGTTTTTCTGTGGGTGGAAATGCGTGCCGTACCCCTGTTGCACGACAACATTTGCAACGGTTTTGTTGGCTCACTGGAAGACATCAGCCAGCGCAAAGAATACGAAACCGCCCTACTCAAAGCCAAAGAAGACGCCGAATCAGCAGTCAAAGCCAAATCCGAATTTCTGGCGGGCATGAGCCACGAACTACGCACCCCCATGAATGCCATTATCGGTTACAGCGAAATGCTGTTAGAGGATGCCAGCGACGCGCAAGATCACGAAGATTTAGAAAAAATCTCCCACGCCAGCAAATACTTGCTGAATTTGCTCAACAACATACTCGACCTATCCAAATTAGAGGCAAACAAAATGCCGCTGAATTTGGAGAGCTTTGCCGTCCTACCACTGCTGCGTAAAGTCGAGTCCACCATCATGCCGCTCGTGCGCAAAAACGCCAACCGCTTGATTATCAAAGCCGAAGCAGATTTAGGCGAAATCTACGCCGACTCGCTTAAAGTGCAGCAAGTGCTACTGAATTTACTCAGTAACGCTTGCAAATTCACCGAGCAAGGCGACATCACGCTCGGAGCGATACGACAAACAGACACCCTGATTTTTTATGTGGTAGACACAGGTATTGGCATGAGCGCAGAAGAGCTACAGCGATTGTTCCATAAATATGCGCAAGCCACTGATAAAACAGCACAAAAATATGGAGGCACAGGTTTAGGGCTGGTGTTGAGCCGGCAATTTTGTCGTTTAATGGGTGGCGACATCCAAGTCAGCAGCCAACCCGGTCAAGGCAGTCGTTTTGAAGTGATATTGCCCATCAAAATCGAAGAAGCGACATGACCTCCCCTCATTCACCCCAAGAAAATGATTTCCCGCGCCTTACTTAATGGATAAAACTAAGGTGCGTGGGATGCCCTGCCTGGCTGTTTCTTCAATCAAAACGGTAACGCGCTTCGGCAAACCCGTTGCGTCCGGGCAGCGGCACGTCGTCTGACAGCGTGCCTGGATCGCGCATGTCGGTATCGAATAGGTTGCGCACCCCTAGCGCGAAATTCCAGTTGCCCTGGCGAATGTTTTTGTAGCGCAGCGTCAGGTCAACCGAGGTATAGCCGTCCAGCGCGGGTCTGGGATCGAATTTCGTGCGCTCGCGCTTGCCTATCCAGTTGAGCTGGGTGTCCAGATACCAGCTTGGATAGACCAGCCAATCCATCCGCAGATAAGCGCCCTGTTCGGGATAGCCTTCCGCTTTCCCGCCGTTGAGTTCGCTGTGCGCGTGGCTGTAGTTGAATAACAGGCTGGATTTCTTGGTCATTTTCCAGCGCGCTTCAAATTCCACGCCGTAGCCTGTTTGCTCTCCGGCGCTCTTCATCACTCGGAGATCACCTTGTCCGCTGATGCTTTCGGCGAGGATTTTGTCCTGAATGCGGTAAGAATACGGGGTCAGGGCGAGGTTTAGGGTGTCATTGGCACGCCAATCGAAAGCCAGTTCCCAGGTGCGGATGGTTTCTGGTTGTAACGCGGGATTACCCAGCAATAACGGGTTGCTGCTCAGATACAGTTCGCGAAAAGACGGGGCGCGGAATGCCTCGCCGTAGAGCAGCTTGCTGGTGAAATTCGGGGTAACCTGCCAGATCAGCGCGGCACGAGGATTGAGGGTCGAACCGAAATCCGAATAATTGTCGTAACGCAATCCCAGGGTCAAATCCCAGTCTGGGCGCAAATTCCAGCTATCCTGGATGAACACATACCAATTTTTACGCAAGGCTTCGGGATAGACCGCAAAGGGCGTATCGCTCTTGTCCACCACGGGGCTGCCCGGTGGCATTGGCTTGCCATCCAGCCCTAGCCCCAAATTGCTGCGCGAAATCACTTCGTATAGGTCTTCATAGCGGTAGCCCGCACCGATCCGCAGCAAGTGGTCGTCGAACCCGTAATAAAACCCGGATACGCCAAAATGAAGGTGTTCTTCGCCAGTTTCCATGTGCGCGATGATCCCGTCTGGGAATATACCCATAGTGCCGGAAGGCAAAATTCGCAGTTCCTTGCCTTGCGCCCTATCGTCAACGTAATTCAACTGCACGGTCAAGTCCCAGTGCGGGGTAAACATGGGATTGTGATAAACCAGATCAGCACTGAAGCGATCCCGCTCAAAACGTCCCCAGGGGTCTAGCGCGTTGTTGACCCCCAAGCCCGTGCCGCTGTCGTACTGTCCCTGATAGCCCAGGCGCAGCCGCCAGGCTTTTTTAGCCATGTCGGCGTGTGCATTCAGGGTGCGTCCAGCCAGGTTCAGTTTGCCTGGCGCGAGCGAGGCGCGGGTGCCCATTTGCTGATCCATTAGGCTTTGCACGTCTTGTTGGATCAGCGCGTCCAAGCCATTGGTATCCTGGTATTCAAGCATAGTAGCAAGCTGCCAGCCCTGGTATTTGCCGCCGTGCAACGCCCAGGCATCGTAAGTATTGTAACTGCCCGTGCGCACGCCCGCCGTGCTGCCTTTAATATCATCGGCGGTCTTGGTGACGATATTGACGACGCCAGAAAACGCATCCGCGCCGTACAGCGCCGATCCGGGTCCACGCATCACCTCAACACGCGCTATCGCCTGCACCGGCATGTCGCGCCAGCCCAGTCCGCGATCCCCGCTTTCTAGCCCTTTCAGCGGTTCGCCGTTGATCAGCACCAGAATTTCCGGGTTATTGATCGAGGAAATGCCGCGCACTATATACGCCGGCTGGTAGATATTCTGCCGCGCCACATGAAAACCCGGCACCCCTTCCAACGCTTCGCTCAGGGTGCGTGCGCCCATGGCTTCAATGTCTTGCGCGGTAATCACCGAAGTCACTGCTGGCGCACGACTGGCGTCTTGCTTTTTGCCAGTCGCCACCGAAACCTGCTTGGTTTCCACCAGTGCGCCGAAAATATCAAACACTGTGTCCAGGGTGATTTCCACATCCAGCAATTCCTTCAGCGACAATTTGGTCAGATCAAGCTCCTGCGCTGGCACAGGCTCAGCGGCAAGCACAACCAGGTAGATACCCGCTGCAATACGCACAAGATGAGATGGACAAGGTATTTTCATAATTCTTTCCTAAATCAGAGTATGTAAGACAGCAACAGACTTGTTGCGACATAAATCCAGTAAAAATGCGGAGTTCGAGAATATAACTGACTCCAAATTTTTCAGATTTCAGCTAAGCCATTGATTTTTCATAGTCATCAAGCCAAAGCACTTTTTATAAGACATTGATTTTTCTTGTTTTATAGGCGCAACAAGTCTAATACCATTAGCAATCAGTGAGTCCCTGCGTATGGCGCATCCTATATACTGCGCTCCGCCTGAAACTGCGCTCAGGGATACTGATTAAGTGATTAAAAACCAATCACTTGCATAAAATTTGATAGAACAAAAAATGCAATTTCTGACGGGCATGAGTATAGACCAGCAAACATAGAAGGCGAAGCGGTGGTGGGTTTGCATGACGAGCAATTTAAGCCGCAGGCTGGGTAGCAGATTTTACGCGACTGACAGCGGAAGGCGCTACCGCTATTGCGCCCTACAAGCTATAGTAAGCAATCCCTAACAATTTTACCTTCACGACTGGAGACGGAAACTCATGACACAAATTGCAGATGTTCGGGCGCGGGAAATCTTGGATTCTCGTGGAAATCCTACGGTAGAAGTTGATGTACACACAGAAACCGGCAAATTAGGACGCGCCGCTGTGCCTTCGGGTGCGTCCACAGGTTCACGCGAGGCGCTGGAATTGCGCGATGGCGGCAGCCGCTACAAAGGCAAGGGCGTGCAACAAGCGGTAAAAAACATTAACGAAGTCTTTCGTCCCAAGGTGTTGGGGCTGGAAGTGGCAGCGCAAAGTGAATTAGACGCCCTGCTGTGCGAACTGGACGGCACAGAAAACAAAAGTCAATATGGCGCCAATGCAATCCTCGGCGTGTCTCTAGCAGCCGCCAAAGCCGCCGCGCAAGAAGCTGAGGTGCCTTTGTATCGCTACATTCGCGGCAAGGGCGACGTGCAAATGCCCGTGCCTATGATGAACATCATCAACGGTGGCGCTCACGCAGATAATAGCGTGGATTTACAAGAGTTTATGATTATCCCGGCGGGCGCTCCCAGTTTCACCGAAGCAGTGCGCTATGGGGCAGAAGTGTTTCATTCATTGAAATCTGTATTGAAAGCCAAAGGTTTGAATACTGCTGTGGGGGATGAAGGCGGTTTTGCGCCGAATCTGTCTTCTAATGAAGAAGCCATTGAAGTGATTTTAGCGGCAATTGAGGCTGCGGGTTATACAGCAGGCAAGGATATTTTCTTGGGATTAGATGTTGCCAGTTCTGAGTTCTATAAAAATGGCTTGTATGACTTAGCTTCAGAAGGGAAGAAACTAGATTGCGCACAATTCACTGATTACTTAACTGCCTGGGTAGACAAATATCCGATTATTTCTATTGAAGATGGCATGGCAGAAAATGATTGGGAAGGTTGGAAACTCTTAACCGAGAAACTGGCTAAACGGGTGCAACTGGTGGGCGATGATTTATTTGTCACCAATACCAAAATCTTAAAAGAAGGCATTGATAAAGGCATTGCTAATTCTATTTTGATTAAACTTAATCAAATTGGCACTTTAACCGAAACCTTGCAAGCCATTGAAATGGCGAAAGGTGCAGGTTACACCACGATCATTTCTCACCGCTCAGGTGAAACCGAAGATACCACCATCGCTGATTTAGCGGTGGGCAGCAATGCGTTGCAAATCAAAACCGGTTCTTTGTCGCGTTCAGATCGGGTGGCTAAATATAACCGTTTGATTCGCATAGAAGAACGCTTAGGCGAGCACAGCAGCTATCCGGGCTTGCACGCTTTTCCGGCGGGGCAGAATACCTAATACGGGTTGCAATGCTGAACGCTGTTGTGGAAAGATGCCTTCTCTAAAAGGCATCTTTTTTTATGCTAAAAATGCCGTTTTCTACAGCAGTTTAATGCTGCTGCACTTGCTACGAGGCACCTAATGCCCGCTAATCCTAAGTTTCATGCCAATCAACTGATTCTTGCACGGGTGCTAAAAGACCTGAAACAAGCAGGGTTGATTGATCAAATACAACACAATCGCTTGTTGGGTGAATCGGAAGAAAACAAGCGTAAAGGCATTCATCCGCTGACTGCGATAGCCGCGATGAAATGGCAAAGCGCCACACAACCCGCCTTTCCGTTGAGCATCGAACGCCTCACGCGCTGGCTGGCGGACACAGCGCAACTGCCCTATTTACACATTGATCCGCTGAAAACTGACTTTTCCAAGCTGACCTCGTTGGTCTCACATTTTTATGCCGAACGTTGGCAGATTTTGCCCGTTGCTACTCAGGACAACAGCCTTACTATCGCCACCGCCGAACCCTATATCACTGATTGGATCAGTGACTTAGAACACACATTGCAAAAAAGCATTCAGCGTGTGGTGGCTAATCCGGTAGACATAGAACGCTATCTGGATGAATTTTATAAGCTACAGCATTCCATCCAAGGTGCCGGCGATAAAGAACGCCAAGCCGCTGGCAGTAGCCAGAATTTCGAGCAATTACTGGAAATTGGCAAAGGCAAAACCGAGATGGACGCAGGCGATCAGCACATAGTGCAGATTGTGGATTGGTTGCTCCAACATGCTTTTGCCCAACGCGCCAGCGACATTCACCTAGAGCCGCGCCGCGATAACAGTAAAATCCGTTTTCGCATTGACGGCGCGTTGCACCTGATTCACGAAGTGCCTACCGCCGTCATGCTCGGCATGGTGAGCCGCATCAAATCCCTAGGGCGCATGAACCTCGCCGAACGCCGCAAACCCCAAGACGGACGCATCAAAACCGTAGTGCCAGACACCGGCAAAAATGTTGAGCTACGCCTCTCCACCATGCCCACCGCCTTTGGCGAAAAAATGGTCATGCGTATCTTCGATCCAGAAGTTTTAGTAAAAGATTTCAAAGCCTTGGGCTTTACCAAGCGGGACTTAGAACGCTGGCTACCGATGATCCAGCGTCCGCACGGCGTAGTGCTTGTCACCGGACCTACCGGCTCTGGCAAAACCAGCACCCTCTATTCCACGCTACGCTACATCTACAAACCCGACATCAACATCTGCACCGTTGAAGACCCCATCGAAATCGTGGACGAACGCTTCAACCAAATGCAAGTGCAACACAACATTGGCGTAGACTTCGCCAGCGGCGTGCGCACCCTGTTACGTCAAGACCCAGACATCATCATGGTCGGCGAAATCCGCGACCAAGAAACCGCCGAAATCAGTATGCAAGCCGCACTGACCGGACACCTGGTATTCGCCACCCTACACACCAACGACGCCGCTTCCAGCATCACCCGCCTACTCAACATCGGCTTACCCGCTTATCTCATCAACGCCACCGTACTCGGTGTCGTCGCCCAACGCCTAGTACGCACCCTGTGTACCAAATGCAAAAAAGCGGTGCCCACGGACGAAGTGCTCTGGCAATCCCTGGTCACACCGCGCAAAATTCCGCCACCCGCGCAGGTTTACCAAGCCGTCGGCTGCGAAGACTGCCGCCAAACCGGTTATCACGGGCGCATGGGCGTCTACGAAATCATGCCCATGACCCGCACCCTCGAAGCCTTGATTAACGACGACCTAGACCTACAAGCCCTGCGCCGCCAAGCCCTCAAAGAAGGGCTATACCCACTGCGCTTAAGCGGCGCCAGTAAAATTGCCGCCGGACTCACCACCTTTGAAGAAGTATTCCGCGTTGCCGGCACTCAAACGGCTTAATTCCACTTGACTTCATAGGCAACGCGCAACAACAAACCCAACATCAAACAACTCACCAAGTCGCCGGCACGCAAACGGCTTAACTCCGCTTGACTTCATAGTCAATGCGCAACAACAAACCCAACATCAAACAACTCACCAGCAAACTAGACCCCCCATAACTCATCAGCGGCAAGGTCAAGCCCTTAGTCGGCAAAAGCCCCAGATTCACGCCTAAATTAATCCCCGCCTGCAACGCGAAATTAAAACCAATGCCATAAGCCAAATACGCCGCATAAAGCTGCTGTGCCAACAAAGCGCGGCGAGCCAGGCGAAAAATGCGCCACACCAACAGCGCAAACAGCCCTATGACCAGCAATGCCCCGACTAAGCCCAATTCCTCAGTCAAGATGGCAAACAAAAAATCCGTATGGGCTTCAGGGAGATAAGTCAGTTTTTGCAAACTCGCACCCAACCCAACCCCCAGCCACTCGCCGCGCCCAATAGCGATAAGCGCCTGCGTCAATTGAAAACCCGTGTTAAAAGGGTCCGCCCAAGGGTCCATAAAAGTCGTCAGCCGTTGAATACGATAAGGCGCAACCAACACCAGCCCCAGCAACGCAGCACCAACCAACAGCGCCCAGCCAAAAAACTGGCGCAAAGGCACACCCGCAATAAACAACATACCCAGCACAGTCGCAAACAGCACAACCGCACTGCCATAATCCGGTTCCAGCAACAACAACCCCGTGATCACCAACAACACCAGCATAGGCTTAGCAAAACCACTGAGCGCACGGCGCACCTCTTCACCCCGCCGAATCAAATAGCCCGCCAGATACAACAGCATAAAAAGCTTCATCAGTTCAGAAGGTTGTAAGCGTATCCCCCCCAGATTAATCCACCGCATACTCCCATTCACCACATGCCCCACACCCGGCACCAGCGCCAGCATCAGCAACACAATGCCAAACAACAACAGCAAAGCACTCAATCTTTGCCAAGTCGCAATACTCAAATGCCAAGCCCCCGCAGCCAACAAAATACCCAGCGCCGCATAACCCGCTTGTCGCCAAAAATAATACAGCGGCAGCGCGTGGTGCTCCTCACCCAAATTCACCGAGCTAGACGCCACCATCAAAAGCCCCAACAACAACAGCGTTAAGGCACTGAAAATTAACCAAATATCCAAAGTGTTGACAGACGCCAGAGACACAACAAGCAAACGCGGGTTAGACATAAAAGCAGCACTGCAAAGGTGAAATGAAAAAAGAGAGACGTTATGGCTGGGAGAGCTAATCGTAAGACTGAGATCAAACGGCGAAGGCAACCCACTACCCAATCATTTACTCACAACTGTGCCTACGCGCATAAGATGCGCACTGGCTTTAAGTCCAGCATTGGTAAAGGCTTGCGGATCAAGCCGCAAACGGATTCGACTATCGTGCTGGTAAAACTCCACCATGCCCCCTTTCAGCACAAAATGTTCTAGGTCACTGACTAACAAAATAGGCTTATTTTTCAAACTATTAACAATATCAGACAAGTGCAAAATTTCCGAATCACTGATAAACAGCACATGGCACACATCCACCTCAGCCACCTGAGCAAAACGGTAAACCGCCAGCGGATGATTTTGGATGCTGGCGTATTCTTTCAGCAAAAACTCCAGTGCGCCAGCAAAGGGGTCTTTTCCCAACGTACAGATATTAAAAGGACTGCTTGGCGCCGTAAAAACACCCTCAGGCCAATACACAAAACTCCCTATATTCATCAGATAAGCAGCTTTAATATCGTATTCTTTAGCCGCATCAATCGCCCCCGCATTTTGGCTTAGCGTCAATATCAAGCTGGCAGCAACACTTAGGCGTTTAAAAAATTGCATAGGGACTCCGGTTTGGTGCTATGTGCAGAAATCCTAAAGGGTAGCAAGATAACAAGGGCAAACGGCAAATATATGAAAGATTGTTTTGCCAAAATTCTCTTTGCCCACTTAAAGAATTATGAATCGTTTGCTATTAAGAGCCAACAGTGTATAAGAAAGTTTTACCAAGTTGACAATTAACCTCTATTTACACATTAGCGTCAGCTTTTCAAAAAACCAAGTCCCCTTTTTACCTTAACCTAAATCATCTTGACAGGTAGGATTCCATGTCACAAGCAATTGATCAGACTGATGCCACAGCAGTTCATACAAGCGGGCACAGCGGTAGTCTTACTCTAACACAAGCCGTTGAAGAATCAGAAATTCTGTTGAATTACGCAGCACATCAGGGCATTGTTCCTGGAGAACAAAATTTGCAAATCTTGCTACGCTCTCGACGATTACAACGTACTAATAACTGGAGCATAGAAGATGAAGCCTGCTTTTGGGTGGCATTAAATGAATTAGTAGAACTGGTTCATCCGGTCACGCCAGAAACCCTCATTGCCAGCTTACCAGCGATTGAAACCACAGAAGAGAAAAGCGAACGCCAAGCCAAGCAAAAAAAATGGCAGCAGGGCTGGCGGCGCGTATTTTATTTCCTAGGTTTTGGCAAACATAAAGCTCCTATGAGTCAAGCCCATGAAGCAGTACAACGGTATAAAAAATTTGCTTTTTTTTCTTTAGCTGTTTTATTGATGGTACAAATTTACTGGGTGACCGGTACACGCATGGTATTTGATTTGAATAGCCTCTATAAAGAAGTCGGTGCAGCACAGACCAAAATAACTGATTTGCTTAATGCCAGGGGCTTAAAATATGAAAAACTTGCCACGCTAGAATCCTATGATGTGGAATTTAAAGGTTTGATTGAGCAATTACATTTTCATGAACAAAAACTAGATGCCAACTATAAGTTATTAAAAAGCTGGAATAGCATCTGGTTATCTATCTTATATCAAGAAGGATTTAAACGCGCAGTAACAGAATATACTGAAATTGAATTTCTGTTAGAACAAAAACAATTAAATATTCAATTATCCATCTTGCAGGATGAATTAGCTGCTGACAGTACAGCTTCCCCTTCTACTAGATTATCTTTAATAGAAGAACGAAGCGCATCTTCATCTGCATCTGCACAGGATACTGGCGCTGAGGCCCATCTTAGCAGTACAACGACTGAAGAAATACTGCCGACACAGAAGCAAAATGCAGCAACACAGGACCAGACTTCAGTAGTTTCTAATGTAGATAGCTTGGCACTTCAACAGAATATTAAAGAAATGTCTAATGAAATTATTCAAGCTCAAATTAGCCATGAAAAAGATAAAGCCTATAACCTTTTTTTCTTACACTTTACCTCTGCACATTTTGTTTTGGAAGCTTTGCAGATTTACTTTCTGCCCTTGTTGTATGGCTTATTAGGTGCTTGTACTTATGTGTTGCGGCAGCTCTCAGTGGAAGTTAAGCAACTGACCTATTCACGAGTTGCCGAGATTCGCTATGGCTTACGCCTAGCATTAGGTGCTTTAGGAGGAATGGCTATGAGTTGGTTTATTAAAGCTGAGGATACCAGCGGGTTTGCTTCTTTATCACCTATGGCATTAGCATTTTTAACGGGCTATAACGTCGAATTATTGTTTGCCATTATGGATAAAATCATTAACACAGCATTGAACTCACTACAAACCGTAGAAGAAGAGCAAATCAAGCGAGACGGACGTTTACCCGCACAAAGCAATGCAACGTCTTTAGGCTATCTGCCTACTAATGTTAATAATTTGGAGAGAATATCTAAAGAAATGCCGCTCACTCCAGTTATGCAAGCCGCGCCAGCAGAACCCCCGCCGCCACCACTGGTTGCAGAATCTGGTTCCTCAAGCAAGGCTACACCGCCACAAAAGGAAGGCGAGCGTTAAATCAATGCTCAGGTTTCCTGCAACTATTAGCCAGTTACAATTCCGCTTTCTGGTTTTGTGGTTAAGCATCAGTGTTTTATTGCTACAAGCAGCCTGGTGCTTTGGCGTATATTGGTTGCAGATTGAATGGCATTTTCAGCAGGAAACAATTGCTTTCGAGCAAAGCATTGAAAAATACCTTGCACAGAAAGTTATCAAAACACCGCTACAAATACAGCAGGCTTTTACCACAGATGCGCATTTGATGAACTTGAAAAGGTTAGCATTAAATCACCAACGTCATGGCGAAGCCATGCAGAGCATACAGCAGTTTCTTTTACCTACTTGGCTGCATTGCTCTTACTGTTTTGATTTTCTACATTACTGTTGCTTACCTGTGCTGTATAGCCTACTCGGCGCTTGTTTTTCTTTTATACAACAGCCAGTAACAGCAGCGCACAAACCATTACCAGATTCTTTCCGGCTACTTTTATTATTGGAAGCGGCATTGGTAGGAATAGGTTTAGGCGTAGTGGCAAGCCTGTTAGCCAGCAGCCCACCCGCCTGGCGGGATGGTAGCAGTCTTTTTCTTCTGGCATTGACCTTGGGATTTAGCTACAAACCGCTGTTGCTGCGTCTGTGCCAATGGGTTTTGCGCTATTGGCGAAAATCCATGTTAGCCTAAGGAATAGCACTGCTCAAAGCAGTGCTATTCCTATTGACAATGAGGTGGGTATTTCAAACAAGCATTGATCAAAAATGGCGCATAAAAATGCGCCATTTTTGATCCTCATTAAAACTAAGAAATGCAGCTATTTTGCAGCAATATCTTCTAATTTCTTGACTTTAATGATCTGTCCATTCAGTGCAGATTCTTTAGCATTTTTGCCAAAAGCAACACTCATCAGCGTTGAATAATACACCACTGGCATATTGAATTTAGTGCCATGTGTTGCGTTGATTTGATCCTGATAAACTTCAACATTCATCTGGCAAACTGGGCAAGGGGTGACAATCATATCTGCACCATTGTCATAAGCCGCGCCAATGATGTCTTTAATCATTGCTTGAGATTTATCTGGCTCAGTGAAAGCTAAAGCACCGCCACAGCATTGCACTTTCTTTTCATAAGTGGGAATAGATTCTGCACCTAGAGTTTCAGTCAGCTTGTCTAAATACATCGGATTTTCAAAGGATTCTCCGGCAATGCCAAACGGACGATTGGTTTGACAACCGACATAGCCGGCGATCTTTAATCCTTCTAGCGGTCTTTTGACATGTTTGCCAATTTCTTCATAACCCAAATCTTCAATGAGAACTTCTACCATGTGGCGAACGTTCTTATCGTTTTTCAATTGCAAACCTGCTTCTTTCAAAGCGATATTGGTTTCGGCAAAAAGTTCTGGATCATGTTCCAGACGTTCTTTGGTTTCTTTCGTGGCTAACCAGCAAGCCGCGCACGTTGCAACTACATCTTGAGTGGGATGGGCTTGTTCAGATAAAGCCAGATTACGCGCTGATAAAGCTAAGCGCGGTAATTCACCGCCACCATTGTAACCAATTGAAGCAGAACAGCAGTTCCAATCGGGAATGTGGTTAAGTTGAATGTCCAGTTCTTTACACATACTTTCAACGGACACCAAATAATTTGAAGAAGATGCACCTTTTTGTGAGGAGCATCCGGGGTAAAAAGAGTATTCTTTCTTAGCCATTTGCGTTTCTCCATATAAAGTGCATAAGCACTTTAGTTTAATATGAATGTTTGAGTTTAACCTGCGATTGGGCAAGCTGAATTAATTGTCTAAGTGCCTCATTGACGGCTTTAGTGTCCTGAAAAACTTCAGCAATATCAGGATCAAGTAGCACTAAATTAGTTCCCTGTGCACACCGCTTAGCGTATTTACCACGCACCGCCCCAGACATGCTTTCTAAATCATATTCGGGTTTCAGATCATCTTGGAGTTCATCGTCATCGTCATTAATGGAGTCGTTCATAGTATTTCCTTTCTCGCTGAGTTGCTAATCGTGCGCTGATAATACGAAGTGTAGCTTGCTTTTCTGTATGAGCAACCATGAGTGTGCGATCTAAGCAAGACAGACCAATAGTGAGAAAACGCTGTTCTCCGATAGAGTGTTCTGTATCTGGCAAGGTTGCGGCGAGTGGATCATTAAACACACTTGCCGCTTCTTCAAAACTAACCTGATGCTTTTGCCAATTAATCGCCGCTTTTTTATCATCCCAAACATACAGAATGTTGATCAAACATGCGCACCCACTCGCGCTGCTTCTAATTCCTCGGCTTTTTTCAGCATCGCATGAAAGCCTTTTTGGTCTTTCACGCCATGACCGCCTAAGATTTCCATTGGTGCCATGCGACCGGTAAAGAACATGCCTTGACCAATAGGACGCATTTTCATGGACATTTTGATGCCTTCAGAAAAACCGTTCATAAAGTACAGTGCTAAGCCCAGTTTTAATTCATTCACACGCCCGGTTTGAACTAGGTTGTTCCAGAACATTTGTGAGAATTTATTGGTGGGTTGTTCTTTGGGGGCTAAACCTAAGCGTTTGGCGTAGTGCGCCAAGCCGTGCATAATATGGGTAATGGGTAATTCACGCGGACAGCGCACCATGCAGTTGTAGCAAGAAGTACACATCCACATGGAAGTGGAAGATAATACTTCTTCACGTTTATTGGCGCGAATCATCATGAATAATTCTTGTGGGGGATGTTCCCAATGTGGACCCAGTGGGCAAGAACCAGAACAAACGCCGCACTGCATACACATGCGCACCCATTCGCCTTCTTCAACATTGTCGCTCACTTCTTTAAGGAAGTTGTTGCGGTATTTTTCCACCATTGCGGTGTTGACGCTGCTCATCTTAAATCTCCTTAATCCTGCGACCTGTTAGGTTGCAAGTGAAAACCTTTGCATAGCATATTGAGTTGAGTCTGAAATAAAAACGCTTGGTTTTTTAGGTCTTTTGTTAGCAGCTTCCAGGGTTTGAAAACCTGGAAGCCGCTACACAATTAGAACTTAAACGGACTCATGCCGATTTTTTCAATCGTCTTTGCCATGTTGTTGATGATTTCAGGAATCCGCTGGATGTCTGTGATCGCTACTTCATGGGTTTCTACACGCTCGGTTTCCAGGTTTAATTGGGTTAGAGTGTCGCCGATTTTGCTCATGCGGTAATGCGCCATTTCGGAGCCTTTGACGAAGTGACATTGATAGTTATCCCCTTTTTGACAGCCCAGCAGCACCGCGCCGTCATAGCCGCTATTGAGCGCGTCGGTCAGCCAAATGGTGTTGACTGAACCTAGGCAACGTACCGGAATAACACGCACAAAAGCCGAATATTCGCTGCGATTCATGGCTGCCATGTCTAATGCGGGATAGGCGTCATTTTCACATGCCAGCACTAGGATACGCGGTTTTTCTGAAAATTCATCAGGAATATCAACGGCTTTAATGGCTTGCCCGACGCTATCTACTGAGTAGTTGTCAAATGAAATCACGCGCACTGGGCAGGCGCCCATGCAGGTGCCGCAACGGCGGCAACGGGCTTCGTTGAATTGCGGATAGCGTTGTTCGTCTTCGTTAATGGCGCCAAACGGACATTCTACGGTGCAACGTTTGCACTGGGTGCAGCCTTCTTTGCGGAATTTAGGATAGCTTAAATCCCCAGAACGTGGATGTGCGGCACGCCCTAAAGCGGAATTTTCTATTGCTTGGATGGCTTTCAGCGCCGCGCCTGTAGCGTCGTCCATGGCTTGTCCAATGTCCATCGGACGGCGCACGGGACCAGCAGTGTAAATACCTGTACGGCGGGTTTCGTAAGGGAAGCAAATGAAATGCGAATCGGTAAAACCATGCACCAATTGCGGCATGTCTGTGCCCTGGCGATAATCCAAGTTCAAAATGGAAGCCTTGGATTTTTCAAATACCAGTTCTTGTTCCAGAACCACCACTTTTTCTGTTTCTTTCTTTTCTTTGGCTAACGCTAATTCTTGTTCCAAATACGGATTGGGACCAGAATTGGGCACCATGCCGGTTGCCAGTACCACTAAATCAAATTCTTGTTCTACTGTTTCATTCAGCAACAGGTTGTCAAATTTGACTTTAGGTCCGGTTTTTCCTGGGGTAACGCTTTCTGCTATCCCTTTAAGGAAAGTCACGCATTGATCTTGACCGCTGCGATAGAAGTTTTCACCGCCGGCGCCAGGGGTGCGCAAATCAGTGAATAACACAGTGGTTTGAATATCAGGATTGTATTGTTTGAAATACATAGCTTGTTTAATGCTGGTTGAGCAGCAGTGACCAGAGCAATAAGACAAATGCCCAGGTTTCTGGCTACGTTGACCAGCGCATTGAATAAACAAGACATTTTGTACTGCTTTGCCATCGGAAGGACGTTTGATGGCTGCGCCATTCGCCGCTTTTGCCAGTGCTTCTAAACCTAATTGATCAACCACATCGGCATTGTCTGGATTGAACTCGGTCAATTGATTCATGTCGTAGGGTTTGAAACCAGAGGCTTGAATAATAGCGCCGAATTGTTCAGTGACAGTTGAACCGCTTTCTTGGCTAATGTCTGCGCTAAAGCGCCCAGGTGCGCCGCTGGTGCGGGTGACTGTGGCGTTTAAGTAGACTTTGATTTTATCGCTGGCTGCAATTGCGGTTGCCAGTTCTGCGATGCCGGTATCAGCCGGGTGCTGGTAAGGCGCACGCACGGGAATGCGTTTGAAGAGTTGACCGGCAGCGCCGCCCAGTTGTGCTTGTTTTTCTACAATAGAGACGTTGTAACCGGCTTTAGCCGCTTCCAAGGCGCTGGTCATGCCGGTGATACCGCCGCCGACGACCAAAATGTGTTTGATTAAGCCCTGTTCGCCACTGGTTTCTGGCTGTGTCATGAACTTGATTTCTGCGCAGCTCATGCGGATGTAGTCGTTTGCCATTTCCTGCGTGGTTTCGCGGGCATCGTCTGTGTCTGGGCGCACCCAAATCACGCCTTCGCGCAAGTTAGCGCGGGCAATGGCAACCCCGGTAAAATTAAAGGCTTCGGTTTTAGCACGACGTGAACAAGCGCCAATCATTACATGGGTGACGCCCTCGCTGATGTCGGCTTTAATCATTTCCACGCCGGCTTGACTGCACAGGAAATCGTGCTGTTTAGCGAGGGCGACTTTGCCTTCGGTTTTGGCGATTTTTTCCAGTTGATTGCAATCAAGACGCTCGCCCAGACCACAACCTTTACAAATGTATGCGCCGATTTTTTTATCTGCTGCCATTTTCTAACCCTCCGCGTTGGCGACTTGATTAATCACTTGAATTGCCCGTAAGGCACTGGCTGTCGCGTTTTGCACTGCACGATTAACATCCAGCGCATCGGACGCACAACCGGCGGCGAACTGACCCCCATTGGCGGGATCAAGCTCAATAAAGCCTTCGTCGTTGACGCTCAGGCCCAAATTCATGGCTTTGAAATCTACGCTAGGCTGCATCCCTACGGCTAACACCACCAAATCATGTGCGTTGCTGTAGCGCATATCTTTGCCGGTGCCGGATTTTTCCAAGTCGTTGCCGTTCAAAATGGGATTTTGTGTGGCTTTGTCCAAGGTGATGCTGGCGACTTTGGATTTGATGAAGTTTACGGTCGTATCTGCTTGAACTTTCTGGTAAAAATCTTCAAAGCGGTCAATCGCACGGATGTCAATGTAATAAATCGTGGATTTGCCTTCAGCGCCGAATTTTTCGCGGGGATAGGTGCTTTGTTTGAGTGACGCCATGCAGCAAATGCGTGAGCAGTGTTTTAAGTAATTGCGATCACGCGAGCCGGCACATTGAATGAAAGCAATGTCTTTTGCTTCTTTGCCGTCGGAAGGACGCACCAGCTTGCCGCCCGTAGGACCTTGTGGGTCCATCATGCGCTCCAGTTCTACACTGGTGATTACATTGGCGAAGCGGTCATAGCCGTAAGGCTGGATTTTGTTGGCATCGTAAGGTTGCCAGCCAGTTGCCCAGATAATAGCGCCCGCTTTGAGTTTTAACTCTTCGGGCTGCATGTCTAAATCAATCGCCTCAAATTTGCAGGCGGCTTTGGCTTTATCTGCGTCGGCTGTGCCGATCATGCGCGGATCGATCACAAAACGTTGTGGATACGCCATGTTAAAGGGTAAATACGCACCTTTGCGTTGATTTAAGTTGTAGTTAAATTCATTCGGAAATGTGCTTTCCACTGCATCAGCGCAAGCCCCGCAAGCGGTGCAATTGCTGTTGATATAACGCGGCGCGATCTTCACCGTCAAGCTGTAATCTCCGGCTTGACCTGAAACAGCGGTCACTTCAGCCAGCGTCAGTAGGCTGATGTTTGGATTCGCCTTAATGCGGCGCAGATTAATTTCCAGTCCGCAGGTTGGAAAGCAGAGTTTTGGAAAGTATTTATAGAGCTGTGACACTCGACCGCCGAGAGAGGGATTTTTCTCGATCAGAATCACCTGTTTACCGCACTCAGCGGCTTCCAGGGCTGCGGTCATTCCGCTGATGCCACCGCCCACGACCACGATGGTCTGGTTGGTTGCGACGACTTCCGTCATTGTGATGCCTCCTAAAAGACTTGATTTTCAGGATAAAAATCTACTAAAGATTGTGGGATATGTTAGGCACTGGGTATTCTAATACAGCTTGTGGCGCGGCCTGTGTAACATTGATTAAGCTTTTCAAGGACAGCGAATCAGGATACACAGTTATATCAGAAAATGCTTATTGAATTTTCCGATTCAAACTAAAAAATCCTCTATTCCGATGCCGCTCTATAGGGGTTTTTTTGGCACTTTAGGGCAAGCAATCTCTGGTTTGTTGCGCGATCATTTTTTCTTCATCGGTGGGGATGACCCAGAGGCTTAAGCGACTGTTGGGGCTATCAATGCGTTGCGCATGGCGAGCATTGGCTTGGCTGTCTAATTCTGCACCGAGCCAGGCGGCTTGTTCACAAATGCGGGCGCGAATGAGCGCGGCATGTTCGCCGATGCCAGCGGTAAACACCAGCGCGTCCAGTCCACCGAGTGCGGCGGTCAGTGAGCCAATTTCGCGGCTAATGCGATAGATAAATAATTCCACCGCTTCCTGCGCATGGGGGTCAGGATTATTCAACAAATCCTGCATATCGTTGCTGATGCCAGAGACGCCGAGCAAACCAGATTGGTGGTACAGAAGTTTTTCTAAGTCTGTAAGGCTCATGCCTTGCGCCAGCCAATGCAGTAACACACCCGGATCAATAGCGCCGCTGCGCGTGCCCATCATCAGCCCGTCTAAAGCAGTGAAACCCATTGTAGTGGCGAGGCTTTTGCCGTTTTTTAACGCGGCTAAGCTCGCGCCGTTGCCCAGGTGAGCGACGATGGTTTTTTCCGGCATAGTGCCCGCTAGTTCTGGCAGGCGTTGTGCGATATAGGCGTAAGATTGCCCGTGAAAACCGTAGCGCCGCACGCCAGCGGCTGTGTGTTGGCGCGGAATGGCAAATTGCTGCGCAACGGTGGGCTGTGTGGCGTGAAAAGCGGTGTCAAAACAAGCCACTTGTGGCAAGTCTGGTTGGTGCGCGTGCAGGGTGTGAATCGGTTTGAGGTTGTGCGGTTGGTGCAACGGCGCCAGCGGAATCAGGCTTTCTAAGGCGCGAAGAATTTCCGCATCTACCCGCACGGGTTCGACAAAGCGCGTACCGCCATGCACGACCCGGTGTCCGACACCGCGTAAACAATAGCCATCGTCGCGCTGTTCAATCCAAGCCAGCAGAGCGCGAAACGCCCTGTCATGGCTGGCGTCACCTAAATCTTGCTGATGCAAAAGCGAGTTTGCTGATTTGCCAGCCCGCTGTAGGGCTGACACCTTAAACTCAGTGTGCGTGCCTATGCCGCTGATGCTGGCTTGGTAGATACGCTTTAAGTCATTATTTTCGCAAGAAAACAATGCGCATTTAATACTCGAAGAACCGGCGTTGACTACCAAAATTGCGTCTTTCATAGCTGAATATCCTTATTCAATGCGCTTGCAAAGCGGTTTTAACGCAAGGCGACAGGCTGCGATGTGCGAGCAGTTGTGCTTTATCAAATGTCACCTCGCGCCATTTTTCGTGTCCATGCTGCTGTAACCAATCCAAATTGTCATATACCAACCGCGCCAGCTTAGCCACTGCGGCACAATCGCCCGTGTCAGTGGTGATTAGCGACGTGCGCACGCTGAGGCTGGATACGGTGTCGGGCTGCCAGGGGTAGTGTTGCGGCGAAATCTTAGCAGTTTGATACAGAGGCGCAAAGAGCTGTTGATCCGGTACTTGAGTTAAATCAATGGGTAAACAGTGAAATTTATCAGTGTCCTGCAACACCAGATTCAGCTGCTTATCAGGCAAGGGCGCGACATGGAACGCTGCGTCAAGTCGTCCGGCTTGCATCAATTCCAACGCTTGCGGTGCATCAATGGGCAGCAACTTGTCGGGTTTAATGCGAAATAGCTGCAACAAGCTTAAAGCGCTGCCATGCGTCCCGCTGCTGCGCCGCCCAATAGCGATGCGTTTGCCATTTAAGTCATTGATTTGTTTCAAATTAATCGGCGCAATCAGATGCAGCGTTTGAGCATATAGCGGCAACACCAATTGCATAGTACTGACAATATTTTGCAATTCTGCGCTGACACCAAATTCTTGCGCTAAAGGATACAAGGATTGGTAAGTCAGCGTATCCATCGGCACGATACCCAGTTGAATGCTAGGAAATTCATACACTTTGACCATGTTTTCCACCGCGCCACTAGAAGGAATTACTTGCAAATCAATATGATGTAGTTTTAGCAAGCGTCGCAGGTCTGTGCCCATTTTGTATTCAAGACTGGTTTCGTGTCCGCTCATCAGGCTGAGTTCAAGCGGATCGGGCGTTATTGCTTCGGCGACCACTTGGCTGCTGAATAGGCAGAGGAGCATTACAAAAAGCCGCTTCATGTTAAAATTCAATCCTTAAAAATGCCGGTAAAAGCCAAAAATCTTGCCAATAATCATAGGGTTGCAGCGGATAAAAATGATTGTAATCTACGCCTATTTTGAGGTGCTCGGTCAAAGGCACAGACCAATCCGGCATTTTATCCGAGTTGAGGGTTTCTGCCATAATGGTCATATTCATCAACTCGGTAACGCTTGGATCAGGTTTTTCCGTGCTGTCGGCTAAATCCTGCGTTTCGCGGATGAAAAACTCCGCCCGACAGCCCTTATCCACCCACACGCCGCCCGCATCGTAACCCCAGGATTCCAAATAGCGGCAATCTGCCAGGCTCAATTGACGCGCCAAGCGGGCACTGCTACGAATATACGCCAGACAATAATTCCTCTCTTGATCGGCAGATTCGCAACGCAAAATGCGTCCGGTGACAGCCGCTTGGGGGCTGGCGCTCCACAACAACACACAGCAAAGCCCCCGGGTGGATAATCTTTTCATATACTTTCCTTTTACAATAAGGCAGTTAGAACGGAATCCTGTTACTCAAAGAGGCGGTTTATAACATTTTATTCTGCCTTAAAGATCAGGACAAAGCTCACTGGCACTGCCATGCTGATGCTGGGTAAGCCGGCTAATTCTCTTAGTTTTTCAACGCCCTGTGCCAATTGAAAATAATTAGCGTCAAGCACTAAAGGCGCGTAGCTGCTGACTTGCAACCGGTGTTCACTGAGTTTGCTCACCGCTAACTCCGCTGGCATTTTTTGCTGGATACCGTGCAAACTAAATTCGCCTTCCAAACGCAAAACCATCATGCTACCAACGGCTAACTGTTGCAGCTTGTGTAGGTCGAATTGGGCAGAAAATTGGGCTTGGGAAAATTTACTGGTTTCAAACAGCACAGTGCGCATCCGCTCGTCGCGTAGATCAACTTGGGTTTTTACGCTGTCAAGTTGGATGCTGAGCGTTGCTTTACCCTGCTCATCTAGGCGCCCGCTCAGGGTAGTAAAATGATTGATTTCCGCCACATCGCCTTTTTTGATGGAAATATAGCTTAAACGTGACTGGGTATTATCTAACTGCCAAGCTGCCTGTGCAGTAAAGCTACTGAAACTGATGATTAAAGAAAGGGTTAGGGTTTGCAGAGAGGAGCATGTCATAGTTTTTTACCTGGGTTTAGTGGGGGAAAAATAGTGGGCGTTTGGGCGACGGGGCATTTTAACAGACTGGTTTTCAATCGTAGCTACTATAAAAACACCCGCATTCGCATGTATTGAATACTGTTATGGATGTAATGACGTTTTTGACTAAAATTGTTACAATTTAATACACAATTTGCAGTTTTAGGCAACTTTAGAACAACCTAATGCCAACCAATTTTCCTCTTAAAAACAGCGCGTTATTGATTGTAGATGACCAAAAAAGCAATCTTAAATTGCTATACGACATTTTACAACGCCAGGGTTTTCAAGTATTTGCTGCGAAAGGTGGACAATACGCCCTGGAAATAGGACGGCAAACACAGCCAGACCTGTGCTTGCTGGACATTAATATGCCAGATATGAACGGTTACGAAGTCTGTCGGCATTTCAAAAAACATCCCGCAACCGCCAATATCCCGATCATTTTTCTCACCGCCTTGGGCGAAACAGAGGACAAGCTTAAGGGGTTTTTAGCCGGCGGTGTGGATTACATCACTAAGCCTTTTCAACCCCAAGAAGTCATTGCGCGGGTGCATACCCATTTAAGCCTTTCTTACACCCGACGCGCCTTAGCGCAAAATGAAGCGCGTTTGCAAAAAGCCCACGATGAGTTGGAATACAAGGTCGCGGAGCGCACGCTTGAATTGCAGCAAGCCAATTTGCAATTACGCCAACTATCGCGCATGAAAGATGAGTTTTTAGCCAACGTAAGCCATGAGTTGCGCACGCCCTTAAATGGCATTTTGGGCAATGCGGAAATTTTGCTGGAAGGCGTGTACGGCGCTATCAATGCTAAACAACAGCAGGCTGCTCAACACATTCAAGACGGCGGGCAAGATTTACTCACCTTGATCAACCGCATGTTAGATTTAGCCAACAGCAATAAAGGGGGGCTGGAACTGCATGTGCAAGCGGTCTCGGCGCAACGGCTCTGCGAGGAGTCTGTGCAGCAAATTCAGGAGACTGCGCAACGCAAGCGGCTGAGTATCAGTTTGGCATTAGACCCACAAGTCGGCAAAATCCAAGTTGATCCGCAGAGATTTAAGCAGATTTTACTCGATCTTTTATCCAATGCAGTTAAATTCACCGCGGAAGGCGGGCAAATCGGTCTGGAATCGCGTGCTGATAGTGCCAAACAACGCGTTTGTTTTGCCGTGTGGGATAACGGAATTGGCATTGATCCTAAGCGGGTAGACCAGTTATTCCAGCCTTTTGTGCAATTAGACAGCCGTTTAGCGCGGGAATATGAAGGCAGCGGATTAGGCTTAAGCCTGGTTAAGCGGCTGGTGGATTTGCACGGCGGCAGTTTGTCGGTAGAAAGCCAACCTGGACAGGGCAGCCGCTTTGAAGCCTGTTTTCCGCTACGCATCCAGCAGATGTTCAGATACTGAAACCGGAAGCAGCAAGGGCAAGACGCCTTGCGCCGCCCGTTGCAGGTTCTCTTTAATCTTTTCGATGCGCAAAAAAGCTGTATAAAATCAAAATAAAAGCACCCAGGCTAATGGCGCTATCGGCAATGTTAAACGCAGGCCAATGCCAGCCTTGGTAGTAAACATCAATAAAGTCAACCACATAGCCAAAATCCAACCGATCCCACAGATTCCCCGCCGCACCACCTAGAATCATCGCTAAAGCCGCTGCTATCCAATGCCGTCCGCGTGTCATGCGCATCAATCCAATGGTGAGTAAGATGCACACAATGGAAGAAATAGTCACGAAAAACCAGTGTTTCCAGCCGCCGGCATTCGCCAAAAAACTAAAAGCCGCGCCCTCGTTGTGCAATAAGGTGATATTCAAGAAAGACGTCAGGTTAATGGTTTCACGCAGTTCGAGATTATCTGACACCCAGCCTTTGGTGAGTTGATCGAAAAAAAACACTGCCACCGCTAACGTCAACCAAGGGTAATTGGTTTTGCGTTTGATCATAGAACGCGGGAGCGGTTTACCCACTAAACGCTGCGTCAGTTCCTCTTCGGTTTCAATAAGGGCAAGTTCTTTGTCGTAGTTGGAATCATCATGTTCAAGCATAGCGGCGTTGTTCCCCTATCCCGATATTTTCAATGCAGCGTCCACAGAGTTCGGGATGCTCGGCGTGGCTGCCTACGTCAGCACTGTGATGCCAACAGCGTATACATTTGGTATGACTTGAGGCTTTGGCAAGCAAGGCAAATTCACCGACAGTCACAGCCGCGTCGGGTTTCTCTGCTAAGGCATAGACTTTTGCGGCTGAGGTCATTAGTACAAAACGCAATTCTTCATTCAGCGCATTTAAGCATTCAAACACTGCGCCTTCGCAATAAATGTTCACTTCAGCATCCAATGAAGAACCGATTTGTTCTGCCACCCGCAGTTTCTCCAGTTCTTTGCTGACGGCTTCACGCACGACAAAGACCTGCTGCCAAAAAGCCGGATTCATAGTTTCTGTTTCAGCTAAGGAAAATAAACCCGTGTACCAGGTGGCTAAAAACACTGAATCGGGCGTGCGTTGTCCTGGAATATGTTGCCAGATTTCATCGGCAGTGAAACTGAGAATGGGCGCTAACCAACGCACCAGTGCTTCAACAATGTGATACAGCGCGGTTTGCGCCGAACGACGCGCCAGCGCCTCGGTTTGTACCGTGTATTGGCGATCTTTGATGATGTCCAAATACAAAGCGCCCAGGTCTACTGCACAAAATTGATGCACTTTTTGATACACCTGATGAAATCCATAGCCGTCATAAGCTTTGATGACTTCTTGCTGCAAGCGATAAGCGCGATCCACCGCCCAACGGTCTAGCGCCAGCATGTCTTGCGGTTGGACCAAATGTTGTGCGGGATCAAAATCATGCAAATTAGCCAGCAGAAAACGTGCGGTGTTGCGCAAGCGGCGGTACGCATCGGCAATGCGCTTGAGAATCTCGTCCGACACGTTCATTTCCGTGCGGTAGTCGGTGGCAGACACCCACAGACGCAAAATATCCGCGCCCAGGGTTTTGATGACTTTTTGCGGCTCAACCACATTGCCCAACGATTTGGACATTTTGCGCCCGTCGGCGTCCACCGTGAAACCGTGCGTGAGCACTGCTTTGTAAGGCGCACTGCCATACATTGCCACAGCGGTTAAAAGCGCGGATTGAAACCAGCCGCGATGCTGATCTGAGCCTTCTAAATACAAGTCTACTGGCAATGCCAAGCCCAATTGTTGCTGCACAACAGCCGTGTGCGTGACCCCAGAATCAAACCAGACATCCAGCGTATCTTTAAGTTTTTCATAGTCTTGCGCTTCTTCGCCCAGGAGTTCTTGCGCGTCAAGCGAAAACCAGGCTTCAATCCCCGCCTGTTCGACTTTTTGCGCGACCTTTTCCAGCAATGCCAAGCTGTTTGGATGCAGATTGCCGCTGTGTTTGTGTACAAACAGCGCAATCGGCGTACCCCAGTTGCGCTGGCGAGACACACACCAATCCGGGCGATTGGTAATCATGCCTTTGATGCGCTCTTTCCCCCAATCCGGCAGCCAGTTGACGGTTTCAATCGCCGCCATTGCCTGTTGGCGCAAACCGGCTTTTTCCATGCTGATAAACCACTGTGGCGTAGCGCGGAAAATAATTGGGATTTTGTGCCGCCAGCAATGTGGATAACTGTGCGTGATGATTTTTTCCCGCAGCAATTTGCCTTTGGCTTTCAACACCTCAATGACTTTACGGTCGGCTTTAAAGACAAATTCCCCAGCAAACAGCGGCGTATCCGCCAGAAAATGCCCATCGCCGCCGACCGGATTATGCACTGGCAAATGGTATTTTTTCCCCACCACATAGTCTTCCTGTCCATGTCCAGGCGCCGTATGCACCGCGCCAGTGCCCGCTTCAGTGGTGACGTGTTCGCCCAAAATTACCGGCACTTCGCGCTCATAAAACGGATGTTGCAACAATAGCCCTTCCAACGCCTCACCCTTGCAATAGCCCACAACCCGATAGTGATCAATGTTGTAGCGGCACATCGCATCCTTCAGCAACGCCTCCGCCAACACCAACCGCTCAGTACCATATTCGCCTGCACATTCAACCAGCACATATTCCAACGCGGGATGCAGCGCAACTGCTTGATTAGCCGGCAAAGTCCAAGGCGTGGTCGTCCAGATCACCACAGAAATAGGTCCCTGACCGCCGGTTCCAGGTGCATGGCAACGCGCCAGCATGGCGTCTGCTTCCAACACAGTGAAACGCACATCAATCGCCAGCGATTGCTTGTTATCATATTCCACCTCAGCTTCTGCCAACGCCGAGCCGCAATCGGTACACCAATGCACTGGTTTAGCGCCCTTTTCCAAGTGCCCATTGGCAATGATTTTACCCAAAGCGCGAATCGTATCGGCTTCGGTTTGATAATTCATGGTCAAATAAGGCTGATCCCAATCGCCCAACACGCCCAAACGCTTAAAATCTTCACGCTGTTGATTGACCTGCTGCTGCGCGTACTCACGGCAGGCTTGGCGAAACTCAGTCGCATCCACTTGCCGCCCCGCCTTACCCTTGCTTTTTTCCACCGCCAACTCAATCGGTAAACCGTGACAATCCCAGCCTGGCACATAGGGCGCATCAAAACCGTTCAAAGTCTGCGACTTAACGATAATATCTTTAAGCACCTTATTGACCGCATGACCAATGTGAATATTGCCGTTTGCGTAAGGCGGACCATCATGCAAAATAAAGGTTTGAGCGCCCGCACGCGCCTGGCGAAGCTGTTGATAAAGCTTAGTCTGTAGCCAATGGTCCAGACATTGAGGCTCGCGCTTAGTAAGGTCGCCGCGCATTGGAAAGTCAGTTTTAGGCAAGTTTAAGGTAGGTTTATAGTCAGCCACGCAATCATCTCATTTTCGGTAAACATCAAGGCGTTAAGTCATTTAAGTAGCTGTTTTACAGGCATATCCCGTAACGCTGGCGGTTAGTTTTAGACACTTGTGACAAAACCAAAGCAGCGATTTTGGCTACATTTGTTCCGGCAAATGTCTAAAAGTGGTTATGATATATCAAATAAGTAGCATAAAAAATACAGAAAATGCTCGACATTTGCAGCAATCAGCCTTACCCATACAAAGCTGCACTCATGTCTCATCAGGTATTTTATCTGTGTAATTTAAGCAAGCAATAATAGATTAGCTATGCTAAAAATCCAGATGATTCTTCTATACAACTCATATATTAAGGACAATTCAGTGGAATTTCTATACAACTATGGTTTATTTTTTGCCAAAACTCTGACCTTAACCATTGCCATTATTTCGGTCATTGGTGTCAGCGTGTTTTTTGCCTCCCGTCAACGCGAAGAAGAAGGCGAACTGCATGTCACTGATTTAGGCGCTCGCTTCAAACACTATCGCCAAACCTTAGAGCACAGCATTCTCGATGCAAGCACTTTGAAGCTGCAACAAAAACAAGAAAAACGTGAAGAAAAAGCCAAACTCAAAGCCCAAAAAGCCCAAGCAAAAGAACACGCCAAAAATAGAACGGCTGATAGCACGACAATACCTGTAGAACCTCCTCGGCGCCGAGTGTTTGTATTGAATTTTGATGGCGATATGCGGGCTTCTGGAGTAGAAGCATTGCGCATAGAAATCACCGCCATTCTCACCGCTGCCAAGCCAGAATTAGAAGACGAGGTACTGGTACGACTGGAAAGTCCAGGCGGCTTGGTGCATAGCTACGGACTCGCCGCTTCACAATTAAAGCGCATTCGAGACAAAGGCTTACGTTTAACCGTCGCAGTAGATAAGGTAGCCGCCAGCGGTGGTTACATGATGGCGTGCGTGGCACATAAAATCATTGCCGCCCCTTTTGCAGTGGTGGGTTCTATTGGGGTACTGGCACAATTACCCAACTTCCATCGTTTATTAAAGAAACACGACATTGATTATGAACAAATCACTGCCGGAGAATATAAACGCACCCTGAGTCTGTTTGGTGAAAATACCGACGCTGGACGGGAAAAATTCAAAGCCGAAATTGAAGAAACGCATGAATTATTCAAGCAACATATTTTGCAGTTTCGCCCGCAATTAAACTTAGAATTATTAGCTACCGGAGAACACTGGTACGGTATCCATGCACAAAGCCAGCAATTGGTAGATGAACTGCTGACCAGTGATGATTACTTATTGCAAGCTGCGCAATACGCAGATTTGTATGAAGTTACTTATAAAGAACATCATAGCCTGTTAGAAAAAATGGGTATTCAAGTGCGCAGCAGTTTAGATCGCTTGCTGTTATCCATCTTACCCTGAAAGGAACTCAATAGCGATGCAACAAACCTCTACTATTAAAGATGCTCTAAAAAAAACCTCACAAACAGAACAGACTATTGTGCGTGAACATTTGGTATTACAGGCATTAACTAAAATTTCTCGTTATCAAGCTGAATGTGCTTTATTTGAGAAAAAATACAGCCACTCTTTATCAGCAATGCAGCAAGCAACCCCCAATCAAACCGAGAACTTTTCTTTAGAAGATGACTTATTAGATTGGGAATATGCGCAATCTGCTTTAGACTGGTGGAAAAATTGTTTGCGAGAAGTTAAAAATGTTGCTTGATCTATTGAAGCAATATCAGGAAATCATAGCTTCTTTTGAAATTCAAGCTTATGATCAAGAGGGGGCTAATTTTCGTCTAAAAGCCCAAGTGCTGTTTAAGGATTCCAGCATTTTACATATCAAACAAATTGTGTTGGGTGAAAGCACTTTTAAGTATGCGTATCATTGGCAAGATGAATCAGGGGGGTTAATTTGTCGTTGGGATAATGCGCCGCATTGGTCTGATATTGCGACTTATCCACACCATAAACATGTGATGCAAAACAATATTGAAACTGTGACGCATTCTTTAGGCGGTGATTTAACAACCCTCTTTGCCGAAATTGCTGCTTTATTCAAAGCATAATTTCGTACAAAACCAGCAGGTATCCTCATGACCGACAAGACCCCAGAACAACTCGACAGCGGCGGTGCTTATGAAATCATCCGCGCCCGCTTGGCAGAACAAAGCCGCTTGCTGGCAGATAAACTCAATACCTTGAATCAAAAGCGCCTGGCGGTGTTTGGCAACACCCAAATGCAAGTCATTGGGCGCACGCGCATTCGCACTGAAAACAACTGCGTACCGCGTGACATCAAAGAATTTGGCAACCTGATACTGTTTGGCTACAACCTGTTTGTGGGGATGCGTAGCGAAATTGAAGTCAGTGATGTGTTTAGCCTGCACCGCATTGAGCAGACAGAAGAGGGCTTTGAATACGCGCCGGTGCCGCTCGCCGAGAGCTTTTTAGGTGATGCGCAATTTATTCGTGATTTCAAAGAGTTATATCGTTATTACAAGGATGCCAAGCTGTTGTATTTGCGCCGCATTCACGGCAAGCGGTTGGCGGTGTTTCAGATTGGGCAAAGGTTTACCGACGTGCGGGTGTTCCGCTGGGCAATCAATGCGCAGGGACAGGTCAGCTATATTGACCATCGCGGCGAGAAGGACAATGTGTTTCCCGCTGCGCATGATTTTAACTGGATGCCCACCACCCGCGACCAGCATGTGCTGGGTATTCATCCGCATGTTTCTATTTTAGAAAGGGTTTTTGTTGAAACTGTGGGCGGTAGTCTGACGGTCAAAATTGAAAATAACACCAGTACCGGGCAGGGGATTTATGAAGAAGCGGTGGATGATCCGAATCAATCGCTGGCGGATGCGCAGATTGAATACGCTGAAGTAGGCAAGTTGATTCTATTAAAAATCCGCCCCTACAAGGAAAGCAACTGGCGTTATCTGATATTTAATCCATTGATTGAAAAGGTAAAGCGTATTGATGCTATAGGTCGCGCCTGCATCACATTGCCAGAAGATCAGGGGATTATTTTTCCTGGCGGTTATTATTTGCAAACCGGTGAAACTAAGATTTTTGACGAGCCGCACCTGGCAGAAATGACTTACAAGGGCATGTTGCGGGCGCCCAACGGCGAAGATGTGCTGTACAGTTTTTTTGAGCCGCAGGCGGGTAAATTTGCTCTTTTATCTTATAACTTGATTCGCAAAGAAGTACAGAATCCCTTGATTTGTCATGGCTATTCTATTTTTGATGAGGGTCGCATGACCGTGTTTCGCGCTGATAACGATGCCCCAAGCAAGGTGCATCCGATGCAAATCTGGCAAACGCCGTACATGAGCGACGAATTTGCCGCGCAAACCCCGACTGACGGGTCTTTTGTTGCCAAAATCGGTAATGCCGAGCTGGTGCGCGGGCTGGCAGAAGCCTACAGCGTGAAGCGCCTGATTGATGAGCAAAGCCCGACGCGGGCGATGTATGAGCAACTCATCGCTGCTACCAATCGCGTGCTGGACGCTTTTCATTGGCTAGAACATGCCGAAGTCGGCAATTTACACACACTATTTCGCACGGTGCTGGACAACGCCGAACTCATTATTGATGAGTTTGAAAAGGTACAAAGCCTGCGTAAACAAGCAGATGCGGCTTTAGCGCAAGCGCAACAAACACAGCAACACCTGCTGCAAGCGGTGGCAAAACGCAGCGGTTGGCACGACATTGCTGACTATGTGCAGCATTTGACCCAAGTGCGCTCGCAACGCGGACATCTCATCAGCCTGCGCGAATTGCGTTATCTGGATTTGCCTCGGCTGGAAAAACTTGAGCAGCAAGTGGTCGCTGTGTTTGAAGAACTCAGCCGTGCAACGGTTGCCTACATGCTTAAACAGGATGCTTTTGCGCCCTATCATGCTCAACTAGACACCCATCTTGCCCGCATTGAAAATCTAAGCAAAACCTTAGAAGTAGAGAGCCTGGAAAGCGCCTTAAATGAAACCAGCAGCGGCTTAGAGTTGCTTACCCAAGTCTTAAATGATTTACACATTGAAGATAGCGCATCCCGCACCCGCATCCTTGAAGACATTGCCGAAGTCTATGCCAAACTCAACCGCGCCAAAGCCGAATTAGCCTTAAAACGTAAAGCTTTAGGTTCTACTGAAGCCACTGCTGAATTTGGCGCACAATTCAAATTGTTCTCGCAAAGCGTGACCAGTGCTTTAAATCTTGCCGATACACCAGAAAAAACCGAAGAACAACTGTCACGCTTATTGGTGCAATTAGAGGAACTAGAAAGCCGTTTCAATGAATTTGATGACTTCTTGCTACAAATTACCGAACAACGCGAAGCCGTCTACGCCCACTTTGAAAGCCGCAAACAAAGCCTGCTGGAAGAACGCCAGCGCCGTGCGCTTAATCTCAACAACGCCGCTACGCGCATTTTGCAAGGCGTGAGCCGCCGTTTAGCCAGTTTTGACAACTTAGACGCACAAAATGCCTATTTTGCCGCCGATGCGATGGTGCAAAAAGTCCGCGACAGCATTGCGCAACTGTACGCCATCGGCGACGCGGTGCGAGCGGGCGATCTCGAATCACGCTTAAAAAGCGCCCGCGATCAAGCCGGACGCGAACTGCGTGACCGCCAAGAAATTTTCAGCGACGGCGGCGCAGTGATTCAGCTTGGCAAGCACAGTTTCAGCGTCAATACCCAAGCCCTGGATTTAACCCTATTACCCCGCGAAACTGACAATGGCTTACGCCTGGCGCTGCACTTAACCGGCACCGACTTTTTCCAAGACCTTGAAGACGAACCACTCAACGCCTTGCAAGCCTATTGGACGCAAAATCTAGCCTCAGAAACTGCACAGGTATATCGCGCTGAATATTTGGCAGCCGAAGTGTTTTTTGCCAGCCTAAACGATGCTGAGTGGGCAGCAAAAATCAATGCCGCCGCCTTGAGCGATGGTTTAGTCAAGCGGGTGCGCGAGTTCGCTACGGATCGCTACGACGAAGGCTACGAACGCGGCGTGCATGATGTGGATGCCGCACAAATCCTCAGCGCCGTACTCAAGCTGTACAAAAGCGCCGGCTTGTTGCGCTACGCACCCGCCACCCGCGCCTTAGCGCAGCTTTTTTGGGCAATGCAGCCCGAAGACAGTGAAGCGCAAAACTGGCTGCTATCCGCCAAAAACCTCAATGATTTACAGCAGTTATTTGACGGCAGCGGGTTAGAATATGCGCTGCGGTTACGGAACAGCTTGGCGCGGGAAATTGGGTTATTTATTGAGCAATATCAACTACATGCCTTCAACAATGTAAGCTTCATACAAGCCGCCGAATGCCTGCTTGCAGAACTCAAACAAGGCGGACAACAGTTCACCGCCAGCGGTGAAGCCATGCGCTTCGTTGCAGGCTTTTGGCAACACCTAGACGGCGAGGGACGACGGGCGCAGTTTCAAGAGGCTTTGAACGTGTTACAAGCCAATGTCGCGGAGCAATATGCCTTGAGCGAAGCTTGGTTGGAGGGGTTTGCTGACTCGCAAGATTTGGGGCTGGGGCGGTATCGAGAAGAGGCGGCTGTGGTGGTGATGACGGGCTGATGATGCGTTTGTGCTATATTTTGAGTAGCGAATAAAACCCAAATTCTCACAGAATGGCAGAGAATGATTGATGCGCTTTGAATGGGACGAAAATAAGAATCAAATCAACCTGCGTAAACAGGGTTTCAGCTTCCATGATGCCGCTGAAATTTTCAATTTGCCGTTATTAACCGCATTAGATAAACGCGAAGATTACGGCGAAGATCGTTGGATAGGCATAGGTATGTTACGCGGCTATGTCGTGACCTTAATATTTTCACAATCTGATGAAGAAACCATCAGAATTATTTCACTACGAAAGGCACTCAAATATGAACGAATCAACTACGAAAAATACCTCCGATTGGAATAGGATTGCACAACTTGAAGATGTGGATATTGATACTTCCGATATTCCGCCATTGGATGAAAAGTTTTTTCAAGCTGCCGACTGGTGGACACCGCCGCATTTAGTTGATGTCACTTTACAAATAGATGCCGATACCTTGGCGTGGTTCAAAACCCAGCAAGACTACACACAAAAAATCAATGCTGCATTGCGTTTGTATGCGCAGGCACATCATCATTATCCGAAAGCTTGATTTTCCGTTCCCTGAGCGCCACCCTGAGCCTGCCGAAGGGCCTGTCGAAGGGAACGGAAAATTCTCGACGTTCTTATGTGCTGCCGAATACCTGCTTGCAGAACTCAAACAAGGCGGACAACAGTTCACCGCCAGCGGTGAGGCGATGCGCTTCGTTGCAGGCTTCTGGCAATACCTAGACGGCGTGGGACGACGGGCGCAGTTTCAAGAGGCTTTGAACATGTTACAAGCCAATGTCGCGGAGCAATATGCCTTGAGCGAAGCTTGGTTGGAGGGGTTTGCTGACTCGCAAGATTTGGGGCTGGGGCGGTATCGGGAAGAGGCGGCTGTGGTGGTGACTTGTGCTGAGCCTGCCGAAGCATAGCGGGGTGATGTTTTCAAATTGTTGACGATTCTTTAGTGCCGCTGCCAAACAACAAACCCCGCCAGATTCAAGCCATCTGGCGGGGTTTGGGTAACTGCACCAGCCAAAAGAAGTCTAGCCTTTCACCACCAGTACCGGGCAACGTGCCTGACCTATGACTTTTTCGGAAACGCTACCAATCAACAAACGTCCCAAACCGCTACGACCATGACTGCCCATGACGATTAAATCGGCTTGACAGTGCTGGGCGGTTTCGCTAATCACCACATCCGGCTGACCGCTGCGTACTTCGGCGCGGGCGTCCACGCCTTCTTGTTTGAGCAGATTTTGAATGCGGTTGGCATTGGCTTGTGCTTCGGCTTGTTTGGATGCGTCTGCACTTGCGGCAATGACAGTTACCGGCGCTTGCGACTGTTTCGCCAATTTCACCACCGTAGCGGCGGCGACATCACTGTGGCGCGAGCCGTCTACTGGCAGGAGGATGTGTTTGCCAGCAAACGCGG
>DYPD01000089.1 GCA_020720115.1 Thiomargarita sp. | reverse complement strand
AATGAAGTTAAAGCAATTCTTTCTATTGGAAAGACTGTTGCAGGTTCAATGCATGGTTATAAATTATTCAAGTCTGAATTTTCTACTCAGCAAGATTGGTTCAAAAATATAAAAATAGTCGTTGATTTAGGGTATCAAGGTATACAAAAAGATTATCTTTCTGTTAAAGATATTTACATTCCGCATAAAAAACAAAGAAAGTCCAAGAACAATCCTGAACCAGAACTAACGGCTGAACAAAAGGAGGAAAACAAACAAATCAGTAAAAAACGAATTTATGTTGAAAATGCAATCAGCGGCATGAAACGGTTTCAAATACTGGTTAATCGTTTAAGATGTCAATCTGATTTCATTAAGGATACCGTTATTGCCTTGCGGCTGGGCTATTTAACCTGAAAAATGATTTTGTTATTTAATAAGTTATTGGCATGGGCAAGTCTATTGGAAACCAACATTAATCGCTCAAACGCAGGCGTTGCAGTTGTTCGCTGCGCACTGGATGATGTGAGGTGAGCACGGCGATGCCGCCTTGTGCGGCGTGTGCGTGGAGCAGGGTTTCAATGACTTCAATGCCGGTTTTGTCTAACGAGGTGAAGGGTTCGTCGAGAATCCACAGGCGGGTTTCGCTGAGTAGTAGACGCGCTAAAGCGACGCGGCGGCGTTGTCCGGCGGAGAGGGTGCGGGCGGGTACGTCTTCAAAGCCGCGTAAGCCTATTTGTGCCAGCACTGCGCTCAAATCCAGGGTTTTGGGTTTGGCGCTGAACGCTTGTGCTACGCGCAGATTTTCTAGCGGCGTTAATTCGCCTTTCACACCGTGTAAATGCCCAACGTAGTTGAGTTCGGCGTAATAGTCGCTGCGCACTGTTTCGATATTTTCGCCATTCCAGCGCACTTCGCCACTTTCGGGTAGCAGCAGACCGCAGAGAATGCGCAGTAGGCTGGTTTTGCCGCTGCCGTTGTGTCCTTCAATTTGCAGCAAATCGCCGGGTTGCAGGGAGAGATTTAAGTCTTTGAATAATAAGCGGTCATCTCGAATACAACTGAGGTCGTGGGCGCTGAGTGTGGCAGGGGTGTTGATCATGCGGGCAGGTCTTTAGGCGGCAGTATCTGGGGTTTGAGTGTGGGAATACACAACGCACTGGTGGCAACTGGCGGCTAGGTTGCCCAGTTGTGCGGGTAATTGGCAGTGTGCGCAAAAGAATTGGCGTGTTTTTTCGGCGTAGCTTTCGCTGCCCAGCGCAAATACGCAGGTGCGGCAAATGAAGTCTTCTGGTGCGGGTTCTTCGCCTTCGACCCAGCGGCGTAGTTGTGCAAAGGTTTCACTTTGGTAAATTTCTGTGGGTGTTTGGGTGTGTAAATCGCCGACTGGATACTGTTGTGCATAGTCTTGGCAACATAAAATGGCGTGTGCTGAAGGAGTGAAATGTAGCCAGTGGCGGTGGCGTTGCCCGATGCAGCCGCGCAATTGGGTGTGATAGAGGCGGCGTTTGAGCACTTGTGTTGCGCCAGCGGCAAAATCTGCTATCGGGCAAATGACGAGCGTAGCGCCCAACGGGGCAAAATGGGTCTGGATGGCTTGAATATCTTGTGCGTGAACTGCGTCTAGTTGTCCTAGCACGAGCATATTGACTTGCGCTGCGCCTTTGTGCGCAAGCAGGTATTCCAGGTGTTGGATGACATTGGGCAGGTCTCGGCTGCCGCGTGTGGCTAAATAACGCTCGGCATCTAGGGTTGAGAGATTCAGGGTAAAGCCCGCAACGCCTGCGGCTAGTAGTCCATCGGTTAAAGTTTGGGTTAAACCCGAACCATTGCTGTTAAGGTGCAGGGGCAAACCAGCGGCGCGTAGGCTCTGCACCTTGTCAAGCAATTGCTTGTCGTAAGTTGGCTCGTTAAAGCCGTTTAGGTACACGGCTTCGAGCGGATATTCGCTAATGCCTTGAATAATTTGCTGCACCTTTTCCAGCGATAATACGGCTTTGGGGCGTTGGCTCACCGATACCGGACAGAAATGACAGCGTTGGTTACAACGGGTGGTGGTTTCGATTTGGATATAGCGTAGGGGTAAGGGTTTTGTCATATTCGGTTTCACTCACTCTAGTAAGTATGCCAGAATAAGCTAATTTTATTTCTCAACTCAAGCGATTCCTTATGCAGCTACAAATTACTCGCCCCGATGATTGGCATTTACATTTACGCGACGGTGCGGCATTAGCCAGCGTTGTCAGCGCCAGTGCCCGTTGTTTTGCCCGCGCTATCATCATGCCGAACCTTAAACCGCCAGTTACGACAGTGGCGCAAGCCTTGGCGTATCGGCAGCGCATTTTGGCGGCTCTGCCGCCAGAAGCAGATTTTCAGCCTTTGATGACGCTCTATTTAACCGACAACACCGCTCCGCAAGAGATTGAAATATTGGCAAAAACCCCTGGAATGCTGGGGGTTAAATATTATCCGGCGGGCGCTACCACCAATGCCGACGCGGGCGTCACCGATTTACGCAAGGTCTGGGGCGTGCTGGAAGCCATGCAGTCATACGAGGTGCCTTTGCTGATTCATGGCGAAGTGACCGCCGCGTCCATTGACATTTTCGACCGCGAATATCTGTTCGTGCGCCATGTGCTTGACCCGCTACTGGAAGCATTTCCGTGTTTGCGCGTGACTTTAGAACACATCACCACCACTGAAGCAGTGGATTTTGTATTGGCTGGCGAATCACGTTTAGCCGCCAGCATCACTGCGCATCATTTACTATTGAATCGCAACGCTATTTTCCAGGGCGGCATTCGCCCCCATTATTATTGTTTGCCAGTGCTCAAACGCGAAATTCATCGGCAGGCGTTGCTGGAAGCCGCTACCAGCGGACATCCGCGCTTTTTTGCTGGCACTGACAGCGCCCCGCACGCTCGCCAGCACAAAGAATGCGCGTGCGGTTGTGCTGGACTTTACACCGCGCCCGCCGCATTAGAACTCTACGCCGAAGCCTTTAATAGCCTAGAGGCGCTGGACAAATTGGAAGCTTTTGTCAGCTTTCGCGGCGCAGATTTTTACCGCCTGCCGCGCAACAGCGGCAGCCTCACCTTAGAGCAACGCGACTGGATGATGCCTGAACACTTTAATTTTGCAGAACATGAAGAAGTAATACCGCTACGAGCCGGTCAGACGATTCACTGGCAACTGGCGGTGCCCGCATGAGCGCCCCTATTCATCGGCGCTTTCGCGGCTTTTTGCCGGTTGTGGTAGACGTAGAAACCGCCGGTTTTAATCCGCAGCGCGACGCGCTTTTAGAAGTTGCCGCCGTGCTACTCAAACAAAAAAGCGGTCAATGGGTCAGAGATGAAACCCACTTTAGCCATGTTTTACCCTTTCCTGGCGCGAACTTAGAACAATCCGCGTTGGAATTTACCGGCATTGATCCCTATCATCCGTTCCGTTTTGCCGTCCCTGAAGCCGAAGCCTTAGAAACCCTGTTTTCGCCGATTTGGACTGCGCTGAAAAGATACAATTGCTCGCGTGCCATTTTGGTTGGACATAACCCCGCGTTTGACTTGAGTTTTCTCAAAGCCGCCATTGATCGCGTAGGACTCAAACGCACGCCCTTCCACCAATTCAGCACCTTTGATACCGCCAGTCTAGGCGGACTTGCCTATGGGCAAACAGTGCTGGCGCGGGCAGTACAAGCGGCGGGCTTGGAATGGGACAGTTCCCAAGCACATTCAGCCATTTACGACGCCGAACGCACCGCCGAACTGTTCTGCCGCATTGTTAATCGTTGGGATTTACACATCGGCATCAATACCCACTAACCCATTGAACAAAAACTCTTTTTTAACGCCCTTAAGTATTTTTATAACCACCATGAAAGAGCACAATATTTTTCTCATAGGACCTATGGGAGTAGGAAAAACCACCATAGGCAAACAACTGTCACTCTGCTTAAGCCACAGCTTCAAAGACAGCGACAAAGAAATCGAAGACCTCACCGGCGTCAGCATTCCGCTGATTTTTGAACTGGAAGGCGAAGCCGGTTTTCGCCGCCGCGAACGCGAAATGCTCGACCAGCTCACCCAGCTTGATCACCTCATTCTGGCTACAGGCGGTGGTGTGGTGCTTGACCCAGACAATCGCGCCTACCTCAGTCAGCGCGGCATTGTGATTTACCTGTACGCCGCCGCCACACACCTGCTCAAACGCACCAGCCGTACAAAAAACCGTCCGCTACTGCAAATTGACAATCCGCAAGAAAAAATCAAACAACTGCTGCGCGAGCGCGTGCCCCTATACGAAAGCATCGCCGACGTGAAAGTTGAAACCGGACGCCGCACCGTCAAAGCAGTGGTCAAAGAAATTCTGCGTTATCTGGAAACACGCAGACAACAGCACATCATCAGATCAGCCTCATGAAACCAGAAAAGCCCGTAGCCCCAGAAGTGGGACAAGCACAGCGCGGCGCAGAAAAAACCGCCCGCATTCCGATTAAAGTCACACCCAGTACCGGAGAATTGCTACGCAAGCCCGACTGGATTCGGATAAAAATTGATAATCCCGCCAAAATTGCAAAACTCAAAGAAAAGCTCCGAGCGCACCGCTTACACACAGTCTGCGAAGAAGCGGCTTGCCCCAATCTCGGCGAATGCTTTTCCGGCGGCACCGCCACTTTCATGATCATGGGCGACATCTGCACCCGCCGCTGTCCCTTTTGCGACGTAGCACACGGACGCCCCGCAGCACTGGACGCGCAAGAACCCGCCCATCTCGCCCAAACCGTCGCCGCCATGCAGCTTAACTACCTAGTGATCACCTCAGTAGACCGCGACGACTTACGCGACGGCGGCGCACAGCATTTTGTAGACTGCATCCAAGCCGTGCGAGCCGCAGTGCCAAACATCCAAATCGAAGCCCTCACCCCCGATTTTCGCGGACGCTTAGACAGCGCCCTAGAAATTTTCCGCCAAGCACCGCCCGATGTATTCAACCACAACCTAGAAACAGTGCCGCGCCTTTACAAACAAGTGCGCCCCGGCGCAGATTACCAGGGGTCGCTAAACTTGCTCCAGAAATTCAAAACCCAACACCCCAAAGTACCGAGCAAATCCGGCTTAATGTTAGGACTCGGCGAAACCCCAGAAGAAATAGAAGCCGTATTGCGCGACCTGCGCGCGCAGGACTGCGAAATGCTGACCCTCGGACAATATCTACAACCCAGCCGCCACCATTTAGCTGTCAGTCGCTACCTCACACCAGCAGAATTTACCCAGCTAGGGATGCTGGCAAAAAGCCTCGGCTTTAGCCAAGTTGCCAGCGCACCGCTGGTGCGCTCTTCCTACCACGCCGACAAACAAGCACGCGGCGAGTTTTAGCAACCCAATAATAGCCAAAAATCGGGAATGGCTTTGACAGAATATTTGCGGAATTTCGACAGCCTAGCAGTGACTCTATGTGCGGCACCAACAGATGCCTTTTCCTGCCGCTTATTTTTCCACCACGCAGATTTCGCCTTTTAGCATGTGCTCAAAGGTGCGCCACGCAACCAAGGCAATGACCAGAGTGGTCAAAATCAGCATGAAATAGCTGAAATATAAAAAAAGACTAGCGTGCGTGAGCTGATAACTCAATTGCGTTGCAACCGTCATAGCTGCTAGAGGAAAAGTAAATGCCCACCAGGATAAAAAGTATTGTAAGCCCAAGAAGTTTTTGTACATGAATAGAATCAGCAAGGTGAAGAATAATGCCAAGCTGTAAAGAAACTGGGCAAATAAATCATAGTGTCCACTGATGGCGTAATAAGCAATGAATGCAACTGCGGGTGGAGCAATGAAAATAAACAAGGTGGGCATGAATTTGGCGGGCAATTGGTGGTGAAACACAATGCGATTAAACACCAGGGTAAAAAGCGCCATCCAGAAAAACAATCCAACGGAAAAAAATAGCATAGAAATTTGCACTGAAGAAAAATGCACGCCCGCAATAGGTACAATCAGATTACCCGCAATAGGAATAAACCACGCAGGTGTGGAATGCTGGATTTCAAAATTGTGATTAATCCAGTGACTGGTAATGTACAGCGTCAACCAGCCATGCAAAAGTGCGCCGCTAAACCAAAACACTGCGGCTAATTCAGGTGACAAGCCCCAAAATGCTGTTGCCAGCAACAGCAATGAAATACTCATCGCCGGAAAAAAGTGCATTCGCATCGGGTGTTTGAATTCGGCTAATGCGGCGCTGGGATAGCGCACTATTTTGAATAGATAAATCAGCAATACCAGCACAAAAATGCTTAAACTCAGATAAGCCAGCACTTGTCCGATGAAAGCGGGAAAATGCAAAACTTCATGCGCTTTTTGGTAACCTAAAGTCAGCCCTGACAAGCCCATTGTTACTGCAAAAAAGGTGATTGGAAAATGCGCTAAGCGATTGAGAGGTACTTTTTCAATCTGCAATTCAGCCGAAGAGGTTGCAGGCTCCTGGTTCATTTATGAACTCCTTGAAGAAAAGCTAAAAAAGAGACTCAGCAATGTAGGTGCAACGTGGCTATTGAAATACTTAAATCAACACAAATGCACGCGGCAGCCTAGAATTGCTGTCTGCTTGCATGTTTGGTGGGAAATTACAGGAATCAATGGGATTAGGTATAAATCCCTGTGGGAAAATGGCTGGGGCGGTAGGATTCGAACCTACGGTACACGGGATCAAAACCCGATGCCTTACCGCTTGGCTACACCCCAGGAGTGTTTTTGTTGCAGAAGTTGTTAAGAAAATTTTCGTTTAGAGACAGCAGGTGACTGATTTAATCCTTGAACCAGCCAACCTTGCCAGGCTTTAGGCAAAGCAGCAAGCGCCTGTTGTGCGGCGGAGGCTGTGGTAAAAGGTGCAAAAACACAAGCCCCAGTCCCTGTCAAACGCGCTGGTGCAAATGGCTTTAGCCACTCTAGCGCCGTTTGAACTGCTGGATATTCACGGCAAACCAGGGCTTCACAATCATTGTGAGTGTGTGCCCACAGCGTATCCAATTCAACAAAGCGCGGCATTTTGATGGGTTTTGTATTTCTTGTCAATTGTTCATGCTGAAAAATTGCGCCGGTGGAAATCTCGCAATTCGGGTGCAATACGCAGTAGTAAGGTGTATCCAATTGTTCTACTGGAAAAAACTGCTCGCCCACGCCGCTTGCCCAAGTAGCGACGCCCTGAATAAAAACGGGCACATCAGCGCCGAGCTGCAAACCCAATGCGGCTAATTGCGACTGCGTATAGTGCAATCCCCAGAGCTGATTTAAGGCAAGCAGCGTCGTTGCCGCATCAGAACTGCCGCCGCCCAAACCCCCACCGCTGGGAATGCGTTTTTCTAGCCAGATGTCTGCGCCCTGTGGTGTTTGCGCGGTTTGTTGCAAAAGGTGAGCGGCACGCCAGATGAGGTTATCCTGCGGCTTGACGCCAGGTAATTCGGTGTGACAAATCAGTTGTCCATCAGAGCGCACCTGAAATGCCAATTCATCTTGTAAATCAATAAATTGAAAAAGCGTTTGTAAGTTGTGGTAGCCATCTGCTCGGCGCCCAGTAATATGCAGAAACAGATTAAGTTTGGCAGGTGCTGCCCAAATTTCACGCATTTTGTTGAATCCTTTAAAAACAGAGGTTGATTAGCCATGTTTAACGCAATTTTACAAAAAGAAGCTTTTTTTAGACAAGCAAGATTGAATAGCTTTAGACTTAATCGTTGCTATTACTCATAATTTTTAATTCGTGTCCGCTTTGCGCTCAAGCTATTATCTTACCCCTTGTTTTAACTCAGGAAGATTTCTATGCACACATTGTCTGTGGTCATCATTACCCGTAACGAAAGCGGCAAAATCGCACGCGGCATTGAATCCGTACTGAAAGCCACTGCTGGGTTGCAAGCGGTTGAAATTCTGCTGGTAGATTCAGCTTCTAGCGACAATACGGTTGCTATTGCTCGCCAATATCCGATTAAAATCATTGAAATTCCAGAGAATGCTTTTTTGTCGCCAGCCGCCGGACGCTATATCGGCATGCAGCACAGCGACGGCAAATACCTGTATTTTCTCGATGGTGATATGTGGCTCGATGCAGATTGGTTTAAGGTCGCGTTGCCGCGTATGGATGCCAACCCGCGCTTGGCAGCGGTGGCGGGTAAATGCCACGAAATCAGCTTTAACGAAGCAGGTGAGCAAGTCAGCGAGAATTTGGATCGCTTTTATGTGGGCGATCAGGTACGCGAAGTGCGCCATTTAGGGCAGTCGGTGCTCTATCGCCGAGCGGTGCTCGAAGCAGTCGGCGGCTTTAATCCTTACCTGACGAATGAAGAAGAACTCGAACTGGGCTTACGCATCAGCGCCGCTGGCTATGAATTGCAACGCATTCCCGTGCCTATGACCATTCATTACACACAATTTTATAGCCTAGAAAACCCCAGCGGTCTGACTGTGCGCCAGATTAAGCGGGATTGGAATTTAGGGCGGCATATCGCCTTGGGGCAAGTGTTGCGCTTGCTGTTGGGCAACCCCTTTATCGGCGAATTTCTGGGGATTTATAAACGTGCGCTGTTTTTCACCGCGCTGTATAAAATAGGCATTCTCGCCTTGTTAATCGCGCTCTTTACGCATCAGGCGCTGTATTTTGCGCTTTGGATGATTCTGATGCTAACGCTGTTTTTGCTGCGTGCGCTGTTTAAGCGGGATTTAAGCGATACCGGCTTGTATTTTCTCGATTATTTGCTCTGCTCTTATGGTTTTATGCGCGGCTTTTGGCGTCGCATCCCGCCCGCCAGCAGCTACCGCCCGGCGGTGCGCGTGAGCATGGGCGGCTGAATGGAACAAGGGCAGTTTGCAAGTCACGCCAGTTTGTCCTGACGTGCCGAAAAACAAGGTTCTGAGCTTACACAAGAAAGCCTTTGCCTAATGTCAGCCATTAGACTGGGCTTATTGCCAGACTTTTACCGTCTCTTTGTTACTCGCAGCGAATTTTTTGGCTCCAGGACTGATGCCGTTGCCCGTCACCAATTGTTTACCATCGGGGCTGAAAATTGCGATGTTGACATAATCAATTTGCTGGGGCAGCGTGTGCAACAAAGCCCCTGTCTCCACTTCCCAATACTTAATGCTGCGGTCATTGCTGCCTGACACCAACACTTGGCCACTGGGATGAAATTGCACTGAAGCCACGTCTTGTCGGTGTCCGTGCAGGCTTCTTAAACGCTCGCCCGTGCTGACATCCCACAGACGCACTTGCTTATCTTTGCCACTGGAAGCCAGCAAACGCCCGTCAGGACTGAAATCTACATCCAATACCCAATCGCTGTGCCAATGCAGCGTTTTATGCAGCGTCCAAGTTTTGACATCCCACAGCTTCACGGCATTATCAAAAGCTCCGCTTGCCAGCCACTTACCGTCAGGGCTAAACACCACAGCATTGATCGAATCGCTATGCCCATCGCCCGTGTCGGTCATCTTCAATACATCCCACCAAGGTCTTGAGCTGCCTTTTAATACGCGCCAAAGATTGCCAGCAGGCATTTGCCAGATGTAAATATTGCTGTCCCAATTCGCCGCTGCCAGATATTGCCCATCAGGACTGAACGCCACTGAGAAAATGCGCTGATAAGTGCCAGGAGGCGAAGGCGCTTTAAGCACTTGCTGCAACGTCCCCGCTTGCATATTCCACAAGCGCACGCTGTTATCTTCACTGCCTGAAGCCAGGATTTGATTATCCGGGCTAAAAGCCAAGCCTTGAATTTTATCGCTGTGTCCTTCCAAGCGGTGCAACAACTGGGTTTCTGGCATTTTCCACACAAACGCCACCGTTTGTTTGCCGCCTGCGGCTAAATAGTTGCCATCCGAACTGAAGCTTGCGGCAATGATATTGTCATAAGAAACATCCAACGCAGCCGCGACTTTGCGCGGTAAATCAGGATAGCTGCGCAAGGCTTCGACGGACTCATGAGGCATAGAATTGACCGACGTATCCGCGTCTGGCACACGCAAAACCGACAAAGTTAAAGGAATAAAAGCCAACGGCAATAAGAACAAAGCCCACAAAGAACGCCGCGTCACCACACCTGTGTCTATAAAGGCTTTTTCATCAATATTGACTTTCAAACCTTGCTGCGCGATGAATTTCATCATTGGCGACAATAAAATCGAACTGCTGATTTCTTGCGAAGGCACTTTCTTCCAATACTTAATTAAAGTTTCTAAATTCGGTGCAGAATCAGCCGGGTATTTGGCTTCATATTCTGGCGTGACCCATTGATAAGGTTGCAATTCTCGATAACGCAAGCCCCTATGAATGCCCAGCAATACAAAACGTGCGCCAGGGGTTATGCGAGCTTGTGGTGCTACTTTGATTTGTAAAAAACTTATCTCTGACCAAGCCGCTGACCAACTCTGCAAGGGCATTCGTCCATATGTCCCAAACCTATTTTGCACAAAAGCAGGCAAGCCAGAATCCACATGCAAACCCATTTGATCCAAGCGAATGCGCGTTTTAGCCAATCCTTGGAAATACAAAAAAGCCACAATTAAAACAATCGAAGAAGCCATAATATAGAGGATGATATATACAAGAACATCCATGATTTTTTCTGGCATGGAGGCAAAAATTACCATAGGAATTAATAAAGTAATTACAATTATGAATGCCAAAGCTTTGCTTATACCCTTGTATTGCTTAACTTCACTTTCTCTTAACTGCAAAGTGACTTCTTTTAGAGATTTATCAATTCTTGCTTGTGCCATTATTTCTTCCTCTGCGCTTTATAAAACTCGCGCATGTCTTGCTCAATTGCTACCCAATTAAGTTGATAAAACCCCAAACCACCTTGGCGCAAATTTAGCCTATATTCACCATTAACAGGAAACTGCCCCCAATAGTCCAAATTTTTTCGCATTTGAATTACGGGTAACTCAGGTTCAACTGGGTGTAAAGAAAAATCCTCATGGATATGATACACATGGCTTTGTAAGCCCTGCATATCAGTGAATTGATTAACCCGTAGCAAGGCTGGATACAAAGTAAAAGCCATCGCCCCCGCAAGAAATAAACTTAATACCCCATGCTCTGCTGCTGGAATCCCTTTACTCGATAATCCCGCAAAAGCAAATGAACCAAATACAGCGCCGCCCGTTATAAAGTACATGAAAGGCACGTTAATGTAATTTTCGCGGTTGAGATTAAAATCAATTACCGCGTAAAACAGCAAAGCAAAAAACACATACAAGGCTTTAGAGGTATAAGGATGTTTCAATAAATCAAAGTTTTCAGGAATCGGCTCAGGTGCTTGGGTAAGCGCGTTAAATACCAGATTTTGTGTTTGTGCATAACGCCAAAGGGGAGAATGCTGTAAAGCATGTTGCAGTTCAGCATCGGTGAAAGCCTGCCAAGCCTGCGTCGGACGCGCATCGTGCGGTGCTTGCAAATCTATCCAATACAAGGGATTTAGGGATTTCTTGCGCTTATTGCTATGCAACTCCAGCTTTAGCCCTAAGCGATTCAAGCTAATAGTTGCAGGTTTGGTTTTAATCGCTTGAATTTCTTGCCAAGAGAATTGCCAGCCCAAAGGAACAAAACGCAACCAAGTCGGCAATGGTGGCACATAACGAATACCCTGTAGACCCAGTTCTACCCGCTCATAAAAATGCGCAAATAAAGTGCTGAGTAATTGATAAACACTCAGTAACAAAATGAAGGTGTTCAAATAAAACAAAGAAGATGTGCGGTAGCGTTGCCATTGAATCACTAGAACTTCCTGCCATTGCTGCACGGTCCATTGCAAAATCTCAGGATGCGCCAACAGTGTAAAAGCCGCCATTATGGCAAATGTCAGCACCAACACTAGCATGAGGACGCTGATGTGGAACTTAGATAAATGACGGCGATAATGCTTAAGGATGAGTGTTTGTGGAACAATATCAGTAGTTGACATGGATTTAATTCCGTGATGTTTTTATAAAGTTTTAAGAATGTTAGGAATTTGAGATAGGCAACATTAAGTCGTTTGTGGTAAATTTTCTGAATGAAAAAAACGATACTTTTAAGGATTTAGGTTTGCGTGTCAAGCCTTGATGACTTTTATCCAGAAAAGCCGTCAACCGATCTGCCTGCACTTGAAAGGTTGCGGCAGTTACAATAGCTGCTGAGTGAGCAACTCAGCAAATTTTTTTATTGGCACATAAAGGAAAACAAAAACGATGGATATTCCAGCATTAATGCAGAACATTGGGGTGCAGGCTCGCGCTGCTTCGGTGGCGATGGCAAAAGCCAAAACTGCACAAAAAAACCAAGCATTACAACGCATTGCGGATTTATTACTGGCGCAGACTGCGGACTTGCAAGCGGCGAATGCGCAAGATTTAGCGGCTGGCAAAGCGCGGGGTTTGGACGCGGCTTTGCTGGATCGCTTGGCGCTGAATGAAGCACGCATTCAAGCAATGGCAGAAGGTTTGCGGCAAATCGCTGCTCTGCCTGATCCCGTCGGAGAAATCAGCGATTTACGCTACCGTCCGTCGGGTATTCAGGTGGGGCGGATGCGTGTGCCGCTTGGCGTGATCGGTATCATTTACGAATCGCGTCCGAATGTTACGGCTGACGCGGCAGGGCTGTGTCTGAAAGCAGGTAATGCCACTATTTTGCGCGGCGGCTCAGAAGCTATTCATTCCAACCAAGCCATTGCTCAGTGCATTCAACAGGGCTTGGCGGCGGCTGGTTTGCCGCAGACTGCCGTGCAAGTGATTGAAACCACTGATCGCGCCGCTGTTGGCGAATTGCTGCGCATGAAACAATTTGTAGATGTGATTGTGCCACGCGGCGGCAAAAGCCTGATTGAGCGCGTCACCGAAGAAGCCAGAATCCCCGTTATCAAGCACTTAGACGGCATTTGTCATGTCTACATTGATGCCAAAGCCGACCTGGATAAAGCCGTGAAAGTGGCGTTTAACGCTAAAACTCAGCGTTACGGTACTTGTAATACCATGGAAACTTTGTTGGTTGCCAAAGACATAGCCGCACAGGTGTTGCCGCTGTTGGGGGCAAAATACTTGGAAATGGGCGTTGAATTGCGCGGGTGCGCGGCAACCTGCGCGTTGCTGGCGGCGGCAAAACCTGCCACAGAAGAAGATTGGATGACCGAATACTTAGCGCCGATTTTGTCCATTCGGGTGGTGGATGATCTCGACCAAGCCCTTGATCATATTCGTCAATATAGCTCACAGCACACAGATGCCATCATCACCGAGGACTGGAGCCGGGCGCAGCGTTTTCTTAATGAAGTGGATTCCAGTTCGGTGATGGTCAATGCCTCCACGCGCTTTGCTGATGGCTTTGAGTATGGTTTAGGCGCGGAAATCGGCATCAGCACTGACAAGCTGCACGCACGGGGTCCGGTGGGATTGGAAGGGCTGACTTCGCAGAAATTCATCGTGCTGGGTGATGGGCATATTCGCACATAAAAGTTTTATATATCAGCGTCTTGTGCTGCCCAGCGTGCGCGGGTTTGGTGCATAAAAGCCAGTAAATCCTGGGCGCCAATGGCTTCTCGTATGCCACGCATAAGACTTTGATAATAATGTAAATTATGTACGGTATTCAGATGTGCGCCGAGCATTTCCTGGGCTTTGTCCAGATGATGTAAATAAGCGCGGCTGTAATTTTGACAGGTATAACAATCACATAGCGCATCCAGCGGCGCGGTATCGGTTTTGTAGCGGCTGTTGCGGATTTTCACTACGCCCTGATGCGTGAATAAATGCCCGTTGCGGGCGTTGCGCGTCGGCATCACGCAATCAAACATATCAATCCCGCGCCACACTGCCTCCAGCAAATCATCCGGCGTGCCGACACCCATCAAATAACGTGGGCGGTCAGACGGCATCAACGGCGCGAGATAATCCAGCACCTTCAGCATTTCTTCTTTCGGCTCACCGACCGACAAACCGCCAATGGCATAGCCGTCAAAGCCTATGTTCTGCAACCCCTGCAAGGAGTCGTGGCGCAAATCTTCAAACATGCCGCCTTGCACAATGCCAAACAGCGCGTGCGGATTATCGCCATGCGCCGCTTTGGAGCGTTCCGCCCAGCGCAATGATAAACGCATGGAATCTCGCGCTTGCTCGTAAGTTGCTGGATAAGGCGTGCATTCATCAAACACCATCACCACATCCGCATCCAGCGCCCGTTGTACCGCCATGGAACGCTCCGGGTCTAAAAACACTTTCGCGCCATCAATCGGCGAACGAAACGCCACGCCCGCTTCCGTGATTTTGCGCATTTCGCCCAGGCTAAATACCTGAAATCCACCGGAATCCGTCAAAATCGGTTTATCCCAATGAGCAAAGCCATGCAGCCCACCGTGCGCCTGAATTATCTCAACACCTGGGCGTAGCATCAGGTGAAAAGTGTTGCCCAGAATAATTTGCGCACCCGTCGCCGCCACCTCTTCAGGGCGCATTCCTTTTACAGTGCCATAGGTACCCACCGGCATGAAAGCGGGTGTATCCACCAGGCCACGCGCCAATTCCAAGCGCCCGCGTCTGGCTTTATCTGCTTGTTGTAATAGCGTAAATTGCATTTTTTCTCGTTTCTGTTAAATACCAGGTGATAGGACAGCCAAAAAACCGTATTGCAGGGGCTTGATTTTCCCGCTCCCTGAGCTTGTCGAAGGACGCGGAAAATCAAGCACTATTTCCCGCTCCCTGAGCTTGTCGAAGGGTGCGGAAAACCAAGCACTATTTTCCGTTCCCTGAGCTTGTCGAAGGGTACGGAAAACCACGCACTATTTTCCGTTCCCTGAGCTTGTCGAAGGGTGCGGAAAATCAAGCACTATTTTCCGTTCCCTGAGCTTGTCGAAGGGTGCGGAAAACCACGCACTATTTTCCGTTCCCTGAGCTTGTCGAAGGACGCGGAAAACCACGCACTATTTTCCGTTCCCTGAGCTTGTCGAAGGGTGCGGAAAATCAAGCACTATTTTCCGTTCCCTGAGCTTGTCGAAGGACGCGGAAAATCAAGCACTTGCAATCGCCAAAGAGGGAAGTTTAGTAAGATCGCCGGTCAAAGTCCAAAAATAATCACACAAAAATTTATCAAGCCATTGATTTACAAAGTCTTAAAACGCCATTAAAGGAGGCTTTCCCACCATGCTCAAACTTGCCGAAAATGCCCTTGTGCTCTATCCCGCCAACAGCGAAAGCCAAGCGCCGCTGGCTGATTTCATGAGATTATTACAAGAATTACAGCTACTTGGCGCAGCTTTTGAAGCCCAACAAGGCACCGCTTATTTGCCCGGCGCAACCTTTGCTCAACACCTCAGCTTCATGGGCTGCGCGCCTGCGATTGACAGCGCATTGCCCAGCGCCGGCGCCTCCACAACCAACTTTTACAGCCTGCGCTGTATATCTAGTGCGACCCTAGAATTTCTCGGCAACCAGGCAACCCGCGCCCCGCGCTGTCCACACTGCAACAGCTTTTTACCCGACTGGGAAAACCAATTAGCCGGCTGGCAACAACAAGCTGCGCCGCTGTTCCTGTGCCCTGGCTGCGCTCAAACATCGCCGCCCTGGGCATGGCACTGGCGCAAGCGCGGCGGTTTTGCCCGCACTGCACTTTGGATACATGGCGTGTTTGAAGGCGAAGCCATCCCTGGACAAAGCCTATTACAAGCCCTAAAAAACCTGACCCAAAGCGATTGGCAGTATGGATTTCGCGTGGGGTTTTAAGCCGGATACGCGGGAAATTCCCGCGCTTTCTACAATTTTGCAATTACCTCAGTTATTTGTATTATTCTAAGTGTTGCGTGGATTGCACGTAATTTTTTTCATCTCTATTTTGAGGAGTAATGCAATGGTTTCTCGATTTTTGCGTGCTGGGCTATTTGTGGCGTTTGTTGGTGGGATGAGTGGAGTGTTTGCAGCCGATGGAATGCGAGCGTTGCAGGGCGCATGGATTAGTGTGGATGATTCTAAATCTATGGTAGCGATAGAAGCGGATGTGTGGATTGATTATTATGAAAATCAGGAAGTGAGTCGTACTACATTCGCGTTGTTTACTGCCTGTGCGGATAACGGCGGGCTTGCAGATTCGAGTAGTTCTTATATTCAAACGGAAGATGGGTTGTGTTATTCAATTGACAGCATTACCCCTGAAGGCATGGAATTGACCGATATGGATCGGGGTAACAAGTTGATCTTTAAGGCGCTACCCTAGTATGAAATTGACCTGATGGAAGCAACGCCGTCAGGTCATGTTTTAGCCATAAACACAGCCTTGTTACAAATTCTAAGGTAGCTTGGGTTTTTAGCAGTTACATTTAGATGAACTCAAGAGCATTTTCTCCTTTCTATCAGGCAAAAAAATCGCGTTGTATAGTCGGATTACTGAATATTTAAAATAAAAGATATATAAAATCATATGCTTAATAATTATAAAAATATAATTATTGAGTAATCCTACTATATATACCTGTGCAATTGCAAATAAACCTGCTTTCAGTATATCATTCATCTTGCCCTTTCTGCCGTAAGAAAATCTCCAGAAAACCCTATTTTACAATAGGTTAAAATGGAGGTGCTGTTTTTTGCGGCTGTTCTATGCACGACATTTGTGCGTTTTCTACAATTTTGCAATCCCCCCTTTGAAACAGGAATAGGTTATGAAGAAGCATTCTTTGGCAAAAGCCATCAGCCTTGCATTGTTGGTTACAGGCAGCGCGTATGC
>DYPD01000088.1 GCA_020720115.1 Thiomargarita sp. | reverse complement strand
AGGCTTATTGTCGCTGTTGATCTTGCCAGAGGCAGATGAAAAAATATTTGTTGAATTATTTACCCAGCGTTTGTCTCTGCCTTCGCGCTCTAGTGCATTAGCAGATTTTTTATAAACTTTAAGTGCGCGTTGCGGTTGCCGCTGCCAAACGCATTTGCGCCATTTCTCGCACATCAGGCTCAACATCTTCTAACAGCTTGTCCAATACCGCCAGGGGCGCACGTTCGGCAACGTAATAGCGCACCACCCAATCAGCATCTTCCAACATGAGATATAAAAAAGCTTCCGGCAAACGCTGAGCAACGATGCGGCGAATTTCCGCTTCGGGATCATCGCTCATCAACGACAAGCTGGGTTCGGGTAGGCGCTGCGCCACTGCTTCGCGCACGAGCCGATCCTTGTCATAAATCATACGAAACCAGCGCCCTTTGGCAATACGCCGAGCAACCAGGGTGCGCACCATATAATCCTCGTCTTGCACCAAGGCTTCTACACGACTTGCAGGCAAGCGATCCGCTACCGTGATACGCACCTCTCGATCCGGGTCTTGCAGCAAGGGACTGAGTTCTTCAGGCGGCAAACGGGCAGCAACCGCACGGCGCACAGTCTCGTCTGGGTCGCTAATTAATTCCAGTAATTCTGCCTGGCTAATGTAACGTGCTGCAATTGCACGGGTTTCCAAAAATTCATCATGCTTGTAGCGGCTGGCAAGATCAGGGTTGTTGCGCAGAAAGCGGTCTATGCGTCGCCCACTTTTGACTTGAATACAGGCATCATCAGGGCGGCAACGCCCTTCTACACGGCGATCATGGCGATACGAGCAGGTCGTGCAAATGTCATCAGAAACGGCGGAGAGGGAAGTAGCGGCGGGGGCATTCATGGCGGGAGAAATGCCAATTACCAAGATAGACAATGCAATGACTCTTTAAGCAAGTCATAACGGGCAGTTAAACTTTGTTTAAGTGGATAACTCAAGTTGAGAGTGCCAGTAGCTCTTAAAGCGTTGTGCAAAAGATAAAACTGCATTGCTGTAGTATTATCTTTTGCGTTTTGCAGTGGTTTATAGACCTAAGTCACCGCGGATTTGTTCTACCCAAGCTTCTACACGTTCTTTATTCATATCTGCTTGGTTATCATTGTCAATGGCTAAACAGATAAATTCATCATCTTCCACTGCTTTGGACGCTTCAAATTCATAGCCTTCAGTTGGCCAGCGCCCAATTAAAGTAGCGCCCATTGCAGAGAATTTTTCATACACAATCGCCATGCCATCAAGAAACTCATGACCATAGCCTTCTTGATCTCCTAAGCCATAGAGTGCAATGGTTTTACCACTTAAATCTGCACCTTTCAATTCTTTCAAAAAATCGCGCACGCTGTTTTCTAATTCACCATCGCCTAAAGTGGGCATTCCAAAGATGATTTTATCGTAGCCCATGAAAGCCTCTTTGCTGCCTTCTTTGGAAACATTCATAAGTTCGATAGCATCATCAGCGAACTGCTTTTTGATCATTTTAGCGATTTTTCGCGTATTGCCTGTGTCTGTACCAAAAAATAAACCGACTTGAGCCATATTAATTCTCCTTAAGAGTCTTCAATAACTTCCGCAAGCACTAAGCCGCTTGCGGCTGCATAATCCTGGGTTAATGCCAGGCAGTGTTCTCCGCCGACCAGATAGAGGTTGAATCCTTGGCATTTCATGACTGGTTGCGGGTGAGTAATGTCATCATCCATGCAATAAGTAAAATGCACCTCTGGGTAAGTTTGGCGCAATTGTGCCAGAGTTGCGTTGCTTAAACCTAATTGTTCTACTTGTTGAACAATAGTTTGTGCAAACTCTGGGGTCATGCGTTCGCTTCCTCATCGGTTTCCAATGCAAAACGTACCCGCTCTGCGGCGCTCATGCCCATCACTTTGGCTAACCAAGGCGGCGGTGAATCGCTGAGCACTTGTTTTAATTGGGTGACTATTTCTAGGCTATCGCCGCCTTCTGGTTGCTTAATAGGATGCAAGCCCATGCGTATCACTTTTGCTGCTGCAGGTCCACCAATAGAAACAATATACAACACATGACAATCTTTAATTAATTCTGCACGGAAGCTGTTCTTTTCATCCACTTCCTGATCGCCTTGGGTTGAACGAATATCTATCAGTCGTACTTCCTGTTTGGAGACCTGATAAATCAAAAAACGCGCACAAGAACCAAAATGCCCATCAAGCAACGCGCCTTGATTAGAGGCACAAGCCACGCGAATAGAATTGGGCATATCGCCTTCCTGATAGGCTTCACAGGGTGGTAAATCCGCACTGGCAACCGTATCCATATCGCCTTGCAAATGCTTGAGTGCAAGCTTTAAAGCATCTGCGGGTAATTCACTCAGTTCACCTTCAGCCGCTTGTTTCAAATCCTTGACTTTTAGCGTACTGAGTTTGGCTTCAGTCAGCGGATGCCCAACGCAGTCCAATAACACTTCAATCAAACGGTGCGTTTCTGTATCTGGCAAAGCACGAGCAGCTAAGCCAATGCGCAATGCCAATTCGCGGCTGATCTCGCTCATTATTCATCCACCCGTTTAGCGCGTAGGGTTAAGGGCAATTTGGGACGCGGCATGGGATCAATAAAGAACTTTGAACCATCTTCCAGTTCAATTTCGCCGCCCCATTTATCATCGCTGTCAAATTCCAGTTTGGCAATCGTTTCTTCCATGTCTTTTTTGGCGACATAAAAGCTAATTTTGCCGGCATCATTTTGTCTCAACATTACGCTTGGCACGGTAGTTTCTCCCTAGAATTAAAAGCGATTAAGTACAACAGAGATCGCAGAAATGTTCCCGCACAAAAGCACGGGAACCCTGGAGAAAGGTTAACGTACTAAATCGTAATTATAGTCCGTTGTACCCATGCCGCGCGTTTCTTCATCCAAACGATCCAATACTGCATTGACAATAGTGGTCAACAAATACATTCCACCTTCATAGCCTAAAGTGGTCATGCGGTGTAAATGATGACGGTCCAAGATAGGGAAGCCAATGCGAATTAAAGGCACTTCAAATTCTTTACCTTTATACAGCGTATCGCGTTGAATGAATTTACCATAGCTGTTACCAATCATGAAATCTGGTTTGTTGGTAAACACCAGAGAACGCATATGCCATAAATCGCTTCCAATATAAACTTCACAGTCTTTACCTACTGGGCTGTCATCCAGCATTTTACGCACGGTTTTCATCCAGCGTTTGTTGGCATTATTGCACAGAACATGCGTAGGTTCTGCACCTAATTCGAGGAGAAACTTTGCCATTCCCATGGCAAAGTCTGGATCGCCCCAAAGTGCGAATTTCTTGCCATGTAACCAAGTATGAGAATCGGTCATCATATCAACTAAACGACCGCGCTCTTTGGTTAAAGAAGCGGGAATTGCTTTACCCGTAATTGCAGAAATTTTCATTAACCATTCATCAGTCCATTCTAAGCCCATTGGAATGTTTAAATCTGGCACCGTATGTTTCCAGGTGGCTTTAGCAAATTTCTTGCTTTTTTCTAAGTGCCAGGGCTGCATTAAAATCGTATCTATGGCATTAGGTGCATCTTTGATTTCATCTTGCGTAGTACCCCCCGCATACATGCGGAATTCACCGTCTGCTGGGGTATCTAGCACTTCGGTAGGATCGCACAGCATGGTGTGTTCTACTTGCATTTCATCTAACATGCGATGAACCACGCGGTAATTACCCAGATAGGTTTCAAAACCGGGCACAATGTTGAGCTTGCCGTTTTTACCTGGCGCTTTACCTTCCATATGGTTTAAGGTGTAAAAACGCATGAAGCCTTCAAACATATTATCCCAGCCAGTGGTGTGGCTACCAACAAAGCTTGGCGTATGCGCGAAAGGCACAGGTTTATCCTGTTCAATGTGTCCTTCTTTTTTGGAGTTATTAATGAATGCGTTTAAGTCATCACCAATAACTTCTGCCATGCAGGTGGTTGAAACTGCAATAACATCTGGTTTGTAGAGGGCGTTGGCATTCTTTAAGCCATCAAACATATTTTTTTGCCCGCCAAATACTGCGGCGTTTTCTGTCATTGAATCTGATACACAGGCAATAGGTTCTTTGAAATGACGGTTGAAATAGGTACGGAAATAGGCAACACAGCCTTGTGAACCATGCACATAGGGCAGGGTTTTTTCAAAACCGAGCGCACAGAGCACGGCACCTAAAGGTTGGCAGGCTTTAGCCGGATTCACGGTTAAAGCTTCGCGTTTGAAATTCAGTTCTTTATATTCTTCTGAGGTCGTCCACTGGAAAACTTCATCAATTTTCTCTTGCGGCACTCGCTCTTCATACAAAGCTTGTTTTTTGGCTAAACTGGCTTTGTAATCTTCGTCACGAAACAGCGGATAGCTGGGTTTGATATTTTCAACTGCTTGGCTCATGAGTTATTCTCCTGCCGCACCACTAATCTGTGAATTAACGGCTGTTGCTATGAAATGCGAAGTCTTCAGAAATAGAACTGTCTAATAACCCTGATTTAAGGATTCGGATTTTCTTTAAGAAAACTACTATCACTAAATCCTTGGGCGTCAGTCCTTGCAGTTTATAGTGACAATATGCGTGCCAGTCTATCTTTTTTATTATGATATTGATTTATAATGAAAATATTTGGTTTTTTCAAAGTGAGAAAAATAACAAAAAACTGCGATTGTGAGGTTGGCGACAAAGCTTGCAGATGGCTAAAACAGTGGGGATTGAGGGAATAAATGAGAATTTAATGCTTGTTGCTTTGGATTAAATCCATGAAAACTTCTTCTAGTCCTGGTTCGTCGGTATGTAAATCATCAAACAGGATGCCAGCGGCTTGTAGACTTGCTAAGACGCCGGCAATAGCGTCTTTATCTCGGTGTAAACGTAGGATAAGTTGTTGATCTTCAAAAGTAACAACTTTGTTTTCTAGGGCGGCGGGAAGTTGCGGCGTGGCGGTTGTGAGATGTAGTTTCAGAAAGCGGTAAGGATGGCGAGAGAGCAGCGCAGTTTTGCTGTCTAGCGCGACCAATTCGCCTTGGTTGAGAATGGCGATACGGTTGCAGAGGGCTTCGGCTTCTTCTAAATAGTGGGTGGTCAGCAATATGGTATGACCTTGATTATGCAGGCGTTTGGTAAATTCCCACAGGGCTTGGCGCAGTTCGACATCTACGCCAGCGGTGGGTTCGTCTAACACCACGACTGCGGGTTTGTGTACTAAGGCTTGGGCAATCAAAACGCGGCGTTTCATGCCGCCGGAGAGGCGCTGTAGATTGGTGGTGGCTTTGTCGGTGAGGCTAAGGATTTCTATGAGTTCGTCAATCCAGGCATAGTTTTCTCGCCCAAAGCCGAAATAGCCGGATTGCAGGCGCAGCATTTCTCGCACGTTGAAAAAGGGGTCGTAAACCAGTTCTTGTGGCACGACCCCGAGTGCGTGGCGTGCCTGTCGCCAATCGCTCAATACGTCATGCCCTAGCACTTTGATAGTGCCGGAGGTGGGGCGGGTTAAGCCTGCCATGATGTTGATTAGCGTAGATTTTCCTGCACCATTGGGACCCAGCAAGCCGAAAAAATCGCCCGGTGCAATGCTGAGATTGATGCCTTTTAGTGCTTCTAGATCGGTATATTTTTTGTGGATATTGTGAATATCAACGGCGGGAACGGACATGCTGGGGTTCGCAATGTAGCTAAAGAAGCGGGAAGGGTGGCAATGGGCATCGCCACAGCGATGCCCATGCGGTCAGTTTTATTGTGCAATTTGGGCTGCGGAGTTTTTCTTTGCCATGTCTGCAATGAGTTTATCTAAACCATTGCGGCGGATTTCGTCGGCGTAGCTTTGACGGTAGTTGAGTACCAAGCTGATATTGTCTACCTGCACATCGTAGACCTGCCATTTTTCTGCGGGTAGATACATTTTGTATTCTATCGGCAATTTTTGGGTGCTGCCGGGTTTAGTGATTTCGGTGCGAATGGAGACTTTGCGACTGGCTGGATCGCCTTCCATTGGCAGATAAGTGATTTTTTCATTGGTGTAATTAAGCAGTGACAAGGCATAGGTACGCACAATCAGGGTGCGAAATTCTTTCACGAAGCTTTGCTGTTGCGCAGCGCTGGCTGATTTCCATTCATTTGCCAGCACCAGGCGCGACATGCGATCAAAATCAAAATGCGGCAATACTTGGGTGTCTACCAGTTCGTATAATTTGCCTGGTTGTTGTTTGAACTCTTCTTTTTTGCTGCGCAATGTTTGTAGTACTTGATCCATTGTTTGTTGGACTAAGACATCGGGCGCTTCAACAGCGGTAGCTTGCAATGGAACGCTGAGTAGCGCAGTAACCGCCAACAGATTAAAAAAAGTTAATAGGGATTTCATGTATCACTCCTTAGAAGTTAGGGGTTGGGTAATGGCTCATTGTTTAAAAAGGAAAATCGTTCGTAAAGATACCGGGGCTGCACAGCAGCCCCCAAAGCACTTTTGAGTATTTTCCATGATTTCAGTGTTTTTAGCTAATGTGGCAAATACTTGTTTGCCGGTTTAGCGCGTTCTGAACTCATGTCGCGTATAACGGTCATCCAAGCGGGTGACGCCGTATTTGACCAATGCTTCGCCGGTTTTTAAGAAGTCTGAATAGACGGTGACATTGGGCACTGAAACATGAAAATAATTGACATCTAAACGCCCGCTGGCATCGTACCAGACTTTAACGAACACTTCTGGGTTATTCGCATCGCCCCAGTTGACGGCTTGCGGGTCGGCGTAAAAATATCCCCAAGCGACCTGATCGCCGCGTGCGGTCTGTGCCTCGCCGCCCAAGCGCCAAAGTCCAGGCAGCAAACTGGCGGTTTCTGTGTGGATAAAGGTCGCAATTTTGAGGCGGTCATTAGGACGCGATGCCCAAATCGGGTGGGTTTGTGGAGCATCTTTGATCAGGGAATATTCCGGCGAAATACCGTCTTCTTGTTTAACTTCTGCCGCACTTTGTCCATTGGTTTCAAAGTAATGCCGTACATAGCGATCTTCTGTACTGGCGATATTCACCAAATCCGGCTGCGCTGCTGTGCCGAAATAGGCGGAATACACGGCGATGCGTGGCACGGAAACGTGGAAATAGTTGACATCCACACGTCCGCTGACATCAAACCAAATTTTTACAAATAATTCGGGATTATCTTCACTGCCCCAGTCTACTTCCTGTGGGTTGGCGTAAAAATAGCCCCAGATGACTTTGTCACCGCGAGCAGTGGTGGCTTCACCGCCTTTTTTCCATAGGGCTTCAATGTAATTGAACCGCTGGAATTGGTAATCTGTGTCAATCAGCGCACGAATCCAGAGCTTGTCAGTCATCTGCTGACCACCGGTAGCTGCGGGAGCGTCGCTGCATTCTTGACGTGACAACACGTTGCCGCTGATGCCAACCAGCACGTCGCCTTGGCGAACGATGGTGTTGGCGAAGGGCGCGACCATTTGCTGCCAGTGTTCGCCATCGGTGCTACGCATGACCAGATCGCCATGCAGGAAAAACTCGCTGCCGCTCCAATACAAGCGCACATCACCAAAATACGCTGGACTATCGCTTAAAATTTTTGGCGAGATATCCGTCCAGTGATCCAGATCGCTGGAAGACAGAAGCCTCGGTTTGCCATAGCCATTGTCTGCGCTTTCTGCCAGCGCCAGATAACGGCGACCATCATAAGCTAAGTGTTTGATATTAATATAAACATTGCCCAGACTATGGCTTGTCCAGTTGACCAGGTTGGTACTGCTGTAAAGTTGTGTTGCGCCGCTATAAGAGTAGCCACCCAAGATATACTGCTGCCCATCCCATAACCCGGTATTCGCAATAAAATTTTGCGGGGCGGTTTGTTGGTGTTGCCAAGTGAAACCGTCTGGGCTGCTCATGACAGTATTCGCGCTATACCCCACACGAAGCAGGGTGTCCTTACTTTGCAAGGTGACTGCATTGCTTGCAGCAAAAAACTCGGTTGTCGCGTTGGTTTCTAAGGAATGCGCTTGCCAGGTAACGCCGTCGGCACTGGTATAGGCAATAGGTGCGTTTGTGCCAGAATTTTGCGCACCATAGGCAATGAACTGCTGCCGATACCAAATCACATTCTGTAAGTTCACCCCCTGTAGCACCTGCTGCCGCCAGGTCTTGCCGTCAGTGCTACTGAGCACTTCGGTATCCCTGCCCGCATACGCCAACACGACAAAGCCTGGCGTACCTGCCGCGAGGCTATTCTGGTTATAGGCAAGAGCAAAGGGAGAAAACCAAGTGCTGCCGCCATCGGTGCTGATGCTAATCCCAGTGCCATAGGTGCTCATAACGGCAATGTTGCCATTGTCTGCAAAGCCGTTCACACCGCCCTGCAAACTACCGCGCGGGGCAGTTTGCCAATTTTTGCCGTCGCTACTGATTATGACTTCTCCGCTACTGACGACAGCCATGAAGTTGTCCTTAAAACGGCTTAAATACTCAATATTTTTCCCTGGCTCTTCACCTTCATACAGCAGTTCCCAATGCACTAAATCCGTGCTGTACCAATGTTGTTGAAGAGTGCGAAACAGCGCAGTCCCTCTTGCATAAGCTGCTGCAAGATAAGCCTTGCCGTTGTAAGCAATCTGATACAGATTGTCAGACGCATCCATGTTTTGCGTGCGCCAGTTCAAACCGTCACTGCTTATCCATAGAAGACCTTTATACACTGGCTGCGATGGGTTATCAGCAGGGTTTTGCTGCTGGCTACCAATAGCGATAAATTGACTACCATCAGAAATCAACTTATTGATATAGCTATAAGAATTAGCAGTATTTTCTATTTTCAGGCTATTCTGCCAGTCTTTACCTGGCACTTTAGTCCATAACTCAGCGCCGTTACCGTGGCTTTGCGCAACCCAGGTAGTGCCTTGCACTGCAATTTGCTGAAAATATTGCGGATTTTTTTGAATTTCCCAATGGCTGCCATCGCTGCTGATGGCTGTTCCATCTCCTGTAGAAGCAACAAATTCTTTGCCATCCCACACAATGCTTTGAAAATTGAGTAAGGCATTGTTGACATAAGCGGTGGAAGTTTGCCAATTCAGCCCGTCGCTACTGCGCAATACAGTGCCGTTGTAACCCACCGCGACAAATTGTCCGTTACCATAAGCCACGCCAGCAAGGGCTTGATCCGCTGGGGCGGTCGGACTGATTACTTGCCATTGCCCACTACAAGCAGCCGCTTGTACGCCTGAAGTGAAACTGAGCAACAACAAACAACTGAGGTATAAGTGCTTTACCATAAAACATCCTCTTCGTTAAGGAAAATTATAAGGAGAACGCTATTGCTTTTTCCGTGTTCCCAATCATCCAGCTTTGCTAAAATAGCTTTTTTTACGCTGCTATAGAACGTAAAAATTCACTGCGGGGTAAACGCCCCTGACGAGCGCCGATAACCCCTCAGAGAATTTGTGTGATTACAACAGATTTTTCCACTGTGTTCCCCTCCGAGCAGCTAGATGACCCACTTTGTCCGCTATGCGGTCGTTTTCAGCGCCTCCCCCAACAACTGCATTTCCCTCCTTTTGCAGTGGTGCGTTGTGCGCACTGCCAGCTCTGGTATCTTGCGCCGCGTTTGCTCGAAAGTGCTATGTTGCAAGCCTATGCGAATCCTGAGTATTTTGCTGGCGGCGGGGAGCATGGCTATGCACATAGCCAAGGCAGCTATGTCGCACAAGCAGAGGCTTTGCAACGCACCTTTCAACAATTTCTACACAACCTTCAGCAACGGGGTTTAACCGGCGGCAGTCTGTTGGAAATCGGCGCTGGGTATGGTTATTTGCTGCAACAGGCGCGTCCTTACTTTAACCAGTTGAGCGGGACGGATTTTGATGCGGTGGCAGTGGAAAACATTCGCCAGCAAGGTTTTCAGGCTTTTCTCGGTGGCATTGAAGCCTTACCTACGCAAGCGCGTTACGAAGTGATTGTCGCCACTGGCGTGATCGAGCACATTTATCAGCCAGTGGACTTTGTGAATAAAGTGCGCAAACACCTCACAGCGTCCGGCTGGCTGATTTTGGCAACCCCGCAAATCAATGGTTTTTGGTTCTGGCTACAAGGCAAACGCTGGTCTTCTTTCAAAATTCCCGAACATGTTACCTATTATGATCGCCACACCTTAAATCGGCTTTATCAGCAATGCGGTTGCTTAGAAACACGCTTTATCCCGTATCCGGCGGCGTATCCGCTGGGTTTGATTGGCGAAAAACTGGGCGTGCGGTTGCCTGCCTTTTTAACCCAGTACAGCCTTTGGCTGCCCGCGACCATGTTTGCTTTGGCAGCGCGTTTTAGCGACGCCGCCGATTAAATTCAGGAGCAAGATTTTGTTGCAACCACTTAAACCGCCTAAAACTTTGTTGCGTTACACTGGCAAGGCGCTGGTTGATTACGGCATGATTCAGGCGGGAGATCGCTTGTTGTTGGGCGTGTCCGGCGGCAAAGATTCCTTATCATTGCTGCATATTTTGCAACATTTTCAACGTCATGCGCCTATTGATTTTGAACTGGCGGCACTCACGGTAGACCCCTTGGTGGAAGGCTTTAACCCCGCTGTGTTGAAGCCTTACATGGCAGAGCTTGGGGTGCGTTATTTTTTTCGGGAACAAGCCATTTTGGAAAACGCCAAGCAGCATATGGATGGGGATTCTTTTTGCGCTTATTGCTCGCGCATGAAGCGCGGCATTATGTATTCCACCGCTCGGCAGGAAGGTTATAACGTCTTAGTGTTGGCGCAACATCTGGATGACTTGGCAGAAAGTTTTTTAATGTCGGCATTTCATACCGGGCGTTTGAAAACCATGAAAGCCAATTACCGCATTGATGCGGGTGATTTGCGCGTGATTCGTCCGCTGGTGTATGTGCGTGAGCGGCAGTTGGCGAGTTTCGCCGCCCAAGCGGCTTTACCCGTGGTACCAGACTCTTGCCCCTTGTGTTTCTCTGCGCCCACGCAGCGCATGGCTATGAAGCAGCTTTTAGCTCAGCAGGAAAAAAATCATCCACAGTTGTTTAAAAGTTTGTTACAGGCGATGCGCCCGTTAATGAAAGGCGAGCTTGAAGTACCCATAAGAAAAGCGGAAAGCGGAGAAACTACTTAAACGAGCGGGATGATACTGCCTTCGCGGGCAATGTGGCAGCGCATGGGAGATTGGCGTTGTGCAATGATGCGCAAAGAATCACCGTGCAGGTCTTCAATTTTCAAGTCGGGATAATTAGGATCAACGTGGAATAAATACAGGTCTTTCACTCCAGCATCGGCGGCGAAATTCACTGTATCAATGTAACAGGAATGTCCCCAGCCGCGTTTCTTTTCATAATCAGCAGTGGTGTATTGTGCATCATGAATGAAAATATCCGCTTGATGCAAATATTGCAAAGCGCTGTCGCGCTCTTCCGCTTGCATGGCTTCAATCAGTTGCAACTCCTGGGTATCCATTTCAGCAGCACGCGCACGAATGTTTTGATCTATAAAAGACAACTCATTATCAGACACATAAACAATAGTTTTGCCTGCAACTTCAATCCGATAGCCATAAGTAGTACCAGGATGATGGACATTGAAATGCGTAATGGAGAAGGGTCCCAACGTGAGCTTACCCTTATCCATTTGCAAATACTGAATGCTGGCTAACCAGGTTTCTACTTCAACCGGGAAATACGGGCTTTGCATTTGTCCAGAAATGCGTTTTTCTATTTCCTCTGGGGTATTGCCGGGACCAAAGAAATTGACCTTCCAACCGGGTACAAAAGCAGGTACAAAAAAAGGCAAGCCAGAAATATGATCCCAATGATAATGGGTTAAAAGAATGGACAGTTCACGGATTTGAGTTTGTCCCATCAATAAACTGCCCAGCGGGATAATGCCAGTGCCACCATCACAAATAAGCAAGTGCCCGCCAGCATAAATTTCAACACAGGAAGTATTGCCGCCTACTTTTAAGTGACTCGCAAAAGGTGCGGGATATGAACCTCGCACGCCCCAGAAACGCAGATAAGCATCATGAGGAAAGGTGGTCATGAACCAGGATCAACTCTTGGCGGTTTAAGGCGGGCGTGTTTGTATACCAGCTCCCGAATTTCCTTGAAACGCAAGGGTTTTATGAGAAAATCCAGTGCTCCCAATTGTCTGGCAATGTAACGATCCTGGGCGTAATCTTTGGAAGTTACCATGACGACTGGGGTGTTTTGATGCTGTGGCAGTGCGCGTAGACGTTGCAAGAAAGTCAAGCCATCTATACCTGGCATAATGATGTCAAGAAACACTAAATCTGGGGAATGCTCAGTTAGATAGGGCATGGCTTCGTCTGGCGAAGAAAAACCAATAAAGCACACATCTAGAGGTTCTAGGCTAAATTGGTAGAGTGAAATAGAGGTTGAACTATCATCCACCACCACAATGGTTGGCAATTTATCTGTCATCAAGTACAAACCCGTTTAGATTTGCCCATCTCCACATCCACATCATGCGCACTAAATTGTGTGATGCGGCTATGAACATGCCATTATTCTAGTTCTCTAATCCTCAAACCTGGGAAACACTTAAAGGCAATAGCATGGTTTCAAGCCTGCTTCTTAAGTGGGGAGTATAAGAGTCTCGTTTGTGCAAAATTCAGGCTCGAATGTACGGAAACTGAAAGCCCCGAGAGGGAATCGAACCCCCAATAAGTGATTACAAATCACCTGTTATACCATTTAACTATCAGGGCATGATTTATCATGCTTATTGCCATAACAAGGCGTTATAACAAAAAGCCTCGCCACATGAGGGGCGAAAGAAGCATTATACTGTGCTTAAGCCAAAACCTGAAGATGGGTAACTCAAAATTTTCCCTATTTCAGCAATATCATTGGCAATTGACTTGCTGAGGCGCCAGCACCTTAAAGGTATTTGCAAAAGATTTCAAGAGACTCCGCTGCTTTTCTGCCAGTTTTAGCATCAACCAATAGTTGCTTTGATCTTTGTAACGGTGCTGCACGCGGACGCTATAATAACCTTTTCGCTGTAATTCTGCCAAACGCTGTTGTGCATTAGTATCGCCAGTAAATAACCCTAAAGAAATCGCATTGATCCAAGGTGCTTGTGTCACCAACGAATAATCCCGCACCCCGCGTCTTGCCAATTCTTTGGCGGCTTGCCGTGCTAAAGCGCGAGTTTGAAACGGCGGCAAATACAACCAGGTTGCCACTTTTTCGCGTTTTTCATGGACTTTCAAACTCGCCCCTATCCCCTGTTTTTGCAGCCAAGCCCGTGCTTGCTCGGCGTTGTCGCGCTGGCTAAAAGCGCCGCTACGAAAACACAAGTTTTTGCTGGTGCTGGCAGCATTTTTCTGGGTTTTGCTGGGCGCGGCAGCGGCGGTTTGGGCTTTTTTGACGGGTACGGGTGCAGATTTAACTGGCGCGGCGGCGGGCGTCTTCAATGGCGCTGCCTTAGCTTGGCTTTGCATACCTAAAGTGTGCGTCGTAGAGGGGGGCTGAGGTTTGGTTGTGGGTGACGGTGCTACCGCTAAATGAGCGATGACCGGCGGCACTTGCAAAATACTCGTACCGCGTGCAACGGGTTGAAATTGGGTGTAAGGCATAACAGGCGCGGATACTTCTGGCGCTGTGCTGGCTGTTTTAGGGGGAGACGCACCGCCTTCTAAGAACTGCCGCGAGGCGGCGTTACTACTGAGTAGGTTTTTATGTTCAGTTTTTTGCACATTAGTCAAGCGGAAATCCGTTACACGCGCCAAACTCTGCGCCACCTTGTCCGTCACAGCAAGCGGAGCCGGTGATTCAACAGCCGCAGTGGTTAAAGTGCTTGACACTTTACTGGTTGCGTCGCTGGCAAGCGAATTTTCGCTGACCAAAACGGCACTGGCATCAGCGACAGCAGGCACAGCAGGCGGCTCGGCATCCGTTGCGCTTGGTGTTGCGGTTGCAGCGGGCACAGGTGCAGGCGCTGTACTGGTAGCGGCGTCAGCAGCGGGCGGCGTAGCGGCTGGATTCTGCGTCGGTGCAGGATCAGCGGTAGGAGAAACATCAGTTGCCTCCGCCAGCAATACCGACGGCTGGTCAAGCGTTTCCGATACCAAAGGCAGCTTTGCCACCCCTTTCGGATAATAATTTGAAATGTGTACAGGCTGCGGTGGCGGTGGCGGATCAAAATTTTGCCAATAAGCAAAAGCCAGCACATTCAACAAGAGTAACAGTAGTGCGACAAGCCTCATGCTTTACCTCCTCGCTGTGCAGACCAGCAGACCAATCCTTGCAACACCAAATTGGGTTCATGCCGGCACAACAGGGTTAAATGCGGATACACCTCTGGCGCAGCACCGCCGGTCAAAAAAACATTCAATGGAAATTTTCCGTGCATTGAAACAGTATCCCATACCTGGGTGATCAAACAGATAACGGCATATAGCGTACCAAAGATCAGCCCATTCTGGGTATCCCGTGCGGGTAAAAAAGCCCCTTTTAGGCGGGGCGGCGCTGCACAATAGTCAGGTTTTTGCCCTGGCTCTTGCCAAGTCGCCGCGTTTTGCTGCAAAGCATGAGCATTTTTCTGCAACGCCAAGCGCATCGTGTGCAATCCAGGCAAAATCCAACCGCCCTGATGCTGCCCGCGTTCATTAAGCAAATCCAGCGTCACCGCCGTGCCGCAATCCACCACCAAACAGGGCGCGGCAGGACTCAATTGATGCGCCGCCAGCAGCGCCAACCAACGATCCACGCCCAATTGCCCCGGATTTTCATACCCATTGGTCACGCCACATGCCTGCTTTTGCGTATACGCAAACTGCACCTCACAGCCCCAATGCTGCGCGATCCACTGGCGCAAAGTGCGCTCCACCGCCGCCCCCGCCACATTCGACACCCACACCGACTGCGGCGCACCGCCCCAGCGATGCCAATGCGCATCCAACAGCTTACTCAGGGTTTCCGGCGTATAATTCACCCCCTGCTGCTCTGCCAAGCTGCTACCCTGGTTTTGTCGCGCCCACTTACAACGGCTATTGCCCACATCCACCCATAAATTCATACCGCACACTCGCGCTCACAAAAGACTCCAAACCCTGCGCACCCTCCAACAACAGAGCGCCCTGCGCATCCACCCCCCGCGCCACACCACAGCATTCCCGCGCACCGCTCAACACCCGCACCCGCTGCCCCGCCAGCACATCCAAACGCGCCCATTCTGCTTGATAAGCCGCAAAACCCTGCGTCGGATAAGCCGCCAAAATCGCCACCAAACGCGCAATCAACAGCGCCGCCAACAGATCACGCGATGGCGCCACGCCCAACACCTGCGCCAATGCCACCGGCGATTGCGCAGGCATGGCTGAAGGCGCACAATCCACATTAAATTCAAACGGATACACATTCATCCCCAAACCAACCACCCAATGCCACTGCCCGCCCACATAACGCGACTCCACCAACAAACCCGCCAACTTTTTGCCTTGCCACAGCACATCATTCGCCCACTTAAGCCCCACGCCCACCGCGCCCAAATCCTCCAACACCTGCACCACGCCAACGCCCAACGCCAGCGACAGCGCCGACGGCAAGTGCGCACCACGCCAACTCAGCGACACACACAAACCGCTGGCAAAAGGCGACACCCAGCGCCGCCCTTGCTGCCCGCGCCCTGCCGTCTGATATTCCGCCAAACACACAGCCCCCAGCCGCGCCCCCTGCGCCCACAAAAATTCATTGGTCGAATCCACCTGCGCCAACACCCACAACTCAGACACCCGCGCCTGCACTGCGGCGGGCAACCGCGACAAAATCTGCGTCCGATTCAATAATGCTTGATGATTCATCTAGTTAGCCAACATTGCCAAACCGCTCACTGAGCCTGTCGAAGTGACTGATCTTATCGCCAGCCCGCTCACTGAGCCTGTCGAAGTGTGTCGAAGTGACTGATCTTATTGCCAAACCGCTCACTGATCTTATCGCCAGCCCGCTCACTGAGCCTGTCGAAGTGCGTCAAGGTGACTGATCTTATCGCCAAGCCGCTCACTGAGCTTGTCGAAGTGAGCTTGTCGAAGTGAGCTTGTCGAAGTGAGCGGCGTCGAAGTGAGCGGCTTGGCGATAAGATTCCACACAGCTCGAAGACAACTAACTCACCCCCACCAGCCGCCGCAAGCCGTAGCCGGTTTTTTCTATCCCCATCTCCGCGCGCTCTTGAGACTTCGCAGCTTCTAACGAGTCGCCTCGCGCTGTCCAATAGCGCGCCTCCAGTAAATCGGCATCCACCGCGTACAGCGCCATGTCGCTGCGCTGGATAATGTCTCTGGCAGAATCCACATCGGCTTTAGCGGCGGCTAAGTCGTGGTTGTCCAACAAAAACGCGGCGCGGGCGAGGTAAAACGGCGGGCTTCTATCAACCCATTTTGACGCTTCAATCGCCGCCACTGCCTGATCGAAGTGTTGTTTTAGATGTTCGGGCGGCTGTTGCTGGAGCGCGGCATGGGCGCGGGCGAGGGTGAGGCGGTCAAGGGCAAAGGATAAACCACTAAAGCCATATTTTTGCGCGATTTCCAAACCATATTCACCGCGTTGCAGCACCTCAATGCCATTAAGTTAAGGGAATTTATAGTCGGATTACTGAATCTTTAAAATAAAAGATATATAAAATCATATGCTTAATAATTATAAAAATATAATTATTGAGTAATCCTACTATAGAAAGAGATTTTGCATAATCGTTTGAAATAGTTTAAAAGAGTTTTTGAGGAGG
>DYPD01000087.1 GCA_020720115.1 Thiomargarita sp. | reverse complement strand
TGTTCAAGTCCCCGTTGGCGGATACGGCGCAAACAGACGCGCCTTAATCCGCCCTACAACTGTTCCCGTGTGCCAGCGTTCTACGCGACACGGTGGTTTTCGCGCTCCGCGCCCGTACAGAGCGCGAAACGGTTCATGCGGCGCGGAGCGAGGAAATTCATTGGCTGACGTAGCCGTCAGCCGCTCCCAGTCCGGCGTGGAAGGCTGGCACGAGCAAGTTATATAAAGACGGGAATCATGGGTGTTGATTGATGTCTGCTAGATTGATGCGTCGCTCAAAGTGCTTTGCCAGAGCGGCATCATGGCTGACAAATATCACTGTGGTGCAGTTGTCTTGGCATTCTTGCAGCAGTAGCGATAAAAACGCATCGCGGGTATCGGTATCCAGCGCCGAGGTTGGTTCGTCGGCAATTAATAATTCGGGTTGTCCAATCAAGGCTCGCGCAACAGCGACGCGCTGCTGTTGTCCGACGCTGAGTGCAGTCACTGGGCGCTGATATAATGCGGGCTCAAGTTGCAAATGCTGTAAGAGGCGTTCGGCTTCGCTTTGCGCTGTGCTGCCTTTCGCTTTGATCCGTTGACGACGGGCAAGCGAAAAACGGCAGGGCAAGAGTACATTGTCTAGCACTGATAAATAGGGCAGTAAATTAAAGAGCTGGAAGACAAAACCAATGTGTGCAACCCGAAAAGCATCGCGTCTTGCTTGACTGAAGTTTTGCAGTCTTTGCTCTAATACTCGCACTTCGCCTTGCTGTGGCTGCAAGACGCCGCCGATTAAGCCCAGTAGTGTGGTTTTACCTGAGCCTGACGCGCCTTGCAAAAAAACCTTTTCGCCTTGCAGAACTCGCAGTGATTGAATGGAAAGGATGGGGGCTTGGTGCGTCCAGGCGAATTGTAGTTGTTCAACTGCAAGGCTTTCGTTCATGGTAATTCAATATCGGGTTGGCTGGCGCTTAAAGAGTGCGCAGTTTGCCCGCGTTCTGTGACGATCTGCGCCTGTATCTTTTGCAATGAGGGGAAGAGCGTGAATAGGTTGGTTTTAATGCGTTTTAAGGCGTTGACCTGTGTGCATTCAAAGGCGTATTTTGCCTGAAATTCTGAGTGGTTTTCGTCTTTATGTTCGTCGTGCTCAGCTTCGTGTTCTGCATGTTCTTCATGATGTTCAGCCTCATGTTCTACGGCAATACGCTGGGCGTGTGCCGAGCGCACCTGGCATCCTGCACCTGAATCCAGTACAAACAAGGTGTTGGTATCACTTAATTTTTGTTCTGCTTGGGTGACAGCCGCCTGTTCTTGTGGTGAGCTGGGTGGGTGTTCAAAGCCCAAAACATCCATGCCAGAGAGGTGTAATTCCATCAAAATAGATTGTTTTTCTTGCACCAGATTCAGTTGCGCTGCACCATGTTCATGCGCTTCGTGTTGTTCATGTTCTTGGTCATTGGCGTTGAGGTGTAAGGGAATGGCGATGATCAAAACGGGTAAAATACGACGAGTGAATTTAAGCATGTTAGAGTTTCCTTGAAATTTTGCGAAATGCGAAAAAAATGTTATAACATCACATAATTTGAGTCAAATCCTCAATGTCAGCAAACACACTGACGCCTGTCCGTCAAGGCGTACTAGACATCATCCGCAATGCCGGCACTCCGATTGCCGCGTATGCGATTTTGGAGCAATTGCAACAGGGATCAAAAGCGCCGCAAACTGTGTATCGCGCCCTGGATTATTTGATTGCGCAGGGATTGGCGCACAAGCTGGAGTCGCTGAATGCCTATGTGGCTTGTCAGCAACAGGCGCCAGAAAGTGCCCACGCCGCCGCTTTTATTCTGTGTCGCCAGTGTCGTCGGGTGCATGAATTGGAGGATTTGAATGCCTTGGAGGCGCTGCTTAACGCCTATGGTCAGGCGGCGGGATTCAGCGATTTACAAACTACACTGGAAATGCGCGGTGTGTGCGAACAGTGCCGGAACACTTAAATATGCCCATTCTTCATCTGGCTTGGAAAAGCTTATTAAATCGCCGCCTTGCGGCTTTTCTCACCCTATTATCCATTGCCTGTAGCGTTACCTTGCTGCTTGGCGTGGAGCGCATCAGTCAAGCGGCACGCTCAAGTTTTGCCAGCACTGTATCGGGTACTGATTTAATCATTGGCGCTCGCAGCGGGCAGGTGCAGTTGCTGTTATATTCAGTGTTTCGTCTGGGAGACGCTACCAATAACATTGGCTGGGAGAGCTATCAAGCGATTGCCCAGCATCCAGAGGTGGCTTGGACCATCCCTATTGCTTTGGGAGATTCACATCGCGGCTATCGCGTCATGGGCACAAACCAGGATTACTTTAAGCATTTTCGTTACGCGCAAGCGCAGCATTTGCAATTAGCTCAGGGACAGGCGTTTAATGACTTGTTCGATGTGGTATTGGGGTCTGAGGTCGCAGAAAAACTTGGCTATCAGTTGGGGCAGAAAATCATCATCACGCATGGCAGCAGTGCAGTTAAAACCTTCCAACATGAAGACAAACCCTTTCGGGTGGCTGGCATCCTGATGCGTACTGGCACGCCAGTTGACCGCACTTTACACATGAGCTTGGAAGGTATTGAGGCTATTCATGTAGACTGGCGCAATGGGGCGCCACCACGTCAAGGAGAGCAAATCTCCGCCGAACAAGTACGCAGCCTGGATTTAACCCCCAAAACTCTCACTGCTTTCATGGTGGGTTTGCATTCTAAGCTGGGGATTTTTGCCGTGCAGCGCGAAGTCAACAATTATCGTCGTGAACCTCTGTTGGCGATTTTGCCGGGTGTGGCTTTACAACAACTCTGGCAATTGGTGGGAGTGGCGGATTTAGCTTTAAAAGTCATTTCCGCTTTCGTGGTACTGGTCGGATTGCTCGGCATGTTAAGCGTGATCCTTACCAGCCTCAATGAACGGCGACGTGAAATGGCTATCCTACGCTCGGTTGGCGCTAATCCTTGGCATATTTTTGGTTTATTGCAATTGGAAGCCCTATTGCTTGCCTTAGTCGGTTGCCTGTTTGGTGTGCTCCTACTCTATGCCTTACTCTGGATCGCCAGTCCGTTGCTCACTCAACATCTAGGCTTATGGCTGTTACCCACCTGGCTGTCTCATTATGATCTAGCCGTCCTCGGCAGCATTGCGCTTGCCGCTTTATTATTCGGCATGTTACCCGCCTGGCGTGCCTATCACACCGCATTAAGTGACGGCTTAACCATTCGTCTGTAGTCAGCGAGAAAACAGATGCCAGAAAAACCTCAGTATCGTCTCAACAACCAAGGGCAGCTAGAGCGCATTCCCCTTGTACGCACTCCACTGCTATGGTTGCTACTCCTAGCACTCGGTGTATCAGTAGGCGCTTTGCTCTATCACTGGCAAGGCTACGACCTTATGCCGCAGCCCGCAGCACAGAAGGTCGTTCCCGAACTCGATTGGGAACAACTCCTATTGCTGGATTATGAAACAAACAAAGCACCGGAAACCTTAACCCAATGGCTTGGCAAAAGAGTCAAGATAGCGGGTTTTATTGTCCCTCTGGATGCGCGAGACAATGCGCTGACAGAATTTCTGCTCGTCCCCGTGTATGGCATGTGCATCCATGTACCGCCGCCGCCGCCTAATATGATGATCTATGTCAAATCAGAAGCAGGCGTGGAAGCGGCTGACTGGATGATGGATGGCGTCTGGTTGGAAGGTGAACTGCAAATACAAAAAGTCAATAGCGACTACGGCGCAGCCGGTTTTGTCATGCACTCAGTGCAGCTTTATCCGGTCAAATTTGCAGCAGAACCCACCGAAAACACCTCAGACCCTTCCGGCTCTCCGCTTTGAATTTTCTCTCCGCTGGTTAGCTTTCCTTTAATACTTTATTTATAGTCTCAGCAAACCCAACCAGAAAAATAGCTAAAATCGTGCAGGCTATCTTGGCTCAAGTCAGGTAAAATGGGCGCTTGTTTTCTTCGCTACACCTGCCTGCTGATGCGCCTTTCTTGCTTGACGGCGTAGTAGCAGATATGACATTGTTCCAGCTTGATGGTCTTCATCCTATAGCCACCGCCTAACCGCAAGCACTTTGAAAACATCAAAAAAATAATAAACAATTAAAATCAAAGTCTTATCTTAATAGCGCCAGTATTTTTAGAGCTTTTACGCCGTTTTTAGGACACATTTTTATGACGAGAGGAATTCAGTATGAGCATTAAAAAACAGTTCTTAAGGACTAAAGACGTATGCAAAGTCACTTTTGAATTATCTGAAGCACTTTCTGCAACCGCTACTTCTGCAACAGTGGTGGGTGAATTTAATGACTGGAATAAAACCGCTACGCCAATGCGCAAGCGCAAAAAAGACGGGGTGTTTTACCTGTCGCTGGACTTAGCCAAAGATCGGGAATTTCAATTCCGCTATTTACTTGATGAAAATACTTGGGTCAATGATGAAGAAGCGGATAGCTATGCGCCAAATCCTTTTGGCGAGGCAGAAAATTGTGTACTCTCTACGCATAACCCGGATGAAGCCTAACCAAGCCTTTTATTGATCTATTCTTGCTAAGGATGAATAGCGCCATGTCTCACCCTGTCATTCCGATTCAAAAATCCATAACAGATCGCAGCCCAGATATGGATATTGCCTGTCGTAGCGTTGATGCCGAAGAAAAGTCTCTACTACGGCGCGTTATTGATCGTATCGCTGACCACTGCCGCGCCCGTTCTTTATTTATTCTGCATTATTGCACTGGCTGCGGCGCGATAGAATTACCGCCCACTATCACTTCCCGTTTTGATTCCGAACGCCTTGGCATTCAACCGATGGTCACACCGCGCCAAGCAGATATTTTGCTAATTACTGGCTATCTTTCAGTCAAAACCCTCAAGCGCGTGATCCTCACTTACGAACAGATGCAAGGTCCCAAATATGTGGTGGGCATGGGGTCTTGTAGCATTAACGGCGGCATGTACTGGCACAGCTACGCCACCGTCAAACGCTTACAAGAATATATGCCAGTAGACATCTACATTGCAGGCTGTATGCCGCGCCCCGAAGCCATTCAACAAGGCTTTTTACAACTGATGGCAAAAATTGATCGCGGCGAAGGCACTGCCTGGAAAGACTATTACCATAACTACGACACCTACTTAGGCAATCAACAGGCGCTCTTTGGACCCGATTGGCACACCCCCACAGACGTACTTGCTGAAGCCCGTCACTACGGTTTACTGAGCGACAATAGCATCGGACAACACACAGATTTGCTGGCAAAATTTGCCTCCGAATACGTTACCCAGCCGATCCCCGCCGCCGCCACACGGGTTGTACGGCGTTCCGCCTCTTAACATAGCTAGGGAGAATACCGGATGGAACATTCTATTGTTCACGACGACCTCAACGAAGTCTTGCGCGAATTACCCACCTTATCCGTTGAAGCTACCAGCCCGCGCCGCTTAAAAGTGCGTGTTCGCGCCGATACCTTGCCAGCACTCTTAGGTTTACTCAAGGGGCGCTCTGGCTATCTGCACTTATCTGCGATTTCCTGCATAGACTGGCCTGACACCGAGGAATTTGAACTGGTTTATCACCTCTGGTCTTACGAAGTGAAAAAACTGGTATCAGTACATACGCTGATCCCCAAAAAACCTGGGCGTTTTGTTTCCGTGTACGACATTCACACCCCAGCCGCTTTCTTTGAGCGCGACATTCACGAAATGTTCGGCGTTTATTTTGAAGGTTCACCCAATCTTGAACCCTTCATTCTCACCGAATGGTACGGTCCACCGCCCATGCTGAAATCCTTTTCCAGCCGTCAATATGTAGAAGAAACCTTCAAATGGCAGGAATATTCCCCTGAATGGCTCAAAGAACTTGAAGCCAAAGGGGGCGGCATAGTGCAATAAGCCATTGCAAAATATTCTGGCTTTTCGCTTACACAATTCACCACAGTTTTTAAGCCACAATCCAGGGCTTTAAAAATAAAAAAGCCCGCGACAGCGGGCGGGTAGATCAAAAACCTTTTGCGTCGCGCGGGCAAATCACCAAACCGCTTATCATTTTAGTGACTTCCATCGCATGAGTTGTGTCAATAACAAGCTTTTTTGACTGTATTTCAAGAGAAAAGTGAGTTCAATTGAATTAAAAGGCAGTTGTTATCATGGAACAAGAAACTCAACCCGTAACCGAAGCGGATGCCAAAGCCTTGCGGGAATTTTTACAACCTCGGCGCATTCAGCCACCCGCCGATTTATTGCAAAAAATTGATGCGCTGATTGTCCAAGAACGGGCAAAAGCGCGGGGTGAAGCACCGCCAGCACCGCCCATTAACTGGCGACGACTTATCTTGTTATTGTTGTTATTGGCAGTGGTCAGTTATTGTTATTGGATGGGATAAAGTGCCACGTTAGGCTTGGTAATAGACTTTGACCAATCCCAAATAAGCCACTGTTTGGGCGCATTCCGCCAGGGCGCTGGCTTGCTGCTGTGCTTGTTGCAGATCGGCAACAACGCTTAAGGGCATTAAGATGTCCACTGCAATTTTGCCAGACAGATAATGTAGATTGATGTGCGCAATATGCTGCGCAAGCGGCATATCTTGCCAGCAGTGCTGCAAATCTGTGAGCACCGTATCGCGCATGGGTAAACTCGCATTGGGCGCATGTTGGGCGTCATCTTCTGGGTCTATGTGTGTCACTACGTCACTCACGTCATCCTGTTGTTTAATCAAGGTGTAGCGCACTGCTTCGCTGATTTGATGACCTTCAGACACAGTCAAGCGCGGATCAACTTGCAGATGTACATCTACCAGGATTTCTCCGTTCATTTGCCGCGTGCGCAATTGGTGTAGCGCACGCACGCCCTGAATGGCATTGATCATGGCTTCCAGTTCTTGTTGTTTTTCCGGTGCAGCAGCGGTGTCAATCAGTTCTTGTGCGCCCTGCCAGCCCAATGTCCAGCCGACATGCCCAATCATCACCGCCACAATAATTGCGCCCACCGCATCCAGCCAATACACCCCCGCCATAGTACCCGCTACGCCAATCAACACCACCACTGAAGAAGCTGCGTCACTGCGGTGATGCCAGGCATTCGCTTGCAGCAATTTGGAATTGATTTGGCGGGCAGCCGACATCGTGTAATGATACAGCGCCTCTTTAGAGAAAATGGACAGCAGCGTGATGCTCAATGCCAACCAACCCGGCAGCAGCAAATGCTGCGGATTAAGTAAGCGGTGCATCCCTTCATAAATAATCAATGCCGCCACCAACAGCAGCAGCAACCCTATACCCAGCGACGCCAGCGTTTCAATACGCCCATGTCCGTAAGGATGCGTCTCATCAGCTTTTTGACTGCCAAGTTTGGCAGCCACCAACACCATACCATCGCTAATGAGATCAGACAGCGAATGCAGCCCGTCGGCAATTAAGGCTTGAGAATGCCCAAGCCAGCCAAACAAAATTTTGCCAAAGCTCAAAACGACATTAACAAATACGCCCACCCAGGTAACACGGTGAACGACGAGATAACGGTTATCAGTAGTCATGCAAGAAAATCACTCGGAGGTAGGTTTTGGGAGACAATAGCATAAACCTCAATGCTTAAAGCAGGATTAAGGGCATTAACCGACAGCAACCCAGCTCAGATAAAAACCGCCTCATGCTCATGACTAACCACCGCGAAAGCTTCAGCGCCTTGCCCAATAACGAAATTGCTGATACTGCTCACGTTGATGCGTGGGCGCAAGATAAGTGGGCGCAATGCTTTCCAAGCTGGTTGGCTGAATACCTAAACGCTCAAAATCGTTGGTATTACAAATACTTGCGGTTTGTAACGAACGGTAATTATCCAACGTCAGCAGTTGCCCCGGCAAACGCTGCATGAGGCTTGCCTGCCACTGCGCCACGCTATCTGGCAACGCAATAATGGTGCGCTTTAAGCCCAACAAGTGCGCGGTATAAGCCACCAACTCACGCAAACTATACTGCTGAGTGCCGCAAAGCTGATAGCTTTGTCCGATAGTATCGCGGTGGCGCAAACAATACGCCATCGCTGCCACCACATCGCCCACCCACACAGGCGCAAATGTGCTCTCAGCACACGCCAGCGGCAGGGCTAACGGGAATAATTTCAATAGCTTGGCAAACTGATTAAGAAACGAATCCCCCGCGCCAAAAATCACCGAAGGCTTAAAAACCGTCACTTCCAAGCCGGAATTTAGCAACAGTTGCTCCGCCTTGCCTTTACTACGCAAATAATAGCTGCTGCCTTTTTCCGCGTCAGCATGTAGCGCACTCAGATGCAACACCCGCTGCACGCCCTCTCTTCTACAAGCCGCAATGAGTTTTTCCGCCACTTGAACATGAGCACGGGCAAAGCCCTGTCCGTTGTCTTGCGGCTCATTCAGAATGCCCACCAGATTAACCACCGCGACACAGCCGTGCAGCACTTCGGCAAGCTGCTCAGGGTCGTGAATATCCGCCTGTTGTAAACATACTTGAGGCAAAACTTGTAAATGCTGATGCCGCTGCGGATGACGGCTAGGAATGCGCACCTGCCACCCCTCAGTCACCAAACGATTAACCAAGTGGCTGCCGACAAAACCCGTACCTCCCAATACGCAAATTGTTTTAAGCATAACTCCATCCTATTGTCTAAGTAACTTATATTGCTAAGAAAAATAACGCAAAACCCGATGTTTTAGCCCGCCTTAAAGGGGCTGGTATGAGCGGCTGTACGCAACAGAGTGCAAATGTGCAAGAAAGGTAAAAATCCAGCAAATCCTACCATCTTAAAAAGATATAGCAAGTTTGGCGCAAAATACCCCTGAAGAACAAGCCTGAAGCCACTGTTTTATGGTACAATTTGAGTTTTTTCAGCATTCCCAAACAGGCAAAAACCAAGGCTATTTCAAGCGCCAGAAAGCTTGCATAAATACAACATTCTGTGGCTTTTTAACCATTTTAATGCCAAACGCCTGTAAATAGCTAAATAAACCATAAAGGACGCAACACTGATGGGTGAATTTGCCAAGCAAATCCTGCCAATTAATATCGAAGACGAAATGCGCCAATCCTACCTCGATTACGCCATGAGCGTGATCGTCGGACGCGCCCTGCCAGATGTGCGAGACGGCTTAAAGCCCGTACATCGGCGTGCGCTCTTTGCCATGCACGAACTCGGCAACGACTGGAACAAAGCCTATAAAAAATCAGCGCGTATTGTCGGTGACTGCTTTGTCGCTGGCACTTTAGTCCACACAGAACATGGCTTGCAAGCGATTGAAAATATTGACGTTGGCAGTCAGATTTTGATGCCTGATGGACGTTTGACTGAAGTGGTGCAACGCTTCCTAAATCCGCCCGCGCCCATTGTCAAAGTCAAATTATCCAACGGTCATACTCTTGAAGTAACCCCCGGACAGTTGTTTCGCGTGTTGCAAGATGATCTCAGCATCGGCTGGGAAAAAGCGGAAAACTTGAGCGGTAAAAAGATTTTAGTGGCAAATTGGCGTTGTCTAGGCATTCCAGAAACGCATCCCGATGAACAAAAAATCGCGCTGGCATATATTGTTGGTTTGCTCGTCGCAGAAGGTGCGCTGGCGGATCGCAATCGCAGTAAGCGCGTCACCATCAACATGGTGGATCGTGAAGCACTGGAGTTTTTGTATAGTTTTTGTGTGGAACGCGGCATTTCTGTGAGTTGGTCAATCGTGACACCTAAACCAGCACATCACCAACCGCAAAATTGTGTACGTTTCACCGGCTTAGACGAAGCTTATGCAGCTTGTGAAGCAACTTGCCAATACAAACAAGTCCCTCACTGGGTGCTATCAGATCGCCGCTTATTTGCGCCATTTTTAGCGGGTTTTACCGATGGTGACGGACATTTGCGCGTAACCGAATCTAAGCGCGAAGCGGTTTTGACCTCAACTTCAGCGGCTTTGTTCCAGCAAATCCAAGCTATGTTAGCCGATAGCGGCATTTACGCCTGTTTGACTTGTGAAGATTTTAGCCAACGTGATTATGGCGAGCATTGTTTAGCACGTTATAACTTATGGATAACAGGCGAAAATGCGGGTTATTTCAGTCAGTTATTGCATCCCTATCTGAAAATCAGCAAAAAACGCGCAGCGGCGTTGGAAATGTTGGAATGGCACGGTCGTGCCTTAAATACGGTCACTGAATGTATTCCAGGACAGGTGATTTTTGCCGAACTCAGCCGTCATCATTTAGGCGGTGGCTGGTATGCAGACGCAGAGGGCAAAAAATTCCGCGCAGGTATTAAATATCCAGGCGGCAGCAAAATTCGCTATGCCGCTGATTTACATGCACATGATTTGTCTTATCGCCAACTCGAAGAATGGGGCATTATCGAAAAACTCACTCGCATCAATTCTCCCTTAGCTGCTTTGTTGCAGAAATTAATCAACACTTACAATGTGTTGCAAATCGTTGAAGTGGTTAATCAAGGCGATACCGCGCCGACGTATGACATACAAATTGCCGATGAAAGCCACGAATTTATGGTGCATGGCTGCGCGGTACATAACTGTATCGGTAAGTATCATCCACACGGCGACACTGCTGTGTATGACACCATAGTGCGCATGGCGCAACCCTTTTCGCTGCGGTACATGCTGGTGGATGGACAGGGAAACTTTGGCTGTTTCACCGGCGATACTAAAATTAAACTGGCAGACGGCACAGAAAAAAGTTTTGCTGAACTTGCCAAATTACCGCCTGAACAGGTGTTTTATGTGTATGCGGTGAATAAAAACGGCAAAATCGTTATTGCCGAGGGGCGTTATTCGCGCATCACACGCCAAAACGCCGAGTTGCTAGAACTGACGTTAGATAATGGCGAGACAATCCGCTGCACACCCGATCACCGCTTTATGTTGCGTGATGGCTCGTATAAAGAAGTGCAGCATTTAACCCCTGATGATAGTTTGATGCCAGGGTATTTCGATACGGCAGCCGTCAAACCTAAGCTAAATGAGTACCTGCGCGTGTTCCAACCAGCAACGGGTGAGTATGAATTTGTGCATCATCTCGCTGATCAGTTCAATGCAGATAAAGGTTTGGCTAAAGAATTTAACGGTGCATTTGTCAGACATCATAAAAACTGCAACCGTTGGGACAATTCTCCATCCAACATTGAACGCATGGATTTTCTGGCGCATTTACATCTTCATGCCGAGCAAATCCAAAGCCTGTGGGAAGATGATGATTTCCGCGCTGCACAAAAAGCCGGGGTGCAGCGTTATTACACAGCGAACCCAGACGTTGTAGAACAACGTCGAGCGCATTTCATTAAGCAAAACCAATCGCCTGAATTTCGCAAAGCAAATGGACAGCGTGTTTCACGCAAAATGAAACAGTATTTCGCGCAGCATCCAGAAGCCGCTCAAGCCATTTCTGAACGCATGAAAGCTTTATGGCAAGACCCTGAATATCAAGTGAAAATGCGTGAAGCTCTGCGTGGACTGGAAAAAACACCACTCAGTCAGGCTGAGCAAGCGCGAGTTGCGCAAATTATTTCGGAAAAAAGCAAGACGATGTGGGCTAATGAGAAACAACGTGTAGCGATTACCGCCGCGATTGTGCAAGCCTTATCTGCACCCGAAATACGAGAAAAAATCAGCCAAAATGCACAAAAACTTTGGGAAAATGCAGAATACCGCGCCAAATTTGCGCCCGATCACTTTTCCAAAATGGCGCAAAAAACCTGGGAAAACCCGCAAAATCGTCAATTACACAGCGAGAAAATTGCGCGTCAGCGGCAAAATCCTGAGTTTGTCCAAGCCCAAAAAACAGGAGTACAAGCCAGTAATCGGCGGCGGTTGCAAGACAAACCTGACATGATTGCGCAAATGAGTGCGCGTTCACAAATTGCGTTAAAACAAAAATGGCAAGAGGCTCATTATCAAACCAGAGTAATGCGGCAAAAGATTGCGGGCTATGTGCATCAATTGTTGCGCACCTTCCCTGAACATCCGATGACCCCTGAATTTTATGATGCGCAACGTCGGCAAAATTGGATTCCTAACCTGTCCAAAGCGTTGAATTATTTTGATAGTTTTGAAGCTTTGCTGGACGCTGGACGCAACTACAACCACCGCATCACCCACCTTCGCCACTTAACTGAGCGCGTAGATACTTACGACATCACGGTTGACGAACATCATAACTTTCTGTTGGCGGCAGGCGTGTTTGTGCATAACTCGGTGGATGGCGACGCCCCTGCGGCAATGCGCTATACCGAGATACGCATGGCGAAAATTGCGCACGAATTGCTGGCGGATTTGGACAAAGAAACCGTTGATTTCACGCCAAACTATGACGAAACCGAGCATGAACCTTCAGTATTTCCCACGCGCTCGCCGAATTTATTAGTCAACGGCTCAAGCGGCATTGCGGTGGGTATGGCAACCAACATCCCGCCGCACAATTTGCGCGAAGTGATCAACGCTTGCGTTGAACTGGTGGACAACCCCGCCGCCAGCATTGAAGACTTAATGCGACATATTCCTGGTCCCGATTTCCCCACTGCCGCAATTATCAACGGCGCACGCGGCATCCGCGAGGCTTACCAAACTGGACGCGGGCGCATTTATTTACGCGCTCGCACCCACATTGAAGGCGAAGAAGGCAGCAAGCAAAAAATCATCGTCACCGAACTGCCCTATCAAGTCAACAAAGCGCGTTTAGTGGAAAAAATCGCCGAACTGGTGAAAGAAAAGAAAATCGAAGGCATTACCGAACTGCGCGACGAATCCGACAAAGACGGGATGCGCATGGTGATTGAGTTGCGGCGCGGCGAAATCCCTGACGTGGTGCTGAACAACCTCTACCAACACACGTCCATGCAATCCGTGTTCGGCATCAACATGGTGACGTTGCTCGACGGACAGCCGCGCTTGCTCAACCTCAAGCAAATTATCGAAGCCTTCATTCGCCACCGCCGCGAAGTCGTGACACGCCGCACCCTGTTTGAACTGCGCAAAGCCCGCGCACGGGCGCATATTTTAGAAGGGCTGGCAGTCGCACTGGCAAACATTGACCCGATTATCGCACTGATCAAAGCCGCGCCCAGCCCGTCGGAGGCAAAAGCGGGCTTACTAGACACCCTGTGGAACGGAAAAATTGTACAAGAGTTTCTACAGCGCACCGACGCTTCGACTTCGCCCCTTCGACAAGCTCAGGGAGCGATTAGTCAAGCCCGCCCCAGCGATTTACCCGCCGAATTTGGGCTGGTTGAGGGCGGTTATCGCCTATCAGAAACTCAAGCACAAGCCATTTTAGATTTGCGTTTGCATCGTCTGACTGGCTTAGAAAAAGACAAAATCTTTGAAGAATACAAAGGCTTACTGGACACCATTGCAGAACTACTGCGAATCCTCAGCGACCCCGACCGCCTAATGCAAGTCATCCGCGACGAACTCCTCGAAATCCGCGACAAATACCAAGACGAGCGACGCACAGAAATCCAAATCAACCAACAAGACCTAAGCCTAGAAGACCTCATCACCGAAGAAGACATGGTCGTCACCCTATCACACGAAGGCTACGCCAAAGCCCAATCGCTCGACACCTACCAAGCCCAAAAACGCGGCGGCAAAGGCAAAAGCGCGACACAAATCAAAGACGAAGACTTCATTGACAAACTCCTCATTGCCAACACCCACGACACCATTTTATGCTTCTCCAGTCGCGGGCGGGTGTACTGGCTCAAAGTCTACGAACTACCACAAGCCGGCCGCAACGCCCGTGGCAAACCACTGGTCAACCTGTTGCCCTTGGAAGACGGCGAGCGCATCAACGCCATCCTACCCGTGCGCGACTACGCAGAAGACAAATTTGTGTTCATGGCAACGGCACAAGGCACAGTGAAAAAAACCCCACTGACCGAATTCTCACGCCCGCGTAACGGCGGCATCATCGCCCTCGACCTAGCCGACGGCGACCAACTCATCAACGTCGCCCTCACCGACGGACAACAAGACGTACTCTTATTTGCCAGCGACGGCAAAGCCATGCGCTTCAACGAAGCCGACGTACGCTCCATGGGACGCAACGCCCGCGGCGTACGCGGCATGAACCTAAGCGACGATGCCAAACTGATTGCACTCCTCATCGTACACCAAGCCGACACCATCCTCACCGCCACTGCCAACGGCTTTGGCAACCGCACCCGCGTCGCCGACTACCCCGCCAAACATCGCGGCGGCAAAGGCGTAATCGCGGTACGCACCACCGAGCGCAACGGACAAGTCGTCGGCGCTGTCTTAGTGAGCGAAGACGACGACGTAATGCTCATCACCAATCGCGGCACACTGGTACGCACCCCCGCCACCGGCGTATCCATCGTCGGACGCAACACCCAAGGCGTAACGCTGATTCATCTCAGCGAAGAAGAACTACTGGTCAGCATTGAACGGATCGTGGAATTAGGAGAAGGCGTAGAAGAAACGGCTGAATAGCCCGCGTAGTAGTAGGTGTGCAACGAAAGGATGTTGCACACCCTACAAGGCTACATGAGGAGTAATCATTATGAGCAATTTGCAGAAACCAGGCGAAAAGCCTAATAAACCTGGAGAATACGTTGAACGCGGCTCGAAAGGCGGCAAAGTACCGAATGAGCGGCAAGTTACGATTGAACCAAGAGACCCTAAGTTACCACCAACGCAAGAAAAGGGACGAAAATGGGAGCGTGTCGGACCGCCTAAGCCGTAAGCACTGGTAAATCAGCTATGAAATTTTAACTCGTTCCCAAGTGCCACTTGGGAATGCCACCTTGACCGCGTTGCGGTCTTTACAGCCAGTGACGCTGGCAAAACATAAGTTCCAAAGCGACGCTGGGAAACTAGAAATTAGAAAAAGGAATTGGAAGGGTTTCTATCTTATCAAGAGGATAAATGATATGGATTACGATATTTACACTTGGAATGACATTAAATCTGACTTTAGCGATAACATCATTCTTGGGAATGGTGCAAGCATGGCTGTGCATTCTGGATTTAAGTATTCAAATTTGTACACTGAAACCTTAAAAAAGAAGAAGATACCTCCAGAAATACAAGAGATTTTTTATCATTTTAAGATAACAGACTTTGAAGAGGAAACTATATTATGAAAGAATCAACTACTTCACCTATCAGCCCTACAATAATATATGCAGGTATAGAAACATTAGTAGTCTATTCAGTCAGTCAAGACGAGCTTGATGCGCTAGAAAGAGGCAGCCCATCATCTCTGTATCTCACATTTAGCCTAACACTTGCATCAATCTTTGTATCTTTTCTGGTTGTGTTACTTACAACACCTATAGCATCTGATAGAACATTTTATATATTTGTAATCATATGCTCAGTTACATTTATATCGAGTCTTGTGCTTTTCTTATTATGGTCAAGAAGCTATGGTGACAATAAACTAATTATAGATAGAATAAAGCAAAGATTACCTGAAGGAAAAGCAGTACAACAAATAGAAAGATATATTGATTCTAGTTTTGATGCACATGACTCAGACAGTCACGAGAAAACTCAGCTATGAAATTTATACAGAACGATCTTGGTACTAGAAAAGGCGGTGAGATAGTTGAAGTAACGCTATCAGGGAGCGCCGCAAATGTCAGGCTTATGGATAGCTCAAACTTTCAAAGCTACAAAAACGGCAGACAGCACAAATACTATGGCGGACACGTCACACGCTCACCCGTCAGGCTAAAAATACCACATGCAGGACATTGGTATGTGACCGTGGATACTGGCGGTTATCCAGGAAAGGTTAGTGCATCTGTTCGTGTGCTTCCTGGCGTTTTACCGGCTTTTAGGGAGGCTCCATTATCATCTGTACCAAGCTTATTCCAAGGCAGTCATGAGCCGGGCATACCAGCAGAAGATGATTATAGAGAATACGATGTATTTATTTCACACGCTTCTGAAGACAAAGACGAAGTAGTAAGACCGCTTGCTATAGCTCTACAAAATACTAATTTGAAAGTTTGGTATGATGAATTTGAATTAAAAATAGGGGACAGTCTTAGACGTAAAATAGATAAAGGCGTAGCAACAAGCCGATTTGGCGTTATTGTCCTATCAGAAATGTTTTTCAAGAAAGGATGGACTAACTACGAGCTAGATGGACTTGTTACAAGGCAAAATACCGGAGAGCAAATATTGTTACCTGTTTGGCACAATGTAACAAAGAAACAAGTAAATGAGTATAGCCCATCATTAGCTGATAAAGTTGCGCGTAGCACAGCAACTCATACAGTCGAAGAAATCGCGGCGGAAATCGCAGAACTTATTCACAGCAGAGAAGCAAACTAACCATGCCCCGCAAAAAAACCACCGCCTCCCTCATCAAAGCCCGCGTAGGTCGCATAAGCGATAGCGTCACTTGTGCTGAGCTTGCAATGCACTGAGCTTGTCGAAGTGTCGAAGTATGCGACATTCGGAAGTTCAGAAATGGCGGATGGCGGCGCACACTTCGACAGGCTCAGTGCAAGAAAAGACGCGCCTTATCCGCCTTACGGGTTAGGGCTTCCTTATAAAAAAACCAAAAATCATTCCCTATCTGAAGAGGAAAAACAATTTAATAAAAACCTTGCATCAGAAAGAATTATGGTAGAGAACAGTCTTAGTGGTATGAAAAGATACCAAATCCTTTCAAATAGGCTAAGAATACATGCTATTGATTTTTATGATAAATTGCTTGGCGTTTGCGCGGGGATATGGAGCTTTTATTTGTCTAACTAATTGATTTTTAAGCGCAACAAGTCTATTGCAGAAGAAATAGCAACCACATTCAATGGCATGAACCTGATTTTAGAAGAA
>DYPD01000086.1 GCA_020720115.1 Thiomargarita sp. | reverse complement strand
TAATTGCTTGATGCAAATGGTGCATTGCTTCTTCAAAGCGATCTTCTTCATGTAGTGCTACACCGAGATTGTAGTGAAGTTCTGCTGTGGTTGTTGGCATAAGGTGTAAGCAGTGATAGAAGGCTTCAATGGCTTCTGCATAGCGTTTTTGCGAGTGTAGTGAAACGCCGAGTGTATCGTAAGCACCTGCAAATTGGGGGTGCGCCTGTATTACGGCGTGTGCTGTGTGTTCAGCTTGAGCATGGTCACCTGCCATACCGTATAAGCCCATGAGAATTATAGGATAGTTGCTGTCGTCAGGGGCAAGCGCGGCGGCGTGTTCGATATGGTGGATGGCTTCGTGGAGTTGTCCTTGGTGGAAAAGGCTGAGTCCTAAACCCTTCCATGCTGGTAGGTAAGTGGGATTGATGGCTAAAAGTTCGCGGTAAGCGTGTTCGGCATGTTTGAGTTGCCCTGTTTGTAGTAGTTGATCGGCGTGTTCAAAGCGAAGATGAAACGGTGGGACGGTTTGATGAGGCGTTTGAGGTTGTTGTGTAGCTTTGGGAATTTTAGAGTGTTTGGGGTGTTTGCTTTTCTTTGCCATGAGAACATGTCCTGATGAGGGGGAATGGCAAGATTATAAACGAATCATTGGTTGCTGCTAGACGTTGCTGTGCGCGGTTGTTTGGGGCGGTTCGTGTCTATGCGTGTTCTAACAGGCGGGGTGTAGCTCGCGTAGGGTGCAGTTTCTCTGGTTTCCATATGATGATAGCTAAAACATCATGGGGGGTAAGATACAAGGGTGCATCCCACTCTAAACTGCGCTTGCTGTATTAAAGATGCGTTTTTTTAAGCGGCAGCTTGCAGCGGTTGTTTCTGTTTGACCAGCAAATCGCCCGTATAGAGCGCACTGGGCAAGACTTCGCATTCTGCCCAACACCCAGGGCAACGATTCACCCAATCGCGCTGGCGCTGAGCTTGCTCGCTAAACCAAAGGTCGTTAAAGGACTGGGTGCGCAGATTACCCGCTGGCTGGCTGTTAAATTGACAGGTTGGCACAGTGCCGTCGGGAAACAGGCGCAGGTGGGCGTTGAGTGCTACACAGGGCGGATTCGGATGCGCCCGCTGGTGCAGCAAGCGATTGGCAATGCCTTGCAAGTAATAGCTTTTGGCAATCCGCTCTGCCAGCGGATAAGTGGCAATGTCTTGACGTAATTCGCTAAACAGCTCTTCCAGATGCTCGGCTTGCCAGCTTTTGTCAAACAGCGGATAGCTACCCGCTTCGGGGGCGAGCACAAGAGTGTCCTGGCTACTGTTGTAAGTGGCGCTGTCTTCATAGGCGAGCACCACTTGATTATGCACCTTGAGTTCGCGCAAATGCTCACGCAGAGCGCGGTAGTGCGCAATACTGCTGGGATCGGTCAGGGTTTGATTCACCGCCAGCGATAGATTCAAGGCTTTGCGGCGCGGGGCGAGGGCTTCTAGCGTGTGGTTGACCATTTTCCAAGCGTTTTTGTGCCCGCGAATTTCATTGTGCTTGTCTTCCATACCATCAACAGAAATCAGCAATTGGAGCGGCACTTTTTTATCGCGGGTTTCGCAAAAATCAATCACGCGCTTGGGCAAAAAACCGTTGGTGGTAATGTGCAACAGCTTGGGTTGTAAATGTTTTAGGGTTAATTCGGCTAACTCAGCAAAATCGTTGCGTACAAACGGCTCGCCGCCGGATAAGCGCACCGCATCCATGCGCGGCAATTGCGGAAAAATCTGCGCAATTTCCGCCAAGGTTAAATCCCCTTCCGCTGGTTTTTTCCAAGAATCGCACATGACACAACGTGCATTGCAGGCAAAGGTCACTATGTAAGTCAAGTAGCGCGGCAGTGTGCGGGTGCGCTGGCGGTTTTGCCAGATGACGAGGGGGAGTTTTAGCCAATGTTTCATGATAAAGAATCTTGTTGATTTAGAAGGGTTTGTGCCAATCTGATAAGCGCACGGGCAAAGGCTGTGCGCCCCAGTTGCCAGGCTGGGCAGCAAAGTGACCCGCGCATCGCGCGCCGCAGCTTAAGCAGCGACCTTGCGCGTCTAAGTGCCAAGCGCCCAGCACGAACCACTCGCGCTCAATCAGCAACATGCCGCATTGATGACAATAGGTGCTGCTGCCACTACGATCCTGCACGTTGCCCGTGTAGGCATAGCGCACGCCGTTTTGCTGGGCAATTTGTCGAGCGCGGCTTAAGGTTGCGGGTGGCGTGCGTGGCTTGTCAAGCAATTTCCAATCAGGATGAAAAGCCGTGAAGTGCATTGACACATCCGCGCCCAGATGCTCTACGACCCATTGCGTCATGGCGTGCAATTCGGCATCTGAGTCGTTTTCGCCCGGAATCAACAGCGTGGTTAATTCTAGCCAAACTTGGGTTTCCTGCCGCAAATACAACAGTGTATCCAGCACTGGCTGCAAATGCCCGCCAGTCAGCTTGACATAAAAAGCCTCGCTAAAGGCTTTCAAATCCACATTTGCCGCCTGCATGTAGCGGAAAAATTCTGCACGCGGGCGCTCACACACATAACCCGCAGTAACAGCCACTGAATGAATACCCTGAGCAGCACAGGCTTGCGCCACGTCAATGGCGTACTCATGAAAAATCACCGGATCATTGTAGGTGTAAGCGACGCTACGACAGCCAAGTTGCACAGCGGCATCAGCAATCGCCTGCGGCGTGGCGCTGTGGGCTAAAGTATCCATTTGCCGTGACTTGCTCATATCCCAATTTTGGCAAAACTTACACGTCAGATTACAACCCGCAGTGCCAAACGACAGCACGGGCGTCCCTGGGAAAAAATGATTTAGCGGCTTTTTCTCAATAGGATCAACACAAAAACCGCTAGAGCGTCCGTAGCTGGTCAACACCAGCGCGTTATCCTGATGAGCGCGAACAAAGCACAAACCCTGCTGTCCGGCTTTGAGTTGGCAAGCACGCGGGCACAGATCGCACTGCACCCGCCCATCGTCTAAGCGATGCCAATACTGAGTGGCTATTGTTGTCTGCGACATAAAAACCTTCGCGCCTAACGCGGACGAATGGCTTGTAAATGTTGCCCCACCGCCAGCCACGCGCCCGCCAGCCCCAACCCCGCACCCGCCAGCAGCAACAGCAGACTATCGTTCAGGCTCAAAGTCACCAGGCTATAATCGCTGTGATACAAGCGCGTCAGCGTTTGCACTGGCGTTTGCAATTGCGCAAAAGCGATTTTCACCAACACCCACGCCAGCAGACTGCCAAACAGCCCATACCAAATGCCCGCGTACAAAAAAGGACGCCGAATAAACGCATCAGTTGCACCAAATAACCGAGTAATTTCAATCTCTTCGCGGCGATTATGAATCGCCAAACGAATCGTATTACCAATCACCAACAGCACCGCCAGCGCCAGCAAACTGCTCAAAATCAAAATCCCGCGCCGCACCATATCCATAATCGCAAACAAGCGTTTTAGCCAACGCATATCAAACTGCGCAATATCCACCGCAGGCAATTGACTCAACTGCTCCAGCACCGCTTGACTAGACTGAGGATCGCTCTGCTTTGGCGTCACCACCAGCACAGCAGGCAGCGGATTATCATCCAACGCACTGAGCGCATCGCTAAACCCCGACAAACGCCGATATTCCTCCAACGCCTGCGCACGAGTGATCAGTTCCACTGTTGCAATCCCTGTATGCCCGCGCAATTCATCCGCCAATTGCTGCGCCTGCGCATCCTCCACCTCCGTTTTCAAAAACAACGACATCTGTACCGAACCATCCCAATGCTGGCTAATTTGCTGGGCATTTTCCAACAACAAATACAAACCCGCCGGCAATGCCAGCGCAATACCGATCACCGAAGCCGTCAACAAAGTCGGCAAGGGTTGACGACTCAGTTGCCCCAAACTGGAAAACAGCACATACAAATGGTGCATGAACCAAGCTTGCATCGGTCCCTGGCGCGACGGCGGCGACGGCGGCTGAATCACCGCCGCAGTCGCAGGCGTCGGACGTGCGCCCCGCGTCCCGGCACGGTGTGAACGCGGGCTGCGTGGTTTGCGAACATCTTTAGAATTGAGCATAAAAATCCGCCTGGTGCGTCCATCCAAGGGCTTAAAAACGAGTGAAAATGCGCTCCGCCACTGTTTAGCGCATCTGCGGGGGCTACCGTTCCTAACGTTGGGCTGGCAGCAAGGCATTCAGCCGTTGCGCAATTTCTTCGCGGTTGTTGGCGGGTTCTTGTTGATTGTTCATGGACAAGACTGCGGTGGCTGGGAATGGGATATTATAACGCAACGAGCGGGGAGTTCTGGTTTTTCCGTTTCCCTGGGCATCAGCTTAACCAATTCCCAGCAACAATGTTATGGTGGTGGGAATTAATTATATCAGCTTCATTGCCCTCATCCGTTCTACTTAAACTGGAATGATTTTTGAGGTGGCGTAGGCTTTGGCGTGAAAATCTTGTGCAAGAACAGAAAGCCGCCTAGAATTTTCCTTTAAACACAAAAAATGCCTGAAAAAAACCGGCGGTCGCGGTTTTTCGGCTCACAGGCGCAACCACCACTTGAAATCAGGAGTTCAATACAATGAAAAAATCTTTTTGGGCTGTTTTGTTGACGGGTGTTTTGTTTAACTTGGCGCTCTCTGGTTATGCGTTGTCGGCTGAATTGGCTGAGGGGAGGGGTTTGGTTAAGGAAAATGACGAAATCCTTATCAATATGGCGGAAACTGTCATTACAGTGCCGCTTCAGCCTGGTGTGAGTATGGACGCGGCGGTCGAGTCTATGAAGCTGAAAGCGAATATGCTGAATATCAAGTTTGTAGCACATCAGCCTTTATGGAAAGAATATGAAGCCTTGGGCTTGGAGAATATTCGCCGTACCGAGATTTTTCAGTTCTGCGATGCTAAGGTGGCGAAGAAAATGTTGAATTTTGATATTAATTTTCTTGCCTATATGCCCTGCCGCATTGGTTTAATTGAAGATCAGCAAGGGCAGGGGTGGCTGGTGACAATGAATTTGAATATCTTTATCACCGCTATTCAGTTGCCAGTAGAACTAGAAAAGCTGGCAATTCAAGTGCATGATGACATGGAAGCCATTATTGAAGCGGGTGTTTCTGGCGAGCTGTGAGGCTTGCGGCGGTGCGCTGCGAGTGCGCTATCTACACCGGCGGCGCGTCGAGTTCTGCTCCTTCAAAATCTGCCCCGTCTAAGATGGTTTGATCCAGGTTCGCCCCGCACAGGTTTGCTTTACGCAGTATCGCCCGTTTTAGGTTTGCTCCCTGCAAATCCGCGCCGCGCAAGCAGGCATTATCCAGCTTGGCTTTGTAAAGTTCTGCGCGTTTTAAGATCGCCTCGGATAAATCTGCGTCTTGTAATTTGGCGCGGGTGAGATTGCAACGCAGCAAATTGGCTTGGGATAAGTTTGCGCCAAATAATTTGGTGCGCTTGAGCCGAGCGCGTTTTAACGAGGCTTGCACCAGGATTGCCCCGCTTAAGTCGGCACTACGAAATTGTGCGCCATCCAGATTGGCGCCAGTTAAATCTGCGCCGCGCAGGCTGGCTGCTTCTAACAAAGCACCTTCAAGGTTGGCACCGCGTAAATTAGCGCCTTGCAGGTTGGCTTCAATGAGGCTGGCATCCACTAAATTAGCGCCCTGTAAATCGGCTTCCTGTAAATTGGCTTCTTCCAGATTCGCCCATTCTAAATTGGCGCCGCGCAGGTTAGCGCCCTGTAAATTGACCAATTCCAGATGACCGCTCTCTAGCATAACCCCTTGTAAATCTGCGCCGCTTAAATCTGCGCCTTCCAGATAGCAATGCGGACATTGCCGAGTTTCTAGTAATTGCTTGAGGTTGTTAGCAATAATGACTGCATCGTTTGGCATTTTCTTAAGTTCCTTACCGAGAGAAGCGGGAAAAACTTGACACTGCTAAAAGGCATAGCGACAATCCGCGCTGTGCTGTATAGATTGCACTCAGCTAAACTGAGCCATAGACACCAAACCACAAACACCTTAAATAGGCGCCGCAACCCAAAGGCGCGTTCCTCCACTTGAAAGCAAAGGCAAACACTCATGGAGATTATACATAAAACTGTGCTTATCCCAGAATCCCGCGTTATTTCTGTGACCTTGCCAAAAAATATTATGGTAGGTGAAGCTGAAATGGTCATTATCCTCAATGCGAAAACCCATCAAGCTGAAACACCGCATCCTACCGCATCTTCTGTTTCTACCAGCGAAACGCTGAAAGAAGCTGCTTTATCTAAATTAGCTGATCTGCTACACACGGATAAAGCGGCGCGTGCCAAAAATAGCGAAGGCGCTTGAATAAATAGTTGCTCTGATGGCGTGTATTTTAGGCGTTGGGAACGCCACGCTCGATATTATTAACACAGTTGCCGGTTATCCAACTGAAGATGCCGAAATTCGCGCTGTTGCGCAGCGCGTTTGTTTAGGTGGCAATGTTGCCAATACCTTAACTGTGCTGGCGGGCGTGCATCAATGCTATTGGGCGGGCACTTGGGCAGACGAAGCAGACGGGCAGCGCATTTGTAACGCCTTGCAACACGCAGGCATAGACCTAGGCTACAGCCGGAAGTTAGGGCTAGGCAAATCTCCGACTTCCTACGTTTGTCTCAACCAGCGCAACGGCTCACGCACCATAGTGCATTATCGGGATTTGCCAGAGCTGAGCCTGAGCGATTTCCAGCACATAGACCTAAACGCTTTTGCTTGGATACATTTTGAGGGGCGCAATGTGCCAAACGTGCGGCGCATGTTGGAACTGGTAAAGGAACGTCACCCCTCACTGCCCGTTTCGTTGGAAATTGAAAAACCCCGCGCCGCCATTGAATCCTTGTTCGCATTGCCCGATGTCTTGCTGTTCTCCCGCCATTTTGCCGAGCATCAGGGCTACCGCACTGCGGCAGATTTGTTGTGTGCCATAGCCCCGCTCGCACCCCAAGCACAGCTCTACTGCGCGTGGGGCGATCAGGGCGCTTATGCCCGTTCGCCGCAACAAACCACAGTGCTACATGTGCCCGCTTATCCGCCCGCGCAATGGGTGGATACCTTGGGCGCTGGTGACACCTTTAATGCCGCCATCATTCATGGACATTTGCAAGGCAAAAAGCCGCCCGAGATTGTGCTCGCCGCTTGTCGCCTTGCCGGTCAAAAATGCGGACAAATGGGACTACCCGTTTTGTCTGCCTAAACCAGCAAAAGCCTCAACGGGCTTGAAGCCCAGCGATTTAGCCTCATTTAAGTTGACATTCTTTGATTTTTTCTAGCCGCTTTAGGTTATTCCATGTCCATCCCCGCCAACAGTCCTTTTTTAACCCGCAACGACGCCGCCTATGCGCAGTGGCGCGAAGCCAAATTACAAGAGTATCCTACCCGCATTGAAGAACTTTGCGTGGAAATCGCAGACGCGCAACAGCTCTCCGCAGACGAACACGCGCAGATTGTGCGCCTGTGCCGCAAAACCAACATGGCACTGTACCGCGCCGCCCGCCCGTTGGATAAAGCCGCCGTCAAAGCCCTCGGCGAGCAATTCGGTTTGTGCCGTTTAGACCACAACCTCTGCGCCGATCCCGACGGCATTGCCGCCTTGCAAGTGTCTGAAGGCGGGCGCTCACAAGATTACATTCCCTACAGCGACCGCCCCATCAATTGGCACACTGACGGTTACTACAACAAGCCCGAAGAACAAGTCCAAGCAATTATTTTGCATTGCGTGCGCAACGCCGGCGAAGGCGGTGAAAACGCCTACCTAGATCACGAAATGGCCTATTTACTCCTGCGCGAAAAAAATCCCGCCTGGGTGGAAGCCCTGATGCAGCCAGAAGTCATGACCATTCCTGCCAATCAGGAAAACGGCGTAGAAATCCGCCCCACACAAAGCGGACCGGTATTTTCCATCACCGCCAGCGGCGCGTTACACATGCGCTACACCGCACGCGCACGCAACATCCTCTGGAAACCCGACCCACTCGTACAAGAAGCACTGGATTTCTTAACCCGCTTGTTTCAATCTAATTCCGCCTACATATTTCGTTATCGTTTAAACCCCAACGAAGGGGTGATTTGCAATAATGTGCTACACAATCGTAGCGGCTTTGCCAATGGTGCAGACAACGCACACCAGCGATTATTGTATCGAGCACGTTATTTTGACCGCATAAAACACACCTGGAATGAATTATGAGCAAACAAGACGACACTTTGTATTTAAGCGAATTACTCATTCAATACCATGAGCTAAATTCATTTGCAGAGTTACAAGACTTAATTGAACAACATAAACGCAACTATCGCTTTTTTCGTATGGACATTAAGCCCCCCTTCAAAGACACCCCAGATAACTGGGAAGATCGTTTAGAAGCGAGCTTTTATTAATATGAAATTTCTTAAAGAAGAACAACCCGCCTTCAGCGCAGAATTTGCCGATGAACATCAATCTAAAGCCATTTTTCAAGCACAGGCTTTAGAGCTACAAAAACAACTAGAACAGCTTGCCGCCCAAGCGACCTCCCTAGAAAGAGCACAGTTGCTATTGCAAATAGCCCATGCACAAGTGGGTGCAGAGCTTAAACAAGAAGCTTGGGAAAATGCCGCAGCAGCAGTTAAAGTGTTCCTCTTTGCTGAACAATGGGAACTGGCAGTAGAAGCCTTCGACATCTTATTTCTATCTGAACTGCCCGGCGCTCTCGCTGCTTTAGGACAGGGAGTGTGGTTAGCAGTAACTTTTCCCATTGATCCAGAACTCAGCGTTGCTCTGCTCGATCACATTGTTGAAGAAACTCCCAGCGATTCCGATGGCGCCGCAGTCGCCGCCGCAACTGCTTGCTATATCGTAGATTTACGCGCTGAAGGAAAATCCCGCGATAAATTGCAATTTTTTACCAATCAATTGCTCGGCAAAGTAGCGCGGCGCCACAGCAACATAGAAACCCAAGCACAATTTGATGCCTGGATTCAACGCCTGCAATTAGATACACCGAGTTACTTCTTGGGACGTTTGAGTTTAGTTTTAGAAGTTCTAATACAAGATGACTGGTGGTTTGACCGCGATGAATTGCGCATGAAGATTCCTGATCAATAAGCGAGAAAACCTATGCTTTGGGAAGAAGACGAACAAGAAGAACAAATAGCTCTAGCGGAGACCATCATTGATCTCAATTTTGGCATTGAGTGCAAAACCCTGCCTTTAGATCATGCGTATGCCTTATCCACTGCCATTCAACAGGCTTTGCCCTGGTTTGCCGAAGTTGAATCAGCCGGACTGCATTTGATTCACGGCGCCGAATCTGGCAATGGTTGGCAGCGCCCAGAAGCGCCTGATAGCCTATTGCACTTGTCGCGCCGTACCCGCTTGACCTTGCGCTTGCCACGCAGTTACAGCGCAGCAGCACAGGCTTTATGCGGCAAAACCTTGGATGTTGGCGGATACTCGCTTAAAATCGGTCAAGCCAGCGAGAAACCGCTGCAAAAAACTGAGGTTTTGTTTGCCCGCCATGTGCTTTGTGAGCCGCAGCATAGCGAAGAAGTATTTTTACAAACTGTGCTTAATAACTTGAAAAAACTGAATATTCACTGCCGCAAAGCGATGCCTGGGCGTAGCCACGCACTACAAACGCCGGTGCAAACTTTGTTTACCCGCAGCCTGATGTTGGCTGATCTGGGTTTTGAAGATGCGCTTTTATTGCAACAACAGGGACTTGGCGCAGGACGCAAAATCGGTTGCGGATTATTTATTCCGCATAAAGGCATTCGTTCAGTAACATCCACCTCATGAAACCTTTTATTAATCCCTAACACCCTAAAACCAGGAGTTGAGACTATGCACTATGAAGTTGAAGGAAAAACCATTGAAGCTGATGCGAATGGTTACTTGCTCAATATAGAAGATTGGAATGCAGCGGTTGCAGAACAAATCGCCGCGCAAGATGAATTGACTTTAACCGCTAAACATTGGGATTTGATTAATTATCTGCGCGATGAGTTTATTAACAATCGTGGTAACCAACCCAATACCCGTACTATTCTGAAAGCTATGCAGAAAGCCTGGGATGATAAGAGCCTAGAGAATAAAACTTTGTATGAGTTGTTTCCTAAAGACCCGTCAAAACAGGGGGGGCGCATTGCAGGTTTACCCGAAAGTCGGCGCAAAGGTGGCTATTAATTGTATGGACACAAGGTGGTTAGCTGTCCTTTAACCACTGCCTAGAGCAAACCTATAGGATTTTTGCAGCATAAAAACCTGACAGGCTTACAAAAACTGTCAGGTTTTAGCAATAATCCAATTTTACAATTGACCTATTTTTGCTCTGTGTTTCACTGTAAGGTCTAGGTAATCGCTGGTTTGCGTTTTAAGTCGAGTTTTAATGGCGGGTTTTTTATGCCCGCAAAACAGCATCAAAGTGCTTATTCTGGTTCTGCGGAGCAGGTTCAAAAGCCTGCCTGGCACGCTTACGCAGCAATAGCACGGCGTGTACCGAATCAGTAGCCTTTGGTAAATGGAAGATAGCTCAATAGGTAGAGCAACTGGCAGAGCCAGTTGGTTGGAGGTTCAAGTCCTCTTCTTTCAACCTTGAAAGGATAGCTCAAAGGTAGAGCAACTGTCTTATCAACAGTCCGTTGGAGGTTCAAATCCTCTTCTTTTCTCCTCGGAAATGGACTCCGCTTGCGGAAATTCCATTTCATTAGTCCTTCATCAGGACAACTCAAGGTAGCCCAGTGGTTTTGCGCTGTTTTAGTTTGTGTTGTTAGCAAGCAAGTAGCGTAACGCCACAGCGGTTGAACGCCTTGTGCGGTGATTTAAAGTTTTCCGGCACCTTGGTTTTAAGCATTCAGTAGTGTGGAAGGAAGCAGTAATGGCATAAGGAATTGCCACTGCTGTTGCTTGATTCTAGTTCCCCGAAAGACTACATTCATTGCCCGTGTTCAAACGTGGGCGAACCTGTTTTCAATATAAAAACTCAGGGTTTTTGCTTGAATCATGTTAAGCCCAGTTAGGGTATAGCCAAAATATATAAGTTGTAAAATTCAATCATTTCTAAAACCTAACGGATTTTGCAAACTATGTTAGGTTTATTCTGCAAATCAAATATTTTTTCTGTAGTGGCTACCTAGAAGCTGACAAACATTGAAAAATAAATTACAAGGAGAGGTTTGATGTTAGGTTTTAAGCGCATTGTAATTGCAGAACATGAACGTGGCATTCATCTAAAAGAAGGCTCCCTGGTGAATATTCTCGGTGCAGGTGTGTATCGTTTTTGGGACCCGCAGGATAAACATCGGGTGATTAAACAGGATTTAACCAATCCTGAGTTTTCTAACCCGCAATTGGATATTTGGTTGCGACAGCAAGAAGCACTTTTTCAGCAGCATTTTCAGATTGTTGAAACTACTGCGGAGCAAATTGGATTGGTATACAAAAACAATCATTTGCAGCAGGTTTTGTTGCCTGATTCACGGGTGCTCTATTGGCGGGATGCGGTGACTATGCAAGTGACGCTGCTCGACATCAGCAAGGATTTTCGTATTGAGAAAAAACTAGCAACTTATTTACGTTTTAATCAGCAAAAACCTCAATTTCGCACACTGATGAATTATGTGCAGATTGCCGAGGTTGCAGCGCAGCAAGTGGGTTTGTTGTATGTGGAGGGCGAGTTGCAGGATACATTGCTGCCAGGGATTCATGCTTTTTGGATGTTTCATCACAGCATTCGCTTGGAAAGCATTGATTTGCGTATGCAGAGTATTGAAGTGCAAGGACAGGAAATTCTTACTAAAGATAAGGTGAGTTTGCGCATTAATTTGAGTGCGAATTATCGCGTGGCGGATGCGGTGACAGCGCGTAGCCAGTTGGGGGAGTATGTTGCTTACTTGTATCGGACGTTGCAGTTTGCCTTGCGCCAAGTGGTGGCGACGCGCACGCTAGATGAATTGCTGGGCGATAAGGCGGCGCTGGATGCTGAGCTGTTTAAGCCAGTGTGTGCAGATTTGGGGCGCTATGGTGTGGAAGTGGTGAGCTTGGGGGTGAAAGATGTCATTTTGCCAGGCGACATGAAAGATATTTTGAATCAAGTGGTGTCTGCGGAAAAAATCGCTCAAGCCAATGTGATTCGGCGTCGAGAAGAAACTGCCGCTACCCGTTCTTTATTGAACACAGCAAAATTGATGGATGAAAATCCGACTTTGTTGCGTTTGAAGGAGTTGGAAACCCTGGAAAAAGTCACCGAGCGCATTGGTAATTTGACCGTATTTGGCGGGCTAGATGGGGTATTGGATAGTTTGGTGCGGATTAAGCGTTAGGGGTAGCTTAAAAATGGACCGCTTTAGGTTGCTTGTTCTGATACGGCGAGTTGTAAAATGTCTTTGTTCATCGGCATTGATTTAGGCACTTCTGGCTGCCGTGCGATTGCGCTGGATGCGCAAGCACAGGTGCAGGCTGAGGCGCGTGTTAGCTTGCCAGCACCGGAAACGCACGACAATTCGGTACAGCAAGATGCGCATTTGTGGTGGGAAGCCGCCTGTGCGGTGCTGGATCAACTCAGCAAACAAATTCCTGCCGCACAGGTGCAGGCTATCGCTGTAGACGGCACTTCCGCCACGCTGTTGTTGACTGATGCGCAGGGTGAGCCGCTGGGTAAGGCGTTGCTTTACCAGGATGCCAGTTGTCAAGCGGAAGCGCTGCATATTCAACACCTTGCGCCGCCACAGAGCGCTGCGCGTAGCGCCAGCAGCAGCTTGGCAAAATTGCTGTGCTTGTCGCAACGCTATCCGCAAGCGCGTTATGCCTTGCATCAGGCGGATTGGATCAGCAACAAATTAGGCGGCTGCTACGGCGTCAGCGACGCAAATAATTGCCTGAAACTGGGCTATGATGCTGCCCAAGGTGCTTGGGCAAATTGGTTGCAAGACTTGGATTTTCCACACTATTTGTTGCCGCGAGTGTTGCCACCTGGGACTCCTTATGCCGACCTGCAAACGCCCTTGGCAAAACGTTGGGGTTTCCCTGTCAACACGCAAATAGTGACGGGCACTACCGACAGCACCGCAGCTTTTTTAGCCACCGGCGCAGAGCAGATTGGCGATGCGGTAACCGCCCTGGGGTCTACGCTGGTGCTGAAAATACTCAGCACACACCCCTTGGACGCGCCCGAATACGGCATTTATAGCCAGCCTTTAGGACAGCGCTGGCTGGTTGGCGGGGCTTCTAATAGTGGCGCTGCGGTATTGTTGCAGCATTTTAGCCCCGCGCAATTGGCAACCATGACGCCGCATTTGCAGCCAACACGCCCCACCGGATTGAATTATTACCCCTTGCCTGCGGTCGGTGAGCGTTTCCCGCTGGCTGATCCGCAGTTAGCGCCGCGTTTAACCCCGCGTCCTAGCGATCCGCTGAAATTTTTTCAGGGTATTTTGGAAGGTTTGGCACAGATTGAACAGCAAGGCTATGCACGGCTGCGTGAGCTAGGTGCGCCGCCGCTCAATGCGGTGCGCACCACCGGCGGCGGGGCGCAAAATCCCGCCTGGCAACAGATTCGCCAAGCTTGTTTGGGGGTTCCGCTGTTGGCGGCGCGGCACACAGAAGCTGCTTATGGCGCGGCGCTGTTGGCGCTTCGATCAAGCAACAGCGGCGTTTAAAAACTGTTAGCCCAGCGATTCTATCTGTTATGATAAATCCATTTCCTCGCTGCTGTCGTTGCGCTATATCCATAACCCACCTGCAATAGCCTGTTGCAGTTTAGAAAAATCAAGCTAACCTTAGCCCTTTACTAAATGAAATCTATTCATTTCCGCCAAACTCAAAATGAAGTCGCCGTTCGCACTCAAGATCGTCTGCTTGATGCGCTTCTGATGAATAAGGTTGAGGTTATGATGCTGTGCGGCGGGCGGGGTTTATGCGCAACTTGCCATGTGTATGTGACGCGCAATCCGCATTGTCTAACGCCCATGACGGAGCGGGAAAAAAAGACCTTAAGCCTGCTCACCAGTGCTCAACCCAACAGTCGTTTGGCGTGTCAGGCGCATGTCGTTGGCGAAGACATCGAAGTAGCCCTGCCCGATGGGCTTTATATAGAGTCTTTTTCCGATCTGGAAAGTTTGATAGGCAAGCGTACCAAAGTGCCGATTTTGCATCCGGTAGATGGACGGACTTTAATTCAAGCGGATAAAATCATTACGCGCTCGGCAATCATGGAATTGAAAGACGTGGACTTTAATTTCTCTGAACTCAAAGTGGACTGACGTATGCCAATTAATCCCGCAGACGGTGGCTTTAAGGGCTACCATAATTACTACCATCCAGATGAATTTTTCCGCCGCGAAGTAGATCAGGGTGCGATTTATATGCGTGACGGGCAACGCGCCGCGAAAGTGACAGAAAGCTTTATCAATGGTTTGCATTTAGGCGTAGAAGAAGAAGTGGGCGCCAATATCAGCAATCTGTTGATGTATAAATGCGGTCAAGCCTGGGGCGAACAGGATATGAAACGCTTTAACCAGCGGATGCGCCAAGAATTTGGTGGCGGTAAGCTGGATATTTGGCAAATGAATAAACGCTTTGTGTTTGAATCCTGGTGGTGGCCGCTCACCATTGAAGGTTTTGGCGGTTGGACATTGGATTTGAATTTCGTCAAGCGTGGTTTAACGGTGGTAGAAATCCGCAATTCAGCCGTCGCGCATTCTATGAAAATCGTTGGCAAACCAGTCTGCCATATTTACGCGGGACTCTTTGCCGGCGTCTTTTCTTTTTATGAACGCAAAGAACGCGAGTGCATTGAAGTGCAATGTTATTCAATGGGCAATGATGTGTGCAAGTTCTTAATCGGCGATCAAAAACAAGTAAATGCAGCTGAGTTCTGGCGACAAGAGGGCGCTAGTGCAACAGAAATCCTCCACAACTTTGATATAGGCTAAGAGGACAGCGCAATGGAAAATTTCAATACGGCGCTCAGTGTTCATTTCAAACGCTATTTAAATAGCCTTTCAGTGCCATTGGCGGATCGGGCGCTGTTTGGAGAAGAAATTCATGCGCCTGCAACCCAATTCAAAAACGCCGCCGCACGATTGACGCAAGCCCTGTTCATGCCGCGCATCATACCGATCTATCAGTGGCAGCAAGCGGCTGAACGCCTACAACAAGCGCAGCCCTTACTCAGCCCCTGGCAAGGTGCGTTAGCTTGGCAAACCACGCTAGGACGACTGCAACAAGGCTTGGCAGGGGAAGATGCGCTCTTGCCAGAAACCTTGCTAGACGATGGCGATGCAGAAGATTTACTGGGTTTGCCCGGAATGCCGGATTCAGAAGACGGCTTATTTGATTTTGGCGACGCCGAACTAGATGATCTCTTTGCAGAAACCGACACCGCACCAGCCACTTCTGCACCCGCTGCTGTGGTTCTTACCAGCCGCATTGAACCAAAAGTTGACACACTCATCGTGGAAACGGTTGAAGCAGATATAGACGATGAAGATGAAATCAACGCAGTCATGGATAGCCTCGCACAAGAGGCAGTTGTGGCGCCTATTGCTGAGCCAGTTATTGATGCAAATGGAAGCGCCTTTTTCATTGCGCCAGACAGCGAGGCAGATAGCCGCATTCATGTGCCTGCCGGACAAAGCCTGCCACAAGCCGCGCAGTTGGCTGCTGCTGCGCCGCTGGGAGGCGTGAATCCCATCCTTGCCGCTACTCAGCAAGCCTTGCGGACAGCTCAAGCCACTGCCGCTACGCAAACGCCACTAGCCGAGCCGCCCGCCGCCGCTGATCCACAAACGCTTAGCAGCCGTGAGTTTTTCTCCAACCTGCCTTGGCAGGGCGTCAATTCCTCTGAATGAACTGAAGTGCAAAACGCTATGTCTAACGCATCGAAAAATTTCAGGAAACATCCCGCATTAGCGGCAATTTTCAAAGCCGCTGAAAGTCGCCAATTAACCGAACAGGAATTGGATGAATATTACCGCGTGTTGCCCGGCGAATTGCCTCGCGCTACCGCTGCCCGCGAAATCAAAGCGGTGGAAACTGTCATTGTGCAAACCGTGATTAAAGAAATCTTCGCGCTCTACCCGTTTGAAGAACGTCACGTCATAGCAACAGGTAAATGTTCGCGGGATGTTCGTTATGTGAGTGCTTATGCAACCTTAGCAATGTTGATGAGCGATCCACAATGGTTTGATGATAAACTTTTACTTTGGCTTAAAACCATTTTGCAATCCTTTGAATTTCCAGAGCAAACCCATAAGCCTAAAGTGAATTTTAATTTAGGGGCGAACGCTGCTAATACTAAACTAGAAGAATACAAACTCCATCAACGTTCAATTTTTGATACCTATACACGGCTTAAACAACAATATCAGCGTACCTTATCACCACCTTCCTATGAACTGATTGCGCCTTATTTGCAGCAGGCAATTGAAGTGCTGGCGGGGGATTGATACTGCGTTTTTGCAATGCAAATCAATGATTTTTTAATCAAATTCAGATAAACAGGATAAGCTTTAAGTGTATCCTTGTTTGTAGAGACTTACATGATGAATACCCCGACATCTCCTCAACTTGACGCAGAAATCTTTTCGCGCTTATTCAGCGAAACCTATCATCAATTTGACTTGCGTGAAGGTACTGCAATTAACAGTGCTGGGGTGCGGGTGATTTATTTATCCTCCGACATTGTGCGTGGGATTTATGAAGCTTTGCATTATGAAGCGGGGGATGCTTGGAAATTGATCCTGGAAAACAGCGGCTATTTGTGGGGTAAGCATATGTTTGAATCTTTGATTAAAGAGATTCAAGCAGTGTCGCAAAAGAATCTGGAAAGCTTGCCCGCCAGCGACTATTTGCATGTATTAGAAACTTACTTTTCGATGCACGGCTGGGGTAAAGCCAAAATTCATTTGCAAGATGCGCCTTTTGGTATTATCCGCGTGCGTATGACCCACAGTTTATTTGCCGATGCGTTAAATAATGTGGATGATCGGGTGGATGCCATGATTGCGGGTATGTTGCGTGGCTTTTTTGAAAAAGTATCTGGCGGGCAAAGCCTGGGGTGTGTGGAAACCGCTTGTGTGCGGCGCAATGCTGCACCCTATTGTGAGTTCTTAATCAGCGGCATGGATCGTATCAGCAAACTCAGACATTTGATTGATGATGAGGTTTCGCCAGAGAAAATTCTTGAGCAATTGCGCATTTTATAAGCATCTGTGAGTATGCAAGACGCTCCGCTCCGCCCAGTCGTTCTCGCTATGTAATTCAACGCATTTTACAGCAAACTGCACAAGCCAAGCTCTATGTTGCACAAGAGCAGGATACGCAAAGTTTTGTTGTATAGTCGGATTACTGAATCTTTAAAATAAAAGATATATAAAATCATATG
>DYPD01000085.1 GCA_020720115.1 Thiomargarita sp. | reverse complement strand
TGATTATAAAAATAGGACTTATTTTACAGTAAATTACTCACCTTGACAGGGCTGCTGCGTAACTCCTAAAGTTATTAGCATGGACAAGTCTATATAATGCTGTTATTGGTTGGTGTCGGGTGATGGCGGTTGCCTCGTTTCCAAGCGCCACTTGGAAACGAGTAATTACGCACAGAGCGCGGAACGGGTAAACTAGCAAAATGAGCAATGACGACACTTCAATTTGAATGCGATGAACCTGATGCCAACTCCGCAAGCACGTTATCAAGCAGATTTACAAAAACCTGGGTTTGTCGCCGATGCCGCGCAAGCGCGAGCAGTGGCGCAGATTCAGGGTTTATTTGATGCCTTGTTGCAAGCACCAAGTTCACGCACTTGGTGGCAATTTTGGCTGCCGCACCAGTGCCTGCCGCTGCTGCGCGGTGTGTATTTGTGGGGCGGCGTTGGGCGCGGTAAAACCTATTTGGTAGATAATTTTTATGCCTGTTTGCCTTTTGCTGAAAAACGCCGTGTGCATTTTCATCATTTTATGCGCGATACTCATAGGGCTTTGCAAGCTATGCCTTTGCAGCGCGATCCGCTGACTAAAATCGCGCAGGATTTAGCCCGCACGACCCGCGTGCTCTGTTTGGATGAGTTTCAGGTCAGTGACATCACGGACGCCATGTTGCTCAGTGGTTTGTTGCAAGCTCTGTTTGCGGCTCAGGTGGTGTTGCTGGCAACTTCTAACAGCCCGCCCGACGCGCTTTACCGCGATGGCTTGCAGCGTGAGCGATTTTTGCCTGCGATTGCTTTGCTTAAACAGCATTTGGATGTGCTGCATTTGGATGCTCAGCAGGATTACCGCTTACGCGCTTTGGAGCAAGCGCCGGTTTATTACCATCCGCTGAATACACAAGCAGAGCAGGCTTTAGCTGCGCACTTTGCGCATTTATCGCCGAATGCGGGGGAGGCGGGTGCGGTGTTAGACATTAATGGACGCAGTATTCCGACGCTGTATTGTGGTGAGGGTGTGGTGTGGTTGGATTTTCGTGTGCTGTGCAATATTCCGCGTGCAGTGAATGATTACATCGAATTAGCCGCTTGTTTCAACACGGTTTTACTGAGTCATGTGCCGCAACTGTATGCAGAAGATGATGATTTTGCTCGGCGCTTGATTGAATTGGTAGATGAGTTTTATGACCGCAACGTGAAGTTGATTATTTCCGCCGCCGTTGCGCCTGAACAACTGTATCAAGGTGAGCGCCTCGCTTTTGAGTTTCTGCGCACTGTGAGCCGTCTGCAAGAAATGCGTTCGCATGAGTATTTGCAACGCGGGCATTTAGCCGCTGCATAACGGGCGCAACAGCGCCACAATTAACATTCAACGGGGGCATAATTGAAGTTTTCAATTAGCCGCCTGTCTATAAGACGTCTATCATGTGCGCATGATTCAACTTCTTCTTTACTGTTTGGCTGGGCTTGGCGTTGGCTTTTTTGCGGGTTTGTTTGGTGTCGGCGGGGGATTACTGATCGTGCCCTTGCTGGTGTTTTTGTTCCAACAACAACAGATAATGCCTGAACTCATAGTGCATTTATCTGTCGGCACCTCGCTGGCAATCATTCTCTTTACCAGTGTCATTTCTACCTGGTCGCATCAGCAGCATGGCGCTGTCATTTGGCAGAAAGTGCGCCAGCTCTCGCCTGGTTTAATGCTGGGGGCTGGACTCGGTGCTGGCTTTGCTAAAATCCTCTCTGCCGCTTGGCTCAGTGATCTGTTTGCACTCTTTGAAATCAGCCTTGCGCTGTTCATGCTGCTGAATAGGCGCTTCACCTCGCCCCGTCTGCTGGGGGGCTTTAGCATTTTTTCGGCGGGTGTCGGTATCGGCATGGTTTCTTCCGTTGTCGGTGTCGGCGGTGGCACCCTGACCGCCCCCTTTCTACTCAGTTGCCGTTTATCCATGTCGCAAGCTATAGGTACTGCTGCTGCTTGCGGCATTCCCATTGCCATTGCGGGTAGCTTAAGCTTTTGGTGGCTTGGCGGTAGCGCCAGCGGCTTACCCAGCGGCAGCAGTGGCTATATTTATTTACCCGGCGTCTTTGGTATCGGGTTTTTTAGTCTATTCAGCGCCCCCTTCGGCGCAGCACTCGCGCATGAACTCCCCGCACAACGCCTAAAGTATTATTTTGCAGGCTTTTTACTGCTGCTCGGTGTACACATGCTGTATGTGTCATGAGGTTTTTTGTAACGCCGCTGTGTGGACAGCGGACGTCTTTACAAGCTCAAGTGCTGCGACTTTGCTCAGCACAAGTAGCCACCGCGCCGATTGGCTAACCAAGCTAACGCCAGCAAAGTCAGGAGTGCCACTCCGAGGGGGATGCGGAATAGGGGTTCGGGAATCAAAACCGTGCGACTTTCTGCTTCGGTCTTTTCTAATTGGTTGATTTCTTCATAAATTTGCTCTAGTGCCTGAGCGTCGGTGGCGCGGAAATAAGCGCCGCCGGTTTGTTCGGCAACTTTTTTCAATAGGTTTTCATCCAGACTCATTTCTTCCATGGTGATGCGCCCAGTGGCTTCGTCGGGAAAGGGCACTTCGCCATAGCTGCCAACGCCGATGGTGTAAATGCGAATCTGGTATTGGGCAGCAAGCTGCGCGGCTTGTTCTGGCGGTAGGCTGCCGGCGGTGTTTTCGCCGTCGGTGAGCAAAATCAAAATGCGTGAACTGGCGGGGCGTTCGCGCAGTTTTTTTACCGCTAAACCCACCGCATCGCCAATAGAAGTGCCATCACCGGCAATGCGCGGTGCAGCGTTGTCCAGCATTTTGCGCACGGCTTCGCCATCAAGGGTCAGCGGGGACTGTAAATAGGCGCTGTCGCCAAACACAATCAAACCGATGCGGTCGCCTTGGCGTTGACTAATGAAGCGTCCAACCACGCCTTTGACCACTTGCAGGCGGTTGACGCGCTGTCCTTGTACAGTAAAGTCTAGCGCCAGCATGGAGCGGGATAAATCCACTGCCAGCATCAGATCGTAGCCGCGTGTTTTGACTTCGGTGTGCGGGCGCAACCATTGTGGCTGCATAAGCGTCAGCACCAGCATGATCCACAGCAGACTTAAGAGGCTTAAAGACAGCCAATATCCACTGGCAGCAACCTTGTAATGCCCGCTAAAGGCTTTTTCTAAACGCTGCAAGGCGGGATGCAGGAGTGCGGTTTGACTGTCTTCGTCCAGCGGTGCGTTTTTGTCGGGAGCGATAGGAAAAAACCACCATACCAGCAGCGGCAACGGGAGCAGGAGTCCAAAGTAAATCCAGTGGAAACTAAACATCAGATTATCCCTCGTTCCCAGGCTCTGCGTGGGAATGCAGTTTGAATGAATGGAATGGATTGCATTGATTTGGCTTATAAAAAGCGCATCAATAAACCGCGTAATGGATCGCTGGGGGGCGTTGGGAGCTTGAGCCAGACTTGATGCCCTGAGCCTTTCGCCACGTCCAGCGGCTGGCGATCTTGGTCGAGCAAGGTGTCTAGGGTAAAAATCTGGTTGCCTTGCGGCAGCATGAGTTCGAGTTGATCGCCGCGCTCGAAGTGATTTTTCACGTCAATCAGCGCCAGTGCTGCGTCGGCGTCGTAGGCGAGGATTTCGCCGACAAATTGTTGGCGTTCGGCAACTGAGTTGCCGCGCACATAATTTTGATATTCATCATGCACATGGCGGCGGAAAAAGCCTTCGGTGTAGCCGCGACTGGCAAGGCTGTCCAATTCTGTGAGCAGGGCGCGGTCAAAGGGTTTGCCCGCCACCGCATCGTCAATGGCTTTGCGGTAGACTTGGGTGGTGCGGGCGACATAAAAGTGCGATTTGGTGCGCCCTTCGATTTTTAGGCAATCTATGCCGATGTCCACCAGTTTTTGGACATGTTGTATGGCGCGTAAGTCTTTGGAATTTAAGATGTAAGTGCCGTGTTCATCTTCAAATGCCGGAAGCAATTCACCAGGACGGGTTTCCTCTTCCAACAAAAACACGCCTTCGACTGGCGCACCTTCGCCCAGTTGCGGCTGATTGTCTGCGGGTTGCCACTGTTGCGGTGCGGCGGGAATGCTTTGAATTTCGCCCGTGGCGTCCTCTTGGGCGGGGTGGGTTTGGTATTTCCAGCGGCAGGTGTTGGTGCAAGCGCCCTGATTAGAATCGCGGTGACTCATGTAGCCAGACAGCAGGCAGCGACCGGAATAGGCGATGCACAAAGCCCCATGTACAAAGACTTCAAGTTCAATGTCAGGACAGGCTTGGCGGATTTCTTCGATTTCTTCCAGCGACAGCTCGCGGGACAGAATAATGCGGGTTAAGCCTATGTTTTTCCAGAATTTTACCGTTGCAGAATTAACGGTGTTGGCTTGTACGGACAAATGAATCGGCAACTCTGCCCACTGTTCGCGCACCAGCATGATTAAACCGGGGTCCGCCATGATGAAAGCGTCGGGCGCAAGCGCGGCGACTGGCGTGATGTCGTCCAAAAAGGTTTTGAGTTTAGCGTTGTGCGGCGAAATATTGACCGTAACAAAAAACTTTTTGCCCAGGGCGTGGGCGGTTTGAATGCCTGCTGCTAAGTTTTCTAGGCGGTTGAAGTCGTTATTGCGCACCCGCAAACTGTAGCGCGGCTGTCCGGCATAGACCGCATCCGCGCCATAGGCGAGCGCATAGTGCATACTTTTGAGCGTGCCCGCTGGGGATAAAAGTTCTGGGAGGCGCATGATGACTCTAGCGTTTGCGTAAATATTCGGCGGCTAAATCCAACGAAGCGTTGGGAATGCTGTTAAGACAGCGCAACAGGGTGGGACCGTCGCTACAATCGGGGAAACCGGTCATTTCTTCTACGCCGACAGCGGCGCTTGCACCTGCCCCAGTAGCTTGCGCAAAGGTGCGCAGTGTGGCGAGTATGGACTGGGCTTTTTGCAAGCCGCCGCTACGCTCAGCCACTACAGTGACAGTGACCAGGTTATAAGTGGGAAAACAGTTGACAATGGCTTTGTAGCCATAGTTTTTGCCCTCTTGCAACGCGGCGAAGACTTTTTCGCCCTGCTGCGTAACCCGCGCAAAGCCTTGGCGCTGCAAAGCAGAAGCGGCGCGCTCTACACAGGTGGAGCGCGTAAAGGCTAGGTTTTCGCCATGAACCGAAGCAATCCAAGGCGGCGGCGGTGTGGCGGCTTGAGCGGCGAGGTTTAACGAAAGCCCACAGAAAAGTGCTAAAGATTTCAAGTATATACTGGTTTGCATGGCGTTATTCTCCAGCAGTAGAGCGACAATTTTTTGGCTAGGAATATCAGTTGTAAACTATTTGAGTTAAAAACATTAAGACTGCCTGTTGTTGCAAAACGGGCAGTTTTAATGCTCAAGGCAATGGGAACAAAACTACGCGCCCATGTGCTCGATTACGGCGTCACCAAAACCTGAGCAACTGACCAGGGTTGCACCCGGAATCAATTGTTCTACTTCTTTAGCAACTTTTTCGGCTTTGCTGGTTTCGTCGGTTGTTTGCACTTGCGCACCTATGCCCGCACGCACTCGCGCCAAGTCGTAAGTCACTGTTTTAGCTGCAATTGCGCCCGCAACCCCGTGCAACACCTTGTCTGCGGCTTCGACCCAACCCATGTAGCGCAACATCATTTCTGCTGACAAGATGATGGAGCCAGGATTGACGCGGTTTTTACCCGCATACTTAGGTGCTGTGCCATGCGTGGCTTCAAACACGGCGGTGGCGTCAGCGATGTTAGCGCCTGGCGCGATGCCAATTCCTCCGACCTGCGCTGCCAGCGCGTCAGAAATGTAATCACCATTCAGATTGAGTGTGGCAATCACATCGTACTCACGCGGACGCAACAGAATTTGCTGTAAGAAGTTATCCGCAATCACGTCTTTGACAATGATGTCTTTGCCGTTATTGGGATTTTTCAGCACACACCAGGGACCGCCGTCGAGTTCTTTCGCGCCAAAGCGAGATTTCGCTAATTCATAACCCCAGGAACGAAAAGCCCCTTCGGTGAATTTCATGATGTTGCCCTTGTGTACCAAAGTCACAGAGCTACGATCATTGTCAATGGCGTATTGAATGGCTTTGCGGATCAGGCGTTCTGAGCCTTCGCGGGATACGGGCTTGATACCGATACCCGAAGTGCCAGGGAAGCGAATCTGTGTCACGCCCATTTCTTTTTGCAAGAAATTAATGACTTTTTTTGCCGCATCAGACATGGCTTCCCATTCAATACCGGCGTATATGTCTTCGGTGTTCTCACGGAAAATCACCATATCGGTAGAAGTGGAATCTTGCAGTGGCGAAGGCGTGCCCGGAAAATAACGAATTGGGCGCACACAGGCGTACAAGTCCATTTCTTGGCGAATCGCCACATTCAGCGAACGAATGCCGCCGCCCACTGGCGTGGTCAGCGGACCCTTGATGCTGACCACATATTTGCGCATGGCATCCAAGCTTTCTTCCGGCAACCATTGATTATTGCCGTAGAGTTTTCCGGCTTTTTCGCCCGCATAAATTTCCATCCAAGCAATGCGACGTTTGCCCGCATAGGCTTGTTTTACGGCTGCATCTACTACCCGGCGCATGACCGGTGTGACATCAATGCCGATACCATCGCCTTCAATAAAAGGAATGATGGGATTATCCGGCACATTTAAGCTGAAATCAGGATTGGCGGTGATGGCTTTGCCTTCCGCCGGCACCTGAATTTTATCGTAGGACATAGAGCCTCCTTGAGTTTTATATGCTTGAATAACAACCAAGCCGTTTTTATTCTAGCACGCTGGAGTCGCTGAAAGTTTGAATTAAACTGTCAGGGTTTACCCCTATATCGGCAAAAGAACGCACTTGCGGATGTCCGCAGTTTTTTTCCATTGCGCCTTCGCGCACTAAACGGCAGGTTTGCATTCCGGCAGCCAATGCAGCATTGAGTTCTGCGCTTATATCAGACAAAAACAACACATCCGTTGGCGCTTGATTAATGGCTTTGGCAATGAGCTGGTAGGAATTTTGGTTTTGCTTAGGACCGGTAGTGGTATCAAAATAACCCTTAAACAGCGGAGTTAAGTCCCCGTAGGCGGTGTGCGCAAACAGCAGTTGTTGCGCTTTGACCGAGCCGGAAGAAAATACATACAAAGCAATACCCAGCTGCTGCCAGTGTTTTAAACAGTCAGGCACATCCGGGTACAGATGCCCTTGGTAAGCGCCTTCTCGATAGCCTTTTTCCCACAGCATTCCTTGCAAAGCTTTCAGCGGCGTGGATTTGCGATCTTCGGCAATCCACTGCAACAAGAGGGTAATGGTGTCTTGCACACTCAAACCCGGTTGTCCGCTTTCTGCACGCGCTACTTCCAACCATTGTTGAACGCTTTCATCATCCTGATTTTCTTGTATAAAAGCAGACAAATGCTGGCGGGCATAGGGAAATAAAATGTCATGAACAAAAGCAATGGAGGTGGTAGTGCCTTCAATGTCAGTTAAAATAGCGCGGATCATTAAAACTCATCCAGTGTAGGAAAACGGCTGGCGATGTCGCTACCGGTGAATTGTGCCACCCAACCTTCAGGATTGGTAAACAGGCGAATACATTTGAAAAAGGGACGTGCGCCCATGTCAAACCAGTGAGTCGTGCCCGCTGGCACGCTGATTAAGTCGCCTTTTTCGCACAAAAGACCAAACACCTGATCAGCGGCATGAACATAAAACAAGCCGCAGCCATCCACAAAAAAGCGTACTTCATCTTCTGCATGAATATGCTCATTGAGGAATTTGGCGCGTAGTGCATCTTTTTCTGGATGTGTTGGTGAGATGTTGATCACATCTACCGACTGAAAGCCATTATCACGCATGAGCCGATCTACATCCGCTTGATAAGCGGCAATCACCGCTGCTTGTGAACTCTCCTCATGCAAAGACTGACTGGCGTCCCAGCGTTCAAAGCGCATTCCCTGTGCCGCTAGACGCTCGGCAATCTCAGCAAAATTGACCAGCAATTCAGCTTCAAGCGGATTATCCGCCGCAAAAATTTTGAGTTGGCTCATAACACCTCCGTAAACACTGCGAAAGGAAAGATATGCTGCGCCCCGCCTGAAACTGCTCTCAGGTATGCCGATTAAGTGATTAAAAATCAATCATTTGCATCAAATTTGATAGAACAAAAAATGCAGTTTCTGGCAGGTGTGAGTATAGTTCAGGCTATTTTGCCAGGTTTTACCCGATCAAAGAACACAGATTTTGTCTTGCCGGTAAATCCGGCGGGTGGTGAGACAAGATTGCCATACACGCAGGGCTTAGCTACTCTAGCCTAATGCGGAGAAAAATCCTGCCGGCTGCTATTCACAAGGTGCTGGATGAAACTTAATATAGCTGCTATTGCAGAATGACTCATCAAACTTGCCAACACCTGAGGTTAGCTCAGTCAGGGCTTGGCACAATACAGGCGCAATTATGAAAATCACTGCTATTGGCGTGAATGCCGCTTTTTCCACCGGCGTCTACGCAGCGGCGTTGCCAGTCGAAAAAGCCGCGCAAGCTATCACGCATTTACTGCAAGAACAGAATACCAGCCAGCTTGATGTGGACGCTGTCAGCGCCTATTTGCAACAGCAAAGTGAACTCTATTATTTACCTAAGTGGCAATCTAACTTCTTGATTGAGTTCGATATGCTCAATAAGCGCGGGACTCGTCCTTACCGCTTGCTGGTGGATATTGGCGGCGACGCCCGTCATGCGCTGAAAGCCTTACAACTGAGTTCAACACATATTGACGGCGTGTATATTTCGCATCCGCACAATGATCACATTGGCGGCATGGAATACATGGCATTAACCACGCTGTTTAATCCCTTCTACACGCCAGCGAAAAAGCAATGGTTAGGTGAGCAATTTATCGCTGACAAATTATTTTTAGAGCAAAAAATCTGGACTGTCCCGCCTGGCAGTTGCAAACCTGACTTGTTCGTCCACAAAAAGGTCTTAGAACCCCTAAAACGCGCCGTCGGACCTGGCATGGACACAGTGCAAGGCGTGCCCGATGTCACCATCGAAACCTACTTTGATCTACACCTGGTGGGCAAACAAGAAGACGGCACCACCAGCAGCCATCTGTTTGAAGACGGCAACGATAGCTGGAAAATGACGCCGATTTTCGCTATGCACGTCATCTCCAGTTCTGAAGAAATGCCCAGTTATGGCATCAACCTGGAACATTCCAGCGGCTACAACGTGCTGATGCCCACTGATACCCAACACATGATTCCTAAGCAGTTAGAAGCCCATTACCACCGCGCCAACCGCATTTACATGGACTGCGAAACCAGCCCTTACCCCTCCGGCGTACATCCGCATATTTCTAATCTAATCAATGATATGGCTGCTGATATTCAAAAGAAATGTCTGCTGTATCATTATGATACTTACCCAGATGTGCCCAACGGCATGTTCTACGGCATTTTACACGCCGGAGATGCGCATATTTACCCTGATGAGTCTTGAGCGCCGCTACCAGTGGCGCAGCGTGCAAAACTGCCACCACTGAGATGAAAAGCCTCATGTTTTCCTCCTCTATCAATACGCTACAACGCGCTTTGCGCCTGTCCACTGGACAATTTTCCTTATTGCTGGTGCGCTGTGCTTACCGTCCCCTACGCGCAACTCTGCTGACACAATTAATGGCTGACGAGCGCCTGTCCGTGCGCCTGCTGTCCTTGCCAGAGAACACGCAAAACCTGCTTACCACCTTGCAAGCCGCACAAACCGCCAGCCCAGACGACGCCCCCTGGCCTGCCTTGTTGGTGACTGGCTTAGAGCAAATTGAGGATTTAGAGACGCTGTTTGCTTCCACCAACCAACTGCGTGATGAATTTCCGCGTTTGCTGCCTTGCCCTTTGGTGTTGTGGCTTACGGATTCGGTGTTGCAATGCCTGATTCGCACTGCGCCGGATTTTGAAAGCTGGGGCACGACTGTGGAATTTACTTGGAATGATGCGCAACTCTTAGCTTTTATTGAACAAAAAGCGGCAACGCTGCTGGCGGAATGGCTTGATCCCGACGCAGTGCTGCCCAGCTTGCCGCAAGCGCCTGGTTATGATCCTAGCCAACTGGAAGAATTGCAGACCGCCCAGCAGGATTTACGCACGCGAGGCATGGTTTTGCCCACCAGCGTGCAAGCCAGCCTGGATTTGCTGCGTGCGTGTGACGCCCAAGCGGGCAGCGAAACGGCGCGATTGGCTTACGAAGCCAGCCTTGCCGTTTGGCGGCAGCAACCCACAAGCGAATTAAACCAAGCAGTGTGCCTGATTTTGCTGGCATACAACCAGCAAATCGCCGCGCAGCATCAGCCGCGCTTGCGCGAAACCGCTTGGGCGGCGGTGCAGGCGATGCAGCAAGCTTTGCAGCATTTCCAAAACCTCCAGCGCGAGGATTTATACGCTAAATTTATCAATAGCTTAGGGCAACTACTATTGTTGCAATTGAGCGTAACTGACACCGCCCTGAACAGCGCCAAAAGCAGCGCGGCGCAACGGGCACACAGCGATCTCCTGGAACAGTTGGAGCAGGTTGCTAACGCGGCGGCGGCATTGCACAAAAAACCTTCCCCGCGTTTGGCGCAAGCGCAAGCGTTAGCCGCAGAAGTGGCGTACAGGCGCGGCAATCGGGCACTGTTGCCGACGCCCGCAGCAGCGGCTTTGTGTGATGCACGGGATCAAGCTTGGTTTGAGTTACTCAAGGCGCTGGCGGCGAAGCAACCGCAATTGGCTCTGCAACATTTGCACAATGGCTTGCAACGCCTAGCGCCGCACACGGATGCGCACCTGTATTTGCGCCTGTTGCGCACGCAGCGCCAAGTGTATTTTGCATTGCACGATTATCTGGCGGCGTTTCGCGTCAAGCTGTATCAGTACGATCTGGAGCAGCAGTTTGATTTACGCGCATTTAATGGCGCTGGACGATTGCGCGAAGGAGTCAACTGGGAAAGTTCTTTTGATATTTCTGGGCGTAATCAGGATGTGCAAAAACTCCTGGCACGCATGGAACGCGACGATCAACCCCTGACGGTGATTTACGGTCCTTCGGGCGTGGGCAAAAGCTCGCTGATTCAAGCGGGTTTGGTGTCGGCGTTGCGCCGCACACGGGTTCATGCGCGTCCGCTACTGCCAGTGCTGCAAACCGTCTACACCGATTGGGCAAAAGAACTTTTACAAATTTTGCAGGATATACAGCCTCTGCGTGTGCCAACGCCAGTCAGCAGCACGCGAATACCCGCCGAGCAGGTGATTGCGCAGATTATCCGCCAATTGCGCCAATTTACTGCCCGCAATTACCTGGTAGTGCTGATTTTTGAGCAATTTGAAGAGTTCTTTTTTGCTTGTCCCAATCCCGTGCAACGCAAGATTTTTTACGAATTTTTGCAAGTGTGTTTGGATTTGCCTGAAGTTAAAGTGATTCTCGCGCTACGCGAGGATTACTTGCATCATTTGCTGGAATGCAACGAGCGTCTGAGCGAATTACCGGCGGTCAACAACAATATTCTCGACAAAAAAATTCTTTATTACCTGGGAAATTTCTCCCGCGAACAGGCAAAAACCGTCATCCTGAGCTTGACGCACAATACGCCTTTTCAACTTGAAGCAGATTTGATTGAGGCGCTACTGGATGATTTTGCCGAAGAAGGCGGCAGTGTGCGCCCAATTGAACTACAAATTGTCGGCAACCAGTTGCAGCACGAAAACCTCCGCACCTTAGACGCCTATCGTGCGCATGGTCCCAAAACGGCGCTGGTTGAACGTTATGTACAAACAGTGGTGCAAGATTGCGGCGCAGAGCACGAACGGCTGGCGAGTTTGGTGCTTTATCTGCTCACTGACGAAGACAACACGCGCCCGCTGAAAACCCGTGCAGAATTGGCAGAAATCCTCAATGCACAGAGCAACGATTTAGACTTAGTGCTGGCGATTTTGACGCAATCGCGGCTGGTGTTTGTGCAGCCTGGCGATCCTGCCCCCTATTACCAGTTGGTGCATGATTATTTGGTGCCCTTCATCCGCCGCCAGCAAAGCGAAGAACTGCAAGCGCAGCTCGAAAGCGAGCAACGCCAGCGGCGTTACAGCGAAGCTGAACTCAAGCGCGTGTTAGCCCACCAGCGCCGCCGCGATTACCGGATGCTGGGCTTGATTGCGCTACTCTGCGTTGCCGCTGTCACTTGGGTGATGCGGGCGGAAACTGGCGGCAAAGTTCAGGTACAAACCCTCACAGTCAAGCGCCTGTGGCGTTCTAATCAACAGCTTGACGCGCTCTTGGTCGGCTTACAACAAGCCCAATTGCTCAATTCCTGGCAGGGGCACACACTGCCGCAGTACGAACGCCACACGGCGCTGCTGGCGTTGCAAGATGTCTTACAAGGCATGATCGAGGTTAATCGCTTGGAAGGACACCGCCGACGGGTGTTGAGCATCGCCTACAGCGCCGACGGCAGGCGCCTTGCGAGCACTGGCAACGACGGCGAAACCCTGATTTGGGACACACACGGACAGCTACGCGCCCGTTTAGAACACATCCAAGCCTATCGTCCGCCAATGCCGGTGCGCGAAGCCGAGCAACAAACCTATGAATTACCGATTTGGAGCGCGGCTTTTCATCCCAACGGGCGCACTTTAGCGGTAGCGGTCAACATGCGCCGCCGGCAAATGCCGCCAGAAGAAGCAGATTATGCGGTTGAACTCTGGTCGCTACAGTGCGCCGCACAGATGCCGGAAGCCGATTGCCCGACCTTACAACGCAGTTTGCACGGACATCAGGGTACTATTTACAGCGTCAGTTTCAGCCCTGACGGGCGCTGGTTGGCGTCTGCTGACGATCAACACAGCATTCGTTTATGGACAGCGGAAGGCGATTTTGTGCGCGAACTGGTCGGGCACACAGCACCCGTGCATCGGGTGTTGTTTCGCCCAGATAGCCAACTGCTGCTATCGGTCAGCGATGACAAAAGCCTGCGTTTGTGGGGGTTAGATGGCACAGAACGGGGCGTTTTGAGAGGACATGAAGACTGGGTATTGAACGCGGCCTTCAGTCCTGATGGGCGCTACGTTGCCTCGGTCGGGCGCGACGGTGTGCGGGTGTGGCAATTGCTGCGCTTCCCCAGCGAAGCGGGCGAACGCATTCAAGGCATACAACTGCTACCCGCTCATAGCAAAGCACAACGGCATGAAGATTATGTGTGGGGCGTGGCGTTTAGCGCCGATGGGCAATGGATAACCACAGCCGGATTGGATAAAGTGATTAAAATCTGGCGCTTTCGTCCCAGCCAGTCACCGCCGTTGCAACTCATTAATACCTTGCCCGGACATCAGCGCGGGGTGCTCAGTTTAGCTTTTAATCCGCAGCAACCCAATCAACTCGCCTCGGCGGGGCTGGATAATCAGGTACACCTGTGGCGAGTAGAACCGGCGCGTTACACTGTATTGCGCGGTGCCGAAAGCTATGCAGGCAAAGCGGATGAGCCGACTTTTACCCATCTAGCCTTTAGCCCCGATAGCCAGTTGCTGGCAACCGGCAGTCAAGAAGGCGAAGTGATTTTGTGGGATAACCGTGGACGGCGTTACGCTACGCTGCAACACCGTAATCCCTTACGCCGCGCCCATGAAGGTTCAATCACTGCACTGAGTTTCAGTCCCGATGGCGCTCATCTGGTATCTGCTGACAGTCGCGGCGAGTTATTCCTTTGGGATCGCCAAGGACGTTTGCGCCAAACCCTACCAGGACACGCCGCCGGAATTCGTCAAATTAGCTTCAGTCCTGACGGCGCGGTCCTGGTTTCCTCTGGATTAGATGGCGTGGTGCGCGTGTGGCGCGGTGACGGCGAAGCAATGGACACACTGGCTGGTTATGCCGCCGCTTTCAGCCCCAGCGGTCAATACTTGGCAATAGCGCCCTGGGACGGCTTGATTCGCTTGCTGCATTTAGACGGCAGTCAAGCCTATTCGTTAAGCGATCCCACCTACAGCAACACGCAAATCCGCTTCAGTCCCGATGGCAAATTGCTGTTTTCCAGCACTTGGCAAGGTGACATTGACATCTGGGGCAGCCAAGGACAACACCTCGCTCAAGTACAACGCCAACAGCACGGCTTGGGTTTGCAATACGACAGTAGCAACGATTTCAGTATCAGCCCAGACAGTCGCTCATTTGCGCTTGGACTCAATGACGGGCGGGTGCAAATTTGGAGCATTGCCGGCACCCTGATGCGCACCCTAAACGCCCATCAGGGCGCAGTAACCCAAGTACGCTTTAGTCCCGACGGGCAATGGTTAGCAACCGCCGGCGTGGATCGCAGCATTTACCTGTGGCAGCGCAACGGACGCTTACTGGCAAGTTTTCAAGAGCACGAAGACCTGATATTAGGCTTAGGCTTCAGCCCTGACGGGCACTTGCTGGCAAGCTCCAGCGCCGACAAAAGCGTGCGCCTCTGGTCGCTGGATTTTGACCTCGCCAGCGCCCGCGAACGCGGCTGCGCTTGGGGCTTGGACTACTTAACGCATAGCCAAGCCGTTTCTACAGCAGACCGCAAACTCTGCGATCAATAACTTCTGTACGTCGTTTTTCAATTAAAAATCATTTGGATAAGGCTTCATGAATCAAAATAAACACAGCTTCATCGTTAACCGGCATGGACAAGTACGGCGTCTGCATTTCATCGGCATTGGCGGCGCTGGCATGGGCGGCATCGCCGAAGTCATGCACCACTTAGGCTACAACGTCTCCGGTTCAGATGCTCATGAGAGCAGCATGACGTGCCGCCTGCGCGATTTAGGCGTGACCCTCTTTATCGGACATGCCGCACAACAGGTGGCTGGCTGCGATGTCGTGGTAGTCTCCAGCGCCGTATCCGCCAGCAACCCAGAAATAGTCGCCGCCCGCGAACAGCGCATCCCCATCTTGCGCCGCGCCGAAATGTTGGCAGAACTGATGCGCTTTCGCCAAGGCATCGCCATTGCCGGCACACACGGCAAAACCACCACCACCAGCCTATGCGCCAGCATTCTGGCAGAAGGCAAACTAGAACCCACCTTCGTCATTGGCGGACGCCTCAACAGCGTCGGCAGCAACGCCTGCTTGGGCGCGGGCGACTATCTAGTGGCTGAAGCCGACGAAAGCGACGCCTCCTTCCTACACCTGCATCCCGTCATGACCATAGTCACCAACATAGACGCCGACCACCTAGAAACCTACGACGGCGACTTCAACAAACTGCGCGACGCCTTCATCACCTTTCTGTCCCAACTGCCGTTTTACGGTTTAGCCGTACTCTGTTTAGACGACCCAGTAGTGCGCGGACTGCTCCCCGAACTCAGCAAGCCCGTACTGACTTACGGCTTAACCCCAGAAGCCGACCTGTACGCCACTCACATTCGGCAAGAAGGCGTCATGACCCATTTCCAAATCCAAGGCACCATCCGCGAAACACCGCTCGAAGTCAGCCTAAACCTGCCCGGCAAACACAACGTCAGCAACGCCCTTGCCGCCATCGCCATCGCCCAAGAACTCGGCGTCTCAGACACTGCCATTTGCCGCGCACTGCACAAATTCCAAGGCATCGGGCGCCGCTTCCAAATGCTCGGCGAAATCCAAACCCGCAAAGGCAGCGTGCTCCTGATAGACGATTACGGACACCATCCGCGAGAAATGCAAGCCACCATTGAAGCCATCCGCACCGGCTGGTCAACTCGGCGTCTAGTCGTCATCTTCCAGCCGCACCGTTACACCCGCACCCGCGACCTGTTTGCCGATTTTGTCGCCCTGCTCGGACAACTGGAACATCTACTATTACTGGATGTCTACCCCGCCGGCGAACCACCGATAGTCGGCGCCGACGGCACCAGCCTCTATCGCGCCCTCTGCGCCCAGCGCGTACAAAGCCAACCCCTTGATTTAAGCCGCCCGCCAAGCGGCTGGGTACACTTCATTGAACAACCCGCACAAGTGCTAGACCAACTGCTAGAAATAGTAGAAGACGGCGACATAGTGCTCACCCTAGGCGCTGGCAGCATAGGCGCATTAGCCGCGCAATTACCGGAACAATTGAAAAAAACCAAACCCTAGATACCAGGGCGGATTAAGCGTTAGCCTATCCGCCAAAACCCTCACCACGCACTTAGGAGATAACTCATGGACACCAATACAGTTTACGCAATTTTGGGCATCGGCGGCTTGCTGGTTATCGGTTTGGCGATTTACCTGGCAAAGCGGGTGACGGCTTCGCTGTCGAAAAATGGGCTGGAAATTAGCACCGACAAGACTTCGCGTGACAGCGTGGTGGTCAAGGACGTGGGCAAGAGCGAAGTGGAGATTAAAAACCGCAAAGGTCAGAACGTCCACGCGGAAAACATCAAAGACGATTCCAAAGTCAAAATCCGCTAAAGGCAACCCGCATGGCGTGGCTTAAACCCGATATTTCGGTACAAGGCGAACACATCATCGTGGTTAAGGAGGTGCGCGATGGCTCCAGCGTCACCATCAACACTTTAGATGAGGATGCGCTGAATCGCCTGCTGCAACATTTTGGTTCGCATTTCAATGAATTGCGCGAGCAACTGCGGCAACAGCAAAATCAACCCGCCATCACCCGCTTATTGGCGCAAATCGACCTCGCCCCCAACCCCCGCCTGCTCGCCACTTTCGTCGGGCGCGAAAGTGAATTGGCGCAACTGGAAACCGCGTTGCAAGGCGATATGCCGGTGGCGGTCACGGCGATGGTGGAAGGCATGGCGGGGGTGGGTAAATCCTGGCTGGTGGATTATTTTCACAGCCAACACAGCGCCCGCTATCCGCATTATTACAAGCTCTCGCTTGACCCGCGCCAGCCGGGGACGGCGCAAGAGCATCTGGCTATGCTGGCAGAACAACTCCAAGTCAAAGTCGCGCAATTGCCCGCTGCGTTGGCGCAAGGCGGTTTGCTGCATATCGAAAACGCCGATTCGCCGGCAGCGGCGCAAGTCGCGGGCAGCATCGCCAAAGCCTTGCCGCGTTGCAAATTGGTGGTCAGCGGACGCTTGCGCGGGGTGGGGCGCAACGAAAAATGGGCGCGGGTGAGCGTGGCGAGTTTTGACTTAGCCGACAGCATGACGCAGTTGCAGCGCGAACTGGCATTTTTAGACGCGCCGCCGCTGGCACAAGACGATGCGCGGCAACTGGCGCAGGCGTTGGGCGGTTTGCCGCTGGCACTGCATTTGGCGGCGGGGTATTTGGCAAAAAATCCCGACATCACAGCATTTTTAGAAAAATTGCACCGCTATCAATTGGATTTGCCGCCCGATGATCCCAGCGAAAGCCAAGAACGCACGATTTTACGCGCCAGCTTTCACTTATCCCTGGAATTTTTCGCCAGTCAATGCCCGCCAAATCGCGCAGAAAAATGGAAAAAAGCCTTGTTTGCCTTTGCCATTGCGCCAGCAGAGGGCGTGGGTTTGAAGTTAGGCGCGGCACTGGCGGATGTGGATAATAGACTTGTTGCGCCTATAAAACAAGAAAAATCAATGTCTTATAAAAAGTG
>DYPD01000084.1 GCA_020720115.1 Thiomargarita sp. | reverse complement strand
AAAGCACTTTTTATAAGACATTGATTTTTCTTATTTTATAGGCGCAACAAGTCTATTGCAGGAAAATCCCGGCATGGCGCCTTCTGCGCTGCTCGACGAACGCAGTCATCTGTTTATTGTTTCCTCGCTGTTATAGTCGGATTACTGAATATTTAAAATAAAAGATATATAAAATCATATGCTTAATAATTATAAAAATATAATTATTGAGTAATCCTACTATATTTATCGGCTTGCTGTTAGGCGCGGCGGATTTGAACGCGGAAAGCTTTCTCGCCCGCTTGCGCACCACCAGTCAACAATTACATGTCTATTCTACCTGGCTGTTAGGACGGCAATTGCTGGACAGCGCGGTACAAGACCCGTCTTCACTGACCTTGCAGCGCCGCGAACGCACCGTGCTGTTCATGGATATTCGCGGTTTTACCGCCTGGAGCGAGGCGGAAACACCAGAGCGGGTGGTTCACATGCTAAACGACTATTTCGAGGCGGCGGAAAGGTGCTGGTCGCGTGCCACCGAGTTTTCCCAGGTGATCAAAGTCAAACATACTGGCGACGAAGTGATGATCGTCTTCGGCACAGCGCAGGCTGCGATTGCCACCGCAGTCTGCTTGCGCGAAACCATCCAAATCCTGTTGGAAAAATACCAACTCGGCGCCGGCATCGGCATTCACAGCGGGCCGCTGGTGGAAGGTCTGCTTGGCAGCCGCGAAGTTCGCGGCTACGACATTATCGGCGATACCGTCAACACCGCGAAGCGCATTTGCGACCATGCCGCTACCGGGGAAGTGCTGGTATCGTGCGGTTTGTACCAGCATCTGCGCGGCGCACCGGATACCGCCGCGATTCGCCTAGTCAGCGTCAAAGGCAAAAGCGAACCGCTGGCGTTGGTAGCTTGGGCGCGTTATCCTCGCACGAGCGCTCCGCACCACATGAGTGATTTCGCACTCCGTGCAGAATGCGCAGAGCGCGAAGACCACCGTGCCGCGTAGAAAAAACTCAGGAAAGCGCAGCTTAGGCAAATTAGAATGGTGAATGGTGAATTGTCATTTTTGCATTTTCCTTCGATAAATCAATTCATAACTCATAGTTCACCATTTATAATTTGGCAAAACAAAAAGGCGTTTTGCCTACCCTACTTGGCTACTGCCCGCACGAGAACAGCTCGCAACGGGCGGTGGAGAAAGTTAATGACAATCAGTTTCTACTGCGCAGGGTTTTGCTTTCCATATTTCATCGCAGTATTCTTTAATGGCGCGGTCGGAAGAAAACTTGCCGATGCGTGCTACATTCAAAATCGCCATTTGTGTCCAATGTGCTTGATCTGCATAGGCTTGCCCGACGCGCTGCTGACAATCGGCGTAGGCGCGAAAATCTGCCAATACGAGATAGGGATCGCTTTGCAATAGATTGTCTATCAAGGGTTGAAACAAGTTGCTATCGCCGTGCGAGAAGAAACCGGATTGAATTAAATTAATGGCTTCGCGCAATTGCGCATCTTCTTCATAGTGGCGGCGTGGGTGGTAGCCTTCGCGTTTGCGTTGTTCAACTTGTTCGGCGGTGAGTCCAAATAAGAAGAAGTTCTCTGCGCCTACTTCTTCGCGGATTTCTACGTTTGCACCATCTAGTGTGCCTATGGTTAATGCACCGTTCATAGAAAATTTCATGTTGCCGGTACCAGACGCTTCTTTGCCTGCGGTGGATATTTGTTCAGATAAGTCGGCGGCGGGATAGGCGCGTTGGCTATTTTTGACGTTGAAATTGGGCATGAATACGACTTTCAATTTGTCTTGTACTTGCTTGTCGCTGTTAATCATCATGCCGACTGAGGTAATCAGCTTGATGATGAGTTTTGCCATGTAGTAGCCAGGCGCGGCTTTGCCACCGAAAACAAAGGTGCGCGGAGTGATTTCTGCGTTTGGGTTTTGTTTTATCCATTCGTATAAAGCAATGATGTGTAGTACGTTGAGATGTTGGCGTTTGTACTCGTGAATGCGCTTGGCTTGTATGTCAAACAGGCTGTCTGGGTTAATAGAGACGCCTGTGCGTTCTAGGATGCAGTCGGCTAAATCCTGTTTGGCGGCGTGTTTGACGGCTTGCCAGCGTTGTTGAAAAGCGGCATCGGTGGCGTGTGTTTCTAAGCCGCGCAACTGCATGAGATCGCGCTGCCAGCCGTTGCCTACGGTGTCGGTGAGCAGGGTTGCTAGGCGCGGATTGCTTAAGACCAAAAAGCGGCGCGGGGTGACACCGTTGGTTTTGTTGCTGAATTTTTCTGGGCAGAGTTGGTAAAAATCGCTCAATACGGTGGTTTTTAGCAGTTCTGTGTGCAACTTCGCTACGCCGTTGATAGCAAAACTGCCCACGCAAGCCAGGTTTGCCATCCGCACTCGTCGTCCATTGCCTTCGTCAATCAAGGACATACGCGCCAGCCGCAGTTCGTCGTTGAGAAAACAGCGGCGCACTTCGTCGAGAAAACGCTGGTTGATTTCGTAAATAATTTCCAAGTGGCGCGGTAGCAGGCGTTGAAATAAGTCCACCGACCAGGTTTCTAGCGCCTCTGGCAAGAGGGTGTGATTGGTGTAGGCAAAGGTGTTGTGCGTAATGTCCCACGCCTGATCCCAAGGCAGTGCGTACTCATCCAGCAGTAGGCGCATGAGTTCGGCAACCGCAACTGAGGGATGGGTGTCGTTGAGTTGCGCGGCGAATTTTTTCTCGAAACCTTCAGGCGAACCACCTTGTTTCTTGTGCAGGCGCATCATGTCTTGCAAGGAGCAGGAGACGAAAAAATACTGCTGCTTGAGGCGCAATTCTTTGCCTTTAATCGCTTCGTCATTCGGATACAGCACTTTAGAAATAGTCTCAGCGACGATTTTTTCATGCACCGCGCCATAGTAATCGCCCTTGTTGAAGGCAGAAAAATCAAAGGACTCGCAGGCTTCTGATTTCCACAGCCGCAACAAATTCACGTTATTCACGTCATAGCCTAAAATGGGCGTGTCATACGCCATGCCGCTGACGATTTCGGATGGATGCCAGCGCACCCGCAAATTGCCGGTTTCGTCCTGATATTGTTCAGTGTGACCGCCGAATTTAACCTGAAAACGCAGCTTCGGGCGCGGTAATTCCCAAGGATTACCGTTGCGCAGCCACACATCTGTCACCTCTTTTTGCCAGCCCTCTTCAATTTCCTGGTCAAAAATGCCAAATTCGTAGCGAATTCCGTAACCTATCGCGGGAATTTGCAGCGTTGCCAGCGAATCCATATAACAAGCCGCCAAACGTCCCAAGCCGCCGTTGCCCAAGCCCGGCTCTTCCTCTTGATCCATAATGGCTTGCAAATCCAATCCCATTTCTTGTGCGGCTTCTTGCGCTTTATCCATAATAGCCAGGTTAATCATATTGTTACCCAGATGCGGTCCCAATAAAAACTCCGCCGACAGGTAACACACAGTGCGCACCCCGCTGTTTTTGTAGGCTTGCGCCGATTGAATCCAGCGTGCCAGCAAGCGGTCGCGCACCGTGTAAGCCGCTGCCATGTACTGATCATTGGCACTGGCAACATCATGAAAACGCCCTTGCAGGTAAAATAAATTGTCATTAAATGCCCGTTTTAGCGCCTGAATGGACATCCCTGTGCGGGTGTGCTCGTGGTCTTGCGTTTCCGCGTTTGCCGTTTTTTGCGGCGGATTACTCTTGTTCTTCATGAATTCATCTCCAGAGATTGCTGGTTTTATTAACGTGGGCGAGATTCTAGCGCCTTAAAAGGTCTTTTGCGTTGTAAACCTAAAGATTTTGCGCTTTTTTGCCGATTGGCTTGGACTTAAAAAAATAAAATTTAAAATCAGTAGCTTGCAGAAAGCGCTCTGCTCCGCCGCTGTCATCCTGTTGGCGGTGTTATCAGCAAGCTTTTACTGAATCTGTGTTGCATCAAGATGGCGGCGCAGTGACACTGAAGTTACTTGCTAAGAAATAGCGGTACAGCCCCATTTCGTGGTATCTTTCTAGCCCGCTTTTAACCGCTTAACAGGGGGAACTGAATGGACATAGGGGAATTGTTAGCCTTTGGCGTAAAAAACGGTGCTTCAGATTTGCATCTATCAGCCGGTGTGCCGCCCATGATTCGGGTCAGCGGCGATATGAAAAAAATCAACTTGCCGCCTTTGGAACATAGCCAAGTACGCGACATGGTGTATGACATCATGAACGACAAACAGCGCAAAGAATATGAAAAATACTTGGAATGTGACTTTTCCTTTGAAATCCCAGGTTTGGCACGTTTTCGCGTGAATGCACTGAATCAAAATCGCGGTTCTGGTGCAGTTTTTCGCACCATTCCTTCCGAAATTCTCTCGCTGGAACAATTAAAAGCCCCCGAATTATTTAAAGAAATTGCCATGATTCCGCGTGGTATTGTGCTCGTTACGGGCGGTACAGGATCAGGCAAATCCACCACGCTAGCGGCAATGATGAATTACCGCAACGAAAACGACGCCGGACACATCTTAACCATTGAAGACCCGATAGAATTTGTGCATCAGGTCAAAAAAAGCATGGTCACTCAGCGCGAAGTCCACCGCGACACCCTGGGTTTTAACGAAGCCTTGCGCTCCGCGTTGCGCCAGGACCCTGACGTGATTCTCGTCGGCGAAATGCGCGACTTAGAAACCATTCGCTTAGCCCTGTCTGCCGCCGAAACCGGACACGTCGTATTCGGCACACTCCACACCAGTTCTGCGGCTAAAACGATGGACCGTATTGTGGACGCATTCCCAGCGGCAGAAAAAGACATGATTCGCGCCATGCTATCAGAATCGCTCAAATGCGTCATTTCCCAAAGCCTATTGAAAAAAGTCGGCGGCGGGCGTGTAGCGGCACACGAAATTTTGATCGGCACACCCGCTATCCGCAACCTCATCCGCGAAAACAAAATTGCACAAATGTATTCCGCGATTCAAACCGGACAGAAATTCGGGATGCAAACCCTGGATCAATGTTTACAACGCCTAGTTACAGATAAATTAATTACCCGTGACGCAGCGCGTGAAAAAGCTGCAAATAAAGAAAACTTTCTGTAATTAGAAATATCAAACCTTTCAATACGGGGCAGTAATATGGAAAGAGACCAAGCCACTAAGCTCATTCGTGATTTACTTATCCTAATGGTTAAAAAAGGGGGGTCTGATTTATTCATCACCGCTGGCTTTCCGCCCGCAATGAAACTCAAAGGTAAAATGACACCTTTGATGAAACAACCTTTATCCTCCACCGATTCAAAAGCACTCACCCAGTGCATTATGAATGACCGTCAATTAAAAGAATATGAAGAAAGCAAAGAATGCAACTTTGCAATCAATCCCCCCGGCGTTGGGCGTTTCCGTTGCAATGCCTTTGTACAACAAGGTTGCCAAGGGCTAGTGGCGCGTGTAATTACCGCCGAAGTGCCAAATTTTGACAAGCTCGGATTACCGCCCATCCTAAAAGAAGTGATTTCGCACAAAAATGGTTTAGTGCTCATGGTTGGCGGCACAGGTTCAGGTAAATCAACCACCATGGCCGCCATGATTGACCACCGCAACGCCAACAGCTACGGACATATCATTACCCTAGAAGACCCCATTGAATATGTGCATCCACACAAAAACTGCGTCATCATGCAGCGCGAAATCGGCGTAGACTCCCATAGTTGGGAACATGCCATGCACAATACCCTGCGCCAAGCACCAGACGTAATTCTAGTGGGCGAAATTCGCAGCAAAGAAACGATGGATTTTGCTTTAGAACTGGCGCAAACTGGACACTTAGCAATGGCAACCCTGCACGCCAACAGTGCTAACCAAGCACTTGACCGTGTCGTAGGCTTCTTTCCTTTTGAAAAACAAAAGAAACTCTTTGCTGATTTATCCTTAAATCTGCGCTCTATTATTTCCCAACGTTTGGTACGCACCATTGACGGCGGGCGTGTCGCAGCCATTGAAATTCTATTAAATTCGCCCTTAATTGCAGAATTAATTATTAACCAAGACATTGGCGGGATTAAGCCAGTCATGGCAAAATCCAAAGAATCAGGAATGCAGACTTTCGACCAGCATTTATTTGATCTCTATGAACTGGGTAAAATTGATCTCGAAACCGCATTGGCTAATGCGGATTCGGTCAATGAATTGCGCCTCAAAGTCAAATTGGAAGGCAAAGAAGCTAAAGGTCGTGATCCCTTGTCAGGTTTAGATCATATTGCCTTTCAAGAAGAACCAAACGAGACTTCAATACGCTAGACTGCGCCTATGGATATTACCCCCTACTTAAAATTTGTGATTGAAAAGAAAGCCTCCGATTTGTTCATCACGGTGGGGGTTCCGGTTAAAGTAAAACTAGAAGGCAAGGTTAAAGCAGTTGGCAAAAATGTACTCACGCCAGAACTCACCAAAGCTGCCGCTTACGGCATTATGAATGAAGCGCAGATTGAAGAGTTTGAACGCACCTGCGATCTCGACTTTGCTATTGCAATGGATGATGGTAGTGGGCGTTTTCGCGTCAATGCTTTTTGCCAAAAAGGCAGTGTTGGCATGGTGTTACGCCTCATTCCTTCCAAAATCCCAACAGCACAAGATTTAAATCTGCCTTCAATCTTAACTGATGTCATCATGCAAAAACGCGGCTTGATTCTCATGGTCGGAGGAACAGGCTCAGGAAAATCCACAACACTGGCAGCAATGATTGATCACCGCAATCGCAGTTCTAGCGATCATATCCTGACTATTGAAGACCCAGTTGAATTTTATCATCCACACCATAATTGTATCGTCAATCAACGCGAGGTTGGAACTGACACAGCTTCTTATGCAAAAGCCTTAAAAGCTTCTTTGCGTGAAGCACCAGATGTAATTCTGATTGGAGAAATCCGTGATCGAGAAACAATGGAAGCAGGTTTAGAATTAGCCAATACTGGACACTTAGCAATTTCTACCATGCACGCCAACAACGCTAACCAAGCAATGGAGCGCGTTATTAATATGTTTCCTATTTCTCAACATAAGCAATTGTTTATGGATTTATCCCTAAACTTGCGTGCAGTTATTTCCCAACGCTTGATTCCAGATGTGCGCGGTAAGCGGTGTGCCGCTATTGAAATCATGATGAATACCCCACATATCGCCAGCCTAATCCTCAAAGGGCGCTTAGAAGAAATCAAAGATGCAATGGAGGGGAGCGGCACCAAGGGCATGAAAACTTTTGACGCAGCATTATACGATTTATATAAAGAAGGACGCATTACTTTAGAAGAAGCCTTAAGTAATGCTGATTCGCGCACCAATCTTGAAGCTAAAATCAATTTTGGTTGATGCTTAAGACAATGACAATAATTGTGAATTTACCGCAAAAACCAGAGTATTACCCCCATGCCCCCACGGGATATTATTGTTTCTACTTCTGAGGAACTCAGGAAAATGGAAGTACCTGAAGAAATTTATCAAATTGGTTCTGATGCTATGTCTGCTATTTGGCAGGTCGCTTCTCGCTTAATGCTAGTAGAAGCTAATAAAATTAGAGACGAATTTCATCACAAAGAAACCGAGTTAGCGAAAAAGCATCAAACTGCTTTGGATAAAATTGATTCATTAACTAAATCTATTGCCGAACTAAAGCAACAATTGGATTTACAGGCGCGTGAAAACAAATCTTTACAAGTTGATCTGGATCGTCGTATAGGAGAATTTTCTAGAGAGCAAACACACAATGAACGCCTGGAAGAAAAACTCCTGTCTCAGGAGCACGAAGCTAAACGCCTGCTAGAAGATTTAACGCGCACTAAAGAGCAAATGGACTATCAGCATCGCCGCCTAGAAGATGTACTCCGTCAAACCAAACTGGATGAGCAAAACATTGCAAAATTAAAAGAAGAATTAAATAATGCGTTGCGCCATAAAGAACGCTTGCAAGAACACAACCGTATTCTAATCATTGACAACCAAAGCCTTCAAGATGAGCTTAAAATTGCACAAACTCAAGCCAGCGGTGCTATTGCTGCTTTAGAGGAAAATCGTGTTGCTTTGAAAAAAGCCGAACAACTGACACAAGATGTAAAATCCGAGTCACAGATAGTCCGTGAAGCTTTAGAGGTAGAACATAAAATCCGCATGGAAGTTGAGAAGAAATTTGCACTTTTACAGACTCAATGCGATGCGCAAGAATTTGTTCACCGAGATACAATGAATAAAATGGAGCAAGATTTATCTCTGCATAAATCAGAAACCCAGAACCTACGCGCTCGTTTAATTAAAACCGAAGGCGCTTTAGAGCGCGAGAAAAAAGCTGTGGAGCGTTTGGAAACGCGCTTAGCCGTCTTAGCTGGTGGCAAAAATACTATGCACAGTTAAATATCCAGTGGTTAGCCCATTTAACTTACCGGTGTTTAGTCATAGTCTCTGTTGTTTAAGTCAATAAATAGCTTCCTATTCATGTTTTTAGCGTTATAATAGCGGTTTTTCTTCCCCTCATGGGCTGTTAGCTCAGTTGGTAGAGCAGTGGACTCTTAATCCATAGGTCGCAGGTTCGACCCCTGCACAGCCCACCATTTTACCGTCTCAAAGACGGTTCGCAGTCCCAAAAACCCTCATAGCTGCTGGCTTTGCGGTTTTTTGTTGTTTCAGTCCATAGAGCAAATGGGCATGATTCCCGCCAAAGCAAACCCACAAATTCAAGAAATAAAAAAGACTTAATGCTTCGTTTGGATGAATCCGTAGCAGGGCAATGAACAGTTTTCTTTGTAGATGCGGCTCATTTTGCTACGAAATATTTGGGGTATTAAACAGGTGTTTGAGGCTACAACTTAAAATCAATGCAATTCAATGAGGAAAAATTCTATGGCTTTTGTGGTGACAGATAATTGTATTCGTTGTAAATATACGGATTGTGTAGAAGTGTGTCCGGTGGATTGTTTTCATGAAGGACCTGAATTTCTGGTGATTGATCCAGAGGAATGTATTGATTGTACTTTGTGCGTGCCTGAATGTCCGGCAAATGCAATTTATCCGGCAAATGAGGTGCCTGAGGCGATGCAGGAGTTTATTGCTTTGAATGCGCAGTTGGCGCAGGCGTGGCCGGTGATTACAGAAAAGAAACCGGCATTGCCGGAGGCTGAAAGCTGGGATGGTCAGGAAAACAAACGCCAGTTTTTGTAAGGGGTTGTTTGTGCAAAACTGACGGCTGTATTGTAGCAGCCGTCGGTTTTTTGTGCTGAGTTGTTTGAAGATTGCTTAGATTTTTTTGCGCTTGTCTTTTTCTATGAGCGCATAGGCTGAGTGGTTGTGGATGGATTCAAAATTTTCGGATTCTACTATGTAAGCGGCAATGCGTTCGTCTTGGTTTAAGCTGGCGGCAATGTCGCGCACCATGTCTTCTACAAATTTGGGATTTTTGTAGGCTTTTTCGGTGACAAATTTTTCATCTGGGCGTTTGAGCAAGCCGAAGAGTTCACAGGAGGCTTCTTGTTCAGCAATGTCTATGAGGTCTTCAATCCAGATGAAGCCGGTGGTGAGGGCGGTGATGGTGATGTGTGAGCGTTGGTTATGAGCGCCAAACTCAGAGATTTTCTTTGAGCAGGGGCATAGGCTGGTGGCGGGTACTATAACTTTTACGGTGATTTCGGGGGTGTTGCCTTTGATTTCTCCGATGAAGGTCACATTGTAATCCATGAGGCTTTGTACTTCTGAAACGGGTGCAGTCTTTTTGACAAAGTAAGGAAAGTTCATTTCAATATGACCGGATTGTGCTTCAAGGCGTTCGGTCATTTCTTTTAACATACCTTTGAAAGATTGTACGGTAATTTCGTATTCATTTTCATTGAGTATCTCCACAAAGCGGGACATGTGGGTGCCCTTGAAATTGTGCGGTAGATTGACGTACATGTTGATGTTGGCGATGGTGTGCTGTTCGCGCCCTGAGCGGTCGGCAACGCGCACTGGGTGTTTGATGTCTTTGATGCCGACTTTGTTGATGGCTAGGTGGCGGGTGTCGGCGCTATTTTGTACGTCTGGAATCGTAACTGCTTCGTTCATAAGGAGTCTCCGAAAAGTTCAGCACCGCATTGGTGAGTGTTTTAATAGAAATGCGGTTTTGATAGGCTTGTATTCTGTGCGGGTGAAATGAGGCGCGTGGGCATTTTTTAGAGTTCAAAACCTGCCATTTTGTAAAGGCGTTTGGCTTCTTCTGAGTTTTGTGCTACGCCTATGCCTTGTTCGTACATGCTGGCAAGGGTGGTAAGCGAACCGAGCAAGCCTTGTTCAGCGGCTAGGGTAAACCATTTTGCCGCTTCTGCGCCGTTTTTCTCCACGCCTTCGCCTTCCATGTACATGAAACCTAAACCGTGTTGCGCCAGCGGATGCCCTTGTTCGGCGGCGGTTTTCATGTAGTTGACGGCTTTGTCTAGGCTGGCGCTCATGCCTAAACCATTTTGCAGCATAATTGCCAAGCGGTATTGGGCTTCGCTGTTGCCTTGGGCGGCAAGGGGTTCTAGTAAGTCGTAAGCGCGTACGAATTGTTTGGTTTCAAAGGCGGCAATACCGCTGTTTAAGCTCATTTCCATGTCGGCATTCATTAATTGAGTCTCCTGAAAGAGTCTGGCGTTTAGGGTGTTGCGTGTATATGGGGATAGGGCTGTGGACAGGCAATGTTGGGCGGGTATTTTGCTGCTAGGGGGATGTGCTGGGCATTGGACATAGCACCGCGTTGCGTGGTGTTATGCCCAGGGCGACGGCTTATTGCAAATGGTACTCGTGCCGTGCGTAACGCTGGTCTAAGGTGACTGTGCTGCTGGATTGAGTGGCATCAATGAAAGTCAACACTTGGGTGTTGGTTGAACTTTTTGCCAAACTGGAGTTGACTTCGATATTTGGCACTGAAACATGGAAGAAATTGACATCGTAGCGTCCGCTGGGGGCGTCGCGCCAGATTTTGAAAAAGACTTCGGGATTGTTTGAGCTACCCCAACTGACCTGTGCCGGATCAGCGTAGGCATAGCCCCAATAGACAAAGTCACCGCGTGCCGTGTAAGCCGTGCCGCCGTTAAATAATTGCCCGTTAATCAAGCCTTTTTCGACGGTATTGATGCGGGTGGAAGGAACGGCAGAAATTTGCGTCGTGGCAGTCGGCTGACCATAGTTTCGGTTGCGCAGAATTTCTTGTGTGATTTCTGTGGCTACGCCTTGGGTTTTGTCGGCATTGAAATAATGGCGCACATAGCGGGTGCTGAGTGTGGTGGTGCCAGACAGGGTTTCGCCGCCGTTTTTGCTGCTATAAACCAAAAGGTCGGGCACTGACACATGGAAATAGTTGACATCTACGCGCCCGCTGACGTCAAACCAGATTTTGACGAATAAATCTGGGTTTTGTTCGCTGCCCCAGGTGACATCTGTCGGGTTGGCATAAAAAAGCCCCCAAGTCACCTTGTCGCCGCGTGCAGTGGTGGCGCTACCGCCTGCTTTCCATAGCGCATTAATCAAGCCCTTTTCGACGCTGTTGATGCGGGCGTTAATCCACAGTTCTGGCGTGATTTGAAAGCCGCCGCTGTTGCTTGTGCTGGTGTTAGTTGTAGTGGTATTGGAACTGCTTCCGCCCGCCGGTGTGCCGAAGACCTGTACCCAATAATGCTGGTAATCGCTACGGCTGTTTTGCGCATAGCCAAAGCCGATTTCCGTATAGTTGGCATTGAGGATATTGGCGCGGTGTCCGCTGCTGTTCATCCATTGGTCAATGGTTCCAGCCGGCGTGTCATTACCCGCCGCGATGTTTTCGCCCGCAGTTGAATACTGATAACCCGTTGCGGCGATGCGGTCAAAAGGGCTTCTGCCGTCTAAGCTGTGATGGTCAAAATAATTCTTTTGCGCCATATCCTCTGCATGTTGTTGCGCCGCTGTGCCCAGTTGCGTGGACAAGCGCAAAGGCGCGACGCCCTGGCTGGCGCGTTTGGCGTTGGTTAAATCCAGCAATTCTTGATCGTACTGACTGGCATGAGCAGCGTAGGGTAGCCACAACACAAGGGCTAAGCAGGCAACCGAGCGACAAGCGCGAAAAGTAGCTTTTAATGACATTTGAGAATTCTCCCAAATAGGAAAGTAAAACGATTTTGCTTTAATTGGTTACACAAAAAAACAGATTGCAAACAGCATTGGCAGAGTAGCTGAAATAGGCGCAAATGAATAGCGTTCTTTGGCATTGCTTATAACCAGTTGCCAATCAGTAAGAAGGGTCCCCAGTAGGCAGGATGCTGGTAATGTATGTGCTTTAGTAGGGCAATTTGGGCTTGTTGCAACGCCTTGGCTTTGGTAATCCCTGACGTGTTGAGCAAACGCTGGTAAAAGTCGGTAACGACCAGGGAAGTGGCTTCGTCATCTACAAACCACAGCGTAGCGATTGCGCTACTGGCGCCGGCTTTGACGGCAACGCCAGCCAGCCCCAGTGCGGCTTTGTCGTCGCCAACGGCGGTTTTACAGGCGCTTAAGGTAAGCAAATCAACCGGTTGTTTGCGGTATTGTCCTAAACCAATGAGTTTGCGTAAATCGTCCATGTGCAGTTTTTCTTGGTAAGTCAAGAGATAAGTGTAGTCGGGATCAGCGTCAAATTCTCCGTGTGTTGCCATGTGGATGACTGCATAGGGGGTGGTTTGCAATTGGGTGCGGAATTTGTCTAGCGTGTAGTTTTGGTTGAGGAGTTCATTGCCGCCAGTAATCGCTTGAATAGATTGCAATTCTTTTGACACATTGGGCAGCGCGGGATAACCCTGCACGCTGTCGGATAAGCCGAGGAGCAGCATTTTGCTGTTTTTCCAGTCAATCGGGCGGGCGCGAGTGAGATTTAAGCCAGGGGTGGTGGCAACGGCGAATTGTTCAATGAGGAATTGTTTACCATCATTCAGCGTTGAAAAAGGCACGGTGCGTAAACTGCCATCGGGTACGAAAACTAAAGTGTCTATTTGTGCTTGTTGCAGCGTAGGCAGTAGCGGGCGGATGAGCCATTCGTACAGGCTGTTGGCTTCGTGCATAAAGCGTTTGTTGGTGCGGGTTTGTAGGCGTTGGCGGAAGAGGGTCACGGTATCGCGCACCTGCGCGGCGCTGACGGCGACACGAAAAGGCTGTAGCTGCTCGCCAATGCTTAAGAGCACAACCAGTTCATCTTGAAGCGGAATCGGATAAATAATCGCCGTGTGCGGGTCAACTTCGTCTAATTTTGCTGCGTGTTTTTGTGCATCTTGCACGCATTCATCTTTAAAATAATTTTGCAATTCAGCGATCTTGACTTGCTCAATGGTATCCCGCGCTTGCTTGAGCAATGCCTGCCGTGCGCTGGCTGCCTGAACCCCATCGGCTTGTTTCAGCAACAGCGCCGCCAGCCCGTAATAAACCGGACGCACCGCCTCATCAAAAGTGGGCGGATTGGCTCTGTATCCGACATCCAAACGCTGCTGAATCGGTGCTAAGGTTTCGCCCGCCGCACGATAAGCGGCTATCGCCGCGTCGGTCTGATCTTGGGCTTGAAACAAACGCCCCGCTTGCCATTGCCAGCGGTAGAGCATTTCTGGAAAATCCCCCTGGCGAGCATGAAAAATTGCTTTGCGTGTCAATTGCTGGGCTTCTTCCAGGCGTTGCTCACTTTCATACAAGTGTCCCAAATAACCCAACGCCAGCGACGCATTGCGCTCATCTTGTGCGGCTTGCGCCAGTTGCGCAGCCTGTTCAAAGGCCGCCAAAGCCTGCGCCCGCGCCTGTTTGCGTGGTGCGTCAGGCAATTGCGACTGACGTGATAAATCCCGTGCAATCAAGCCAGTAGACACATAAGCGGAAGTTTTCTGCGCACTGGCGGGCAACTGCTCTAGCGCCACCAAAACCCCCGCCAGTGCAGCCTGTGCAGTTTCCCATTGGCTTTCATTGATAGCCAAATTTAATAGATTAATCAAAATTTTAGCTGCTAATTCTGGTTGCTCATGCGCGGCTGCCAAGCCCTGCGCCTGTTCAAAGGCGCTACGCGCTTCAGCAAAATTTTCTAACACCGCCAGCACATTCGCTTGCGCATTCAGCGCCGCCGCTTGCTCCCCTGGGGCAAAATTCGGGGTTTCTGCGGCTAGTTTTACCGCTTCGTCCGCGTTATTGATCGCCGCTTCCACATCGCCAACGCTCAACCAAGCATCGCTCAATTGCCGCAACACCTGCACCCGTCGCGTCGGATCATTAAGGTTTTCCAGGCTTTTTTGCGCCGCATCCAAATGCACAAAAGCTTGCGTTTGCCGCCCCAGCGCTTGATAGGTCACCGCCAATCGCACACGCAAATCCACTTGATCCGCCACCGCATCGCTGTGCGCCAAAGCCTGTTCCCACTGGCTTGCAGCCTCTTCCCACCGCCCTTGTTGATAAGCCGCATCGCCATTTGCTACGACAAGTGGAACGGTTTCCGCCACCACCGAAAAACTCAAACACAGACTACACCAAATAGATAAATAAACCCTTGACATGCGCGTTCCTCTCGATTTTGATTAAATGCAAACAAATGAAACGAATATGAATTATAAAATTGAACGGAGCATTGCGTTCAACCCCTAAACCGCATCCACATCAATCCCCAACGCCCGCAACTGCGCCGCCATACGCAGCACCCTATCCTCCGCCGCAACCGCCCGCGCTTGCGCCGCTAAAGCCTCAGCCTGCGCCGCTTGAACTTCAACTTGCGCGGCTAAAGCCCGTGCTTGCGCCGCCTGCACCTGCTCCCTAGCACAAGGCAACCACTGCCCCGCCGCATCAAACCAACGAATCCAGCGCGTCCGTACCTGCTCATACTCGCCTTCCCAAACGCCCAAACCCACATCCTCCAACCACAAACGCTCATCGGGCAAACTTTGGCGCACATAACGCCCCCGCTCCAAACAAAACGCCTGCAACTCCCCCGTATAACGACTAAACACAAAATAATAAGGCACCCGCAAACGCTGCTCATAAACCTCCCACTTAGACGGCGGCGCATTCAACTCACGCACCTGCTGCTGCCCCAAATCCTCCTTCTCCGTCCCCGGCGAAAGCAACTCAACCACAATATAAGGCGGCGAAAGCTCCTGCCAAACCACATAACTCAAACGCATATCCTGATTCTCATACAAACGCGACAAACCCAACACCGCAAACCAATCAGGACGCTTATACCAATACGGCTGCGTCACCTGATAATACAAATTCATATCCGCCGCAACAAACACCTGCTCAGGCGCAACAGACGGCGGCACAAAGGTTTCACGCAACAACTGCGGTTGCAACAAATGAAATTCATCAGGCAAACCAGGCTCTTCCGGGTTTTCGCTCGGCAAATCGTACATAGTCGGCAGTGTTTCCTTCGGCGGACGCGGCGGATCAGTTTGCGGCGGCAAATGCAAATGACGTAGCGGAACAGACATAAATTCTCCGATGATGAAACAATACAATGACCATGCAAACAATACAGCATCGTGTAAGCAAGGACAAATTGCTAAACTGCCTTATCCATTCAACTGCAAGGAGATTCCCATGAGCCGTTTCACTCTCATTAAGTTAAGAGACAAAACCGCGCTTTGAGTGGTGACTTTTCGTTCCCTGAGCTTGTCGAAGGGCACGAAAAATCACCACTCAAAGCCTTAACTGAATGAAAGTAGCCCGCGTAGCCCGCGTAGGTCGCATAAGCGATAGCGTCATGCGACATTCGGAAGCTCCGAAATGGCGGATGGCGGCGCAAAAAAGACGCGCCTTATCCGCCTTACGGGTTACGGGTTACGGGTTTTTGTTTGACACTTGATAGCATAAGCGTTCCAAGTAGCCCAAAGCCATTTTTTCAAATTTCTCAGGAAGGGAAAACGCTAGAAAAATTTTTTCTGTTAAAATAATTTCCTAAGAGATTTTCTAAACTAACTTAAAATCGTTTGTGCATTAACAACCTTCACATCCAATGAGCTTCTTAGTATGACCGACGAACATCAAAACAGATTATTAGAACAACTAAAGAAACTTTTGCCTGCACAATTTGAAGAGGTAATGTTTAGGTTTGGGATTCCTAGTGAATATATACCCTCAACTGACGCACAACTTCAAAAAGCAATTAAGTTAATTAGATATGCTGAGGGTAGAGGGGAATTAGATAAGCTTGAAAAAGTTATAGAAGAATATTTACGCAAAGAACAAAAAGCAGAGGGTGGTGAAAAAGCAGATAAGCTTGAGCAGAACATAGAAGAATTTTTGCACCAGGAACATAAGGTTGAAATTGAGATGCAGACTAACAAATGGACAACTATATCTTTTCTTACTAATATACTTTGTAAAATAGCCATATTTATTTATGAAAGAGCTATATCTATTTTCAATTTGGCAGCCACATTTATTCTCAATTTAATCGTAGTTGCAAAGGCTTCGTTAAAGGCTCTTCTTTGGGTTCTACTTAATATTTTCTTCGGCTTATCAAATATTTTTATAGTATTTTTTATTTCATATATACAAGATAATAATAAATGGATTGATGTTATTCATCAGTTTGTAATTTCTAGCTTTTCATTAATATTAATTTCTTTGGCTCTTACAGCATCTATTGGTGTTGAACTTTGGCTTAATAAAAAATGTATCACAGAATATTTGCTATAATTCCATCTACAGTAGTTACGCCAGTAGTAACAGCAGTTATATTTATGCTAATGTTTATGGTAACAGTCATGTACACAACATATATCAATGAAATAAATAGTAAAAACCCTCCAAATACATACACAGAATTCCAAGTTGGTATTTTCGTATTTTCGATTTTTTTTATTTGGATTTTTAAGTCCGTAGAGTTTTTTTCTGAGTATTACCAACCCATCACTAACAAAGGAAATAAATAATGCAGTACGTTTCTGTTTTAACTGAGATTATCTTGCAATTTGCAGGAGTTATTCTAGCCACGCTGTTATTTGTTATCAGTGCTGCATTTTCGATTGCAGTGATATGGGATATTTACAAAAATACCAAAAACCTTAAAACACCGCCAGAAAAACCACAACCACCTGAGTCTTCTATTAATATCATTGAGCGTGAAATAGAGATTCGCCGTATAGTTCGGTACATTTTGTCAGGACAATCCTGTGCTTTGATAGGTATTTTTGATGAGGAGCGCAGAAACATTTTAAGTTACTTACGCAATACACCAGAACTCTGCGCAGATACCAACACTCATAAAGCCGAAAGACTTTTATTTTCGCCTATTCTGGATATTTCTGCCTATCCAGAAAACGCTAAAGAACAAGATTTTTGGGTAGATGCCTTTGCCTCACTGGAAACCATTTCTGAAGGAAACATTGCCGCTTCGTATCAAACCTATAAAACAGAATCCTCTGTACAAAATTTAGAAAATATTATAGATGCTTTACGCCCCAATAATTACGGCTTTATTTTATTATTGGATAGATTTTAATATCTACTTTATTCTAAAGAACTGGGCGTTAATTTCATAGTAACGCTACGAAAATTTTTGGCACAAACACCTAATCATTTCAGAGTAGTTATAGGAATGCAAAACTCCTTTTCTTACTTTGAAGAAAAATTTCTATCTTTTCACCCTAAGTTAAGTATAGTAAGATTCCCAAAAAAATGTTTATAATTATCATATATTTTTTCATTT
>DYPD01000083.1 GCA_020720115.1 Thiomargarita sp. | reverse complement strand
AACTCCTTTTTTGATTGAGCGATGTATAAAGAACGATATTTTCCGATAATGTCTAATAAAGAACTCTCGTCAGAAAGAATTGTCGTTGAAAACAGCATTGGCGGCATGAAAAGATACCACATTCTACCCAACAGACTCAGAATACATGATGTTGATTTTTATGATAAAATACTTGGAGTCTGTGCGGGGTTATGGAATTTTTACTTGTCTAACTGATTGATTTTTAATATCGCAACAAGTCTATTGTTGATTTAACTTGAAGCATATTTACTTACGCCACAAAGCTTGGCTTGCAGTGTGTTTCCATTACATCGCCCACATCGTTCCCAAGTTTTACTTGAGAACGCAATACCTTGAAGCTTTGCTTCACGAATTGCCAAGCAAAGCTTGGCTTGCAGTGTGTTCCCAAGTAAAACTTGGGAACAATAAGAAGAAAATCTGTCAGGTTTTGGCTGCGATGCCAACCGTACAACTGGAATACTATCCCTTAGTTGGTCGTTACAAAGGAACGTCTATGAAACATATCATTTTCATGACTCTCATCTTATTTGGTCTTGCCACATGTAGCGTGCAAACCTTCAATACGCTGACTCATTTTCCTTATTCCGAAATGTTCAAAACAGCCTGGGCTGTATTTTTTACCATAGCACTGGCAACCGCAGTCATGGCTGAATCTGCCCGCGAAGATTTTATAAAATTAGCCTTTTTCTCATCCTGTTTTTGCTTGGACTGCTTGCTGTTGCTTTGGAGGCTAACCCTGGCAAGACGGTTTACCAACTGTTTATTCTGGGCTTTGCTGGCACTTGGGGGGTGTCTGTGGTGCGCTGTTTTCTATACGTCCGCCTTCTGCATGAGAAGCGCGGTAGGTTAGGCTGACAAAGGAAACCCAACCTGTGCGATGCCGCAGTTGTTGAGATTGCTTTGATAGGCTTAGCGCAAGTCACAAAAAGACGTTTAGCTTCAATCTACTTGGCTTAAATTTATCTGGCACAACCCGACAAGCATTTGATTTTCTGTGCTTGTGTGTTTGTGCCTTTTGTGTTTTATTCTCTGGCAATCGCTCTGCTGGGTGTTTCGGCAGAATTGGGACGCTCTTGATTTTGCTAAAGCACCTTTACCCCGCCTATTTTTGCCATGTCTTCGATTCCTGTCACTCAGCTTAAAGGCGTTGGCGCACAGCTTGAACTGCGCTTAAAACGCTTGAATATCAACACTTTGGATGATTTGCTTTGGCATTTGCCGTTGCGTTATCAGGATCGCACGCGCATCACGCCGTTGCGTGAGGCGCAAGAGGGCGAGGATGTGGTGATTGAGGCGACGGTGGAGGCGTGCGAAATCAAGCAGGGTAAGCGGCGTTCGTTGGTGGCGGTGCTTAATGATGGCACGGGGGCGGTGCAGCTGCGGTTGTTTCATTTTTCTTCAGCGCAGCAAAAAATCTTGAGTCCGGGCGCTCGTTTGCGTTGTTTTGGTGAGGTGCGGGCGGGGTATGCGTGTTTGGAGTTGATTCACCCGGAATATCAACGCTTAGACGATGCCCAGCCGGTCAGCTTGGAACAGGGCTTGACGCCTGTGTATCCGAGCACTGAGGGCTTGCATCAAAAGGTTTTGCGCAAGCTGGTGCAGCAGGCGTTGCAGCAGATGCCGGCGGAATTGTTGCCTGAGGCGTTGGTAGCGCATTTAGGCTTGCCGAGGTTGGCGGTGGCGTTGCAGACTTTGCATAATCCGCCGCCAGAGACGGACGCGCAGGCGTTGCTGGATAAACAGCATCCGGCACGCCAGCGGTTGGCGTTTGAGGAGTTATTGGCGCAGCATTTGAGCCTGCACCAATTGCGTCATCAGGTGCAAAGTTACCGTGCGCCGCTGTTTACTAATGCGGGTTTTTGGCGGCAAGAATTGTTGAGAAATCTGGGCTTTAGCCTGACTGAAGCGCAGCATCGGGTGTATCAGGAAATTCGTCAGGATATGGCGCAGCCGCGCCCGATGCAGCGGTTGGTGCAGGGCGATGTGGGGTCGGGGAAAACTGTGATCGCCGCGCTTTCGGCGCTACAGGCTTTAGAGTCTTGTTATCAGGTGGCACTGATGGCGCCGACCGAATTGTTGGCGGAGCAGCATTTCCGCACCTTTAGCGCCTGGTTGCGCCCGTTGGGTATTGAACCCGCTTGGTTGACGGGCAGCTTGAGCAAAAAGCAGCGCGAACAAACCCTGGCGGATTTGGCAGAGGGCAGAGCGCAACTGGTGGTTGGCACTCATGCGCTGTTTCAAGAGGCGGTGCAATTCGCCAAACTGGGCTTGGTGATTGTAGATGAGCAGCACCGTTTCGGTGTACACCAACGCTTGGCGTTGCGCGATAAAGGCATGTCTGACAGTGACTTACGTCCACACCAACTGATTATGACCGCCACTCCCATTCCGCGCACCTTGGCGATGACGGCTTATGCGGATTTGGACACTTCCATTATTGACGAACTGCCGCCTGGGCGCACGCCCGTGACTACTGTGGTGATGCCCGATACGCGCCGTGATCAGGTGATTGAGCGCATCGCCCGCGCTTGCGAGCAAGGGCGACAAGCCTATTGGGTCTGTACCCTGGTGGAAGAATCCGAAACCCTGGATAGTGAAGCCGCCGAAGCCACTGCCGAATTGCTGCGCCAACTGCTACCCAAGGCGCGGATCGGCTTGGCGCACGGGCGACTGAAAGCCAAAGACAAGGACGCGGTGATGCAGGCGTTCAAGGCGCACGAACTGGACGTGCTGGTCGCCACCACCGTCATTGAAGTGGGCGTAGATGTGCCCAATGCCAGCTTGATGATCATTGACAACGCCGAGCGCCTGGGGCTGGCGCAATTGCACCAGTTGCGCGGGCGCGTCGGGCGCGGTAGCGTTGAGAGCTTTTGCGTGCTGCTCTACCACCCGCCGCTGGCAGAAACCAGCAAGTTGCGTTTAGCGACATTGCGCGAGACACAAGACGGCTTCGTCATCGCCCAACGCGATTTAGAACTGCGGGGTCCGGGGGAAATTCTCGGTACGCGGCAAACCGGCTTAAATCAACTGAAAATCGCTGATTTGCAAGCAGATCGTGCATTGCTGGAAAAAGTGCCACCGATAGCCGAACAACTGCTGCGCGAACAAACAGAAATAGTCACCGCCCTACAAGCCCGCTGGGTACAGCAAGGCATTGAATATGGAGAAGTTTAGGAGAACCTGCTAGAGCACCGACCGAAAGCAGGCTAGACAAGATTTCATCCTCAGTTGCTTGATGACCAACAGCGCAAACATTCAAGCAAGTTGAATTGTGCCGCATCTACTTGTTCTGGTGTTTGCTTTTGCATTATCCACTGATATAAATCTTCATCAGTACACGTCAGTAAATGCGCAAATGCGTGTTGTTGTTCTGGGCTTGCATGTGGATAATGTCGCTCTAAATAGCTTTCTAATAACACATCCAGTTCTTTCATGCCGCGTCGGCACTGCCATTTGAGTTTTGACATAGTTCAATTAACCTTTTGCTGAGTAATTTTCTTTACGGGAGTCTAACCCATGCTCGATTTTGATGATCCAATACCATTACCTACCAGCCAATTGCTGGCAGATGCCAATCAACCCCTGGCAAATCAGCCAGCAGTAGAAGAATCAGCCCTAGCTACAAGCGCAGATTCTACTCCCATTGCAGCCCCCCCAGCAACGCCTACGCTAATGAAAACTATACTGCCAAGACGTTTGCCGGAATTAGCCAGTTCCTTAAATCCAGTGAGCATTGGTCATAAAAGTGTAGATACAGATAGCATTCGTATTATTGGCGGCAAACATTATGATGTGCGTCAACCTGTGCCAGTGAAATATCCTTCAGTGCGCGAGCATTTTTTAAATGCGCGGAATAATTTCTGGACACCGCATGAAATTCCGATGGGCGATGATAAGGTGCAGTGGAATACAGGGGTGCTTACGGAAGAAGAAAACTGGTTGTTTAAGTGCAATATTTCTTATTTAACTGCCTCAGATAATCTAGTGCCGGATAATTTAAGCAATGTCATTTTACAGCAGATTACTGCCAATGAAATGCGTCAGTATTTGCGCTGGCAAATTGCTGAAGAATCTAACCATATTGAATCCTATTTCTTTATTTTGGAATCTTTTGGTTTAGATGAAAAAGGACAGGGGCAGATTTTCAGTTTGTATCAGGATGTACCTGAATTGGTGAATAAGTTGAATTGGAATTTGACTTTTACCAATCATTTGCTGGATTGTGAATATCCGCAAGCTTCGCCCGAAGCTAATACGGCTTTGCTGGAAGATTTGATTAGTTATTATGTATTTGAATACCTGTTCTTTCCATTGGGTTTTTCTCAGGTGTTTGCTTTAGCACGGCAAGGCAAGTTGCGCAATACCGCACAGCAATACCAGTATATTTGGCGCGATGAGAACTTGCACGCCATTAATGAACGCTGGTTGATTTTACAAATCATTAAAGAAAATCCTTCATTATGGACAGCGAAAATGCAAGAGCGGGCGCGGGCAATTGTCAATGAAGCAGTCGAATTAGAAATTGCTTTTGGTAAAGCCACTATGCCCAATGGCGGCATTGCGGGACTTTCTGTGCAAAGCTATGCTGAATACGCACGGTTGATGGGCGATAATTTGCTTAAGAGTTTAAATTTGAAACCCTTGTTTAATATTAAAGAACACCCGATGCTGTGGTTGGCAGAATTTGAAATGAAACAAGAGGTAAATTTCTTTGAAGGACGGGTGCGCGATTATCGCGTGGGTACGGCACTCGATTGGAATTAAAGTAAAGCGACGCTTTTGACTCTTGCGTAGACCAAAGTGCCAGGTTGTAAGCCCAAAAGATGCCCAGATTTGCGGCTAATGCGTGCGAGCAGGGAAGCGCCCTGAACGTCTAATTTGACCAGCAAGCGGCATTGGGCGTCTTCTACAATGTCGCTAATGGTGCAAAGAAACTCATTGAGAATACTGGAGTTTTCTTCGGGTTGCAGAGCGAGGCTGACATCCCGCGCCAAAATGCTGACGCGCACTGGGCTACCGATTTGTACCTGAGCGCGACACAGGCTCAGGCGTCCGCCAGCAAAATCTACATAGGTTAAGTGAAAGCGTTCGTCATGTCCGGCGACTTGTCCTTGAATCATTACGCCAGCGTCGTTGCTTTGGTTGAAGGCTAAATCCAGCCGTGTCAGCACGCTTTGTACCGCGCCGCTGCTGAGAATGCGCCCGTTTTGCACCAGCAGCATGTGGTCGGCAAGGCGCATGACTTCGTGCAGCGCATGGGTGATGTAGAGCACGGGCAGCGAGAGTTCGGTGTGCAGCCGCTCCAAATACGGCAGTATGTCGGCTTTGCTGCCCATGTCCAGGGCGGCGAGGGGTTCGTCCATGAGTAGCAGCCTGGGGCTGGTGAGCAGGGCGCGGGCAATGGCGACGCGCTGGCGTTCGCCGCCGGATAAGCGGGCAGGATAGCGGGTCAGCAGCGGGCGAATGCCGAGCAATTCGACGGCTTCGTCAAACTGCACGCGCCGCTGTTCGGCGGCGATGCGCTTGAAGCCGTATTCTAAATTGCGTTGTACGGTTAAATGGGCAAACAGGCTGGCTTCTTGAAACACATAGCCGAGCGGACGTTCGTAGGTGGGCAGAAAAAAACGACGGCTTTCGTCTTGCCAGCATTGACTATTGACGTAGAGTTCGCCAACAGGCGCACGCTCTAAGCCGGCAATGCAGCGAATAAGGCTGGTTTTGCCTGAGCCGGATGCGCCAAATACGGCGGTGACGCCGCGTCCGGGTACGGCAAATTGCATGTCTAGCTTAAACTCGCCTTGTTGTAGCTGAAAGCAGCCGGAAATCCCTGATTTTGCATCCATTGTGCGGTCACTTGTAGCGGCGATTCAGCGCATAGAGCGCGACTAATACGAGAAAGGAAAAGCCCAGCATGGCGCCAGAAAGTAGGTGTGCCTGGGTAAATTCCAGCATTTCTACATGATCGTAAATGGCGATAGAGACCACTTGGGTTTTGCCTGGAATGTTGCCGCCAATCATTAAAATCACGCCAAATTCGCCGATGACATGGGCAAAACTTAAGGTAATGGCGGTTAAAAAGCCAGGCAACGCCAGCGGCACGACCACCGTAAAAAAGCGATCCAGGGGCGCGGCGCGTAAGGTTGCAGCCACTTCAAGCGGGCGCCGTCCCATGCTGCTAAAGGCGTTTTGTAAGGGTTGTACCACGAAGGGAAAAGAGGCAACCACTGAGCCTATGACCAAGCCAGTGAAGCTGAACGCCAAATGGGTGCCGCTGATAAAGGTTGCCAAGCCACCCAGTGCGCCTTTGGGACCGAGCAGCACCAGCAGATAAAAACCCAACACCGTTGGCGGCAATACCAGCGGCAGGGCAACGGCGGCTTCGACTAGGCTTTTCCACCAGCAACGGGTATGTGCCAGCCACCACGCCAGCGGTGTGCCGATGCACAATAAAATCACGGTGGTGAGGCTGGCAAGCTGTAAAGTCAGTCCGACCGGCGTCCAATTAACCGCTTCCATGCGTTTGAATTTCCTCTATTTTTACTCAACGCAGCATGGCAATCAGGGCTTCAGGAAAGCCTTGCGCTTGCATGTCTTGAATGGTGATGTCAACCGGATAGTCTAGGAGATGAAAACTGAGTTTTTTCTCGGTTTGGTCATACACGGCAAACTGTGCGCCCAACTGACGGTTACGCGGTTGTCCCACTGAACCAGGACAGACCAGCGCGTGTTGAAAAGTGCTTAAATCCATTTTATCGCTGTTGTAATGGTTATCCATGCCGCGCCGCGCATACACCCCAGGCAAGTGCGTATGCCCATAAAAACAAATAGGAATATTGCGCTCAGCTAGGGCATTGAGATTGTGCTCAAAGGTCATGTGATAGACATAGGCATTGAAAAAAGTCGGGTCTACTGGCGCTCCGTGTAGCGCCATCCAAGCAGGGTGATAGAGCACCGGCGGCAAATCTGCCAACCATTGTTTGTGCGCTTGACTCACCCTGTCGTTGCTCCAATTCAGTACCCATTGCGCGGTTTGAGAAAAACGCTCAGAAAAATGTCCGCTGGCTAAGCCCTGATCATGATTGCCTTTAATTACCGCGAGTTGCGTATCCTGTAGGCGCTCAATGCACTGTGCGGGATGGGGTCCATAGCCCACCACATCGCCCAATACCAAGCCATCCCGAATGCCTTCTTTGCGCATGAACGCCAACACCGCTTCCAACGCAGGCAAATTGGCATGAATATCCGCCAGTAAAATCAAATAACGGCTGTTGATATTGCTGTGTTGTTTGGAGCGGTCGCCAATTAAACCCTGGTTAAGTGCCTTAAAACGTGCAGCGAATTTCGGCGGCGCAAACACCTTGTCAAACTGTTCCGCTAATACACTAAGATATTGTTTATCCTGAAAATGCTGCACTATAAGCTGGCGCAGCAAGGCGCCGAGTTGCTGGCTGGCAGATTCATCCAGCCAGGCTAAAGAACGCAGATACACGCCCAGCACATGGGAACAAGCGTTGAAACGATCCCAGTTGTAGGTATCGTCATCCAAATAATAGAGCTTGCCTTGCGCGTCTGTGCCGAAATTCGACAAGCCCTCATCCAGACGCAATTCCTGTTGTGCCGCCACCGCAAAATAGAGTTGCCAGAGTTGCTCCAACAACGCCAACCCCTGCTCAGCCTGGCTGGCGCCTAGGGCTGCCAGCGTCACATGCAGGGGCTTGAGCAACGGGCAAAGATTACCGATCACGCAGGCTTGTTCTGGCGTATCCGGCTGCGCGACAAACCAGGTTTTACTGGGAAAATACACCCCTAATTTGCGCTCTCGTTCCAGCGCTTGCGCCGCCCAACGGTGTGCTGATTTGGGATCGTGAATTTCCGTGCGAATTTTCAAGATGTAATCAGCGTTTGTGTGTATCCGCGTCGTCGGGCGTCCGGTAAAGGCTTCGCCATGCACCAGCGCCGTGCGGGGTTGATCGAGCAGGCTTAGGATTCGCTCGGCATCCTGATCGGAAAAAGCCACCTCTCCGACTGTGCCTGTAAGCGTAATGGTATAAGCCATGCTTATTTATCCATTTGAAAAATAAAGAAATTAAACAAAAAATAGCCATTTTTGGGTTAAAAAAACAGCCCGTCAGTCGGCGAAGAAGCATTGGCAAAGCGTCTTTTCGGCATACGCCCCGCTAGAAACGCTTCGCGTCCGGCTTCAATAGCTTTTTTCATCGCTTGCGCCATCAGCACCGGGTTTTTGGCGGCGGCAATCGCGGTGTTCATCAACACCCCATCACAGCCTAATTCCATCGCTACCGCTGCGTCTGAAGCAGTGCCAACCCCCGCATCCACCAACACCGGTACTTGCGCATTTTCTATAATAGTTAAAATATTCAAAGGATTACGAATACCTAAACCAGAACCGATAGGCGCAGCTAAAGGCATGACTGCGACGCAACCGAGTTCTTCCAAGCGTTTGGCAATAATAGGATCGTCGTTGCTGTACACCATTACCTTAAAACCGTCTTTAACCAGAATTTCTGCGGCTTCCAGGGTTTGAATCACATCGGGAAATAGGGTTTTTTCATCACCCAACACTTCCAGTTTGACCAAATCATGTCCATCCAACAATTCTCGCGCTAGACGGCAGGTGCGCACAGCTTCGGCGGTGTTGTAGCAGCCAGCGGTGTTGGGCAACAGGGTGTAGCGTTCGGGTGAGATGACATCAAGCAAATTAGGTTCGTTTTTATTCTGCCCGATATTGGTGCGACGAATGGCTACTGTAATGATTTCTGCGCCGCTGGCTTCAATGGCTAAACGGGTTTCTTCTAGGTCTTTGTATTTGCCGGTGCCCACTAAAAGGCGTGAGTGATAACTGCGCCCGGCGATGATTAAAGGCGTGTCCTGTTGCATCTTGGATTCCTTGAGCAATGATGAGGAAAATAAAGGGGTTTTACGGCTTTGCACAGCAGTTGCAGAAAGCAGGCAGCCGTCTGTACCGGTATAATACAGCGTCTCCCGGCTTAATTTGCAGCATAAAACCAAACAAGGCGTCATAGCAATCTTGCAGAGGGGTTGGTTTTTTCATGCAAAGCACTCGGATTGTTTTTTGCGCATGGACAAAGCCTGGCAGCATCATTGATAATGCACAGGCTATGATAATGAGTCACGCAATCCCACATCTGAATGCCGCGCTACAACAGGCACTTACGTCTTTGCAAGCCGCTGCCACACAGCAGCCAGAAACCCTGGCGCATTTGCAAAGCCGCCATGCTGTGTCATTCGCGGCACTCAGCGAAGCTGTGCAACAATTTCAAGCTATTTTGCCATGTGCTCAAGCAGATGCCAGTCGGGTAGGCTTAGACAGCACTGAGGTGAGTCAGCTCGGCGAACACGGCTTGCAACTCTTGTATACGCTAGAAGCTTGGAGTAAGGCGCTCAAACTCAATCGGTCAGAGATACAGGCTGCCATTTTAATGCTGGTAGCCTGGATTGGGCGCAATCAAGGCATAGTTGAAGGGCAAGAAGCACTGGTCAATTGTCTTGCCGAATTTGCCAATCAAACGCAAGACAGCCAAACCCTCAGCACCTTATGCCAAATAATCCCATTGATGTTTGCGACCGCGCCTATGGTTATCAAGCAAGACTTGGAAAAAATGAACCCCGGACGCCCTTGGCGCTTGCTGCACATGAATTATGCCATTATCGCCACGCGCTCGCATGATCCGACGCTGATGGACGCGGCTTTCCAGCGCTTGGTGACGCATTTTCCTGAAGCAGCCAAAGCCTTCTTTACTGAAGGGATGCGGCAAATGGAACTGGTAGGTTATCCGCCGTCCGTGCGCGAAGTAATGGCGCGTTATTACACTTTGTGTAATGCGCAATCGTCCCTACATTAAGCATTCCCTTCTCAATTTAACTCACGGATACCGCAATGAAGTTATTGTTTGATTTTTTGCCAATCTTATTGTTTTTCTTGGCTTTTAAACTTTATCCGCAGTTTTTTAGCGATCCGCAACTGGGTTTTATTCCCGGTGGCGAAGCGGGTGCTATTTATGCGGCAACCCTGGTGGCTATTTTGGCTTCCCTGGCTCAAGTGGTGTTCTTTTGGCTCAAGCATCGCCGCTTTGAAAAAATGCACCTGATTACCTTGGCGCTGATCTTGGTGTTGGGCGGTGCGACCCTGATATTCCACAATGAAACCTTCATCAAATGGAAACCGACTGCGGTGAACTGGTTGTTTGGCTTAGTGTTTTTAGGTAGTCAATGGATTGGCAGCAAACCCCTGGTGCAGCGCATGATGGAAGCCAATGTACAGCTTGTTGACGAGCGGGTATGGACGCGCTTAAACCTCAGTTGGGTGGTGTTTTTTATCCTCATGGGGCTGGTTAATCTGTATGTCGCCTTTAATTTCAGTACAGAAATTTGGGTCAATTTCAAGCTCTTTGGTCTGCTGGGACTGACTATAGCCTTTGTGATTGGGCAAGCCTTGTTTCTGTCGAAATACCTGGTTCAGGATGCAGAAACCCAGGATCAGGAAAAACCCGCTGTCGAACACAAACAGGAAAGTTCTTAAGGCATGATCCCGCTCTGCGAGCCCTTTACCGCCGCCAATAGCTGCGCTCCCATTCCACACAGCGCCCTGCCCAAGTTATTTGACGTTGACGACATCTGTTTACTCATGAGTGCCTTGCGTTTTTCCGCCGAGCGTCATAAGGATCAACGGCGCAAAGATCAGCAAGCCTCGCCCTATATCAATCATCCCATCCAGGTGGCGGAAATTCTTTGGCGCGTGGGCGCAGTCAGCGACATGGTTGTGCTCATTGCGGCGCTGTTGCACGACACGCTGGAAGATACAGAAACCACCGCTGCCGAGTTGGAAAAACTCTTTGGCACAGAAATCACTCGCGTGGTGCAAGAGGTCAGCGATGACCCTAATTTATCCTCCGCCGAACGCAAGCGCCTGCAAGTTGAACATGCCCCGCACATTTCCTTGCGTGCCCAGCAAGTCAAGCTGGCGGATAAAATCTGCAATATTTACGACATCACCCACCAAGCCCCGCCGCGCAACTGGACTGTGGAGCGCAAACAAGCCTACCTGGATTGGAGTGAACAGGTCGTGGCGGGCTTGCGCGGCTGCAATGTGCATATGGAACGCTACTATGATGAATTGCTGGCGCGTGGGCGGCACATTTTGCAACCTGGTGAAGCCCTCACCCAGCCTTCCATCTAAATAAAAATTACAAGGTTATCATTATGTTATATGCCATTATTGCAACCGACACAGCCGCCAGCTTAGAGCGCCGCCAAAGCGCCCGTCCGGCGCATTTAGCACGTCTCGAAACCTTAAAAAATCAAGGGCGCTTAGTGCTGGCAGGTCCTCACCCCGCCATTGACAGCCTTGATCCAGGCGAAGCAGGTTTTAGCGGCAGCCTGATCGTCGCCGAATTTACTTCCTTACAAGAAGCCCAAACTTGGGCAAATGCCGATCCCTACCAAGCCGCTGGTGTTTATAGCCAAGTGCTGGTCAAACCCTTCAAAAAGGTACTGCCATGAGCAACATTCGTATAGAACATATACGCCAGCATCTACAAATACTGCACCCGTTAGAACTACAGATTGAAGACGAAAGCGCCCAACATGCCGGACACTCAGGTGCTCAAAGTGGCGGCGGACATTTTAAGGTGCGTATTTTGAGCGAAGTCTTTATTGGTAAATCCCTACTACAGCGCCACCGTCTGGTCTACGATGCGCTAGGTGATCTGATGCACACCGAGATTCACGCTTTAGCTATTCAGGCGCTTGCACCTGACGAATAAATATTTAATGATAATAATCTATTAGCCAAGGTTATCCATCCTTACTCCAACTCCCTAAAGAGGAACTTATGAAAAAATCCCTGCTGTTATCTCTCTCCTGTGCGGCGCTACTGCATGGTACTGTCAGCTTTACCGCTGCGGCTGCCAGCGATCAAGACACAGTGCTGGTCAATGTCAACGACGCCGGCATCACCCGTAGCGCCTACGATGATTATGTAAAATCCAGAAGTCGCGGTGATGTAGCACCAAATCCCAGTGATGTTATTGAGGAAATGCTCAGCTTAGAACTGCTCTACCAACAAGCAGTTGCCGAAAAACTAGACCAACAACCCGAATTACAGAAAAAACTGGCAGACGCCCGCTACAATATTTTGGCGGAAGCCATGCAGAACGCGCATCTAAAAACCCTCTCTCTGGGCGACAAAGAATTAAAAGCCGAATATGACCGCATTCTGAGCGAAGTTGAACGTCCAATGGAATACAAAGCACGGCACATTCTGGTCAAAACCGAAGAAGAAGCTACAGCGATTCTGGAGGAATTAAAGGCAGGTAAAGATTTCGCAGAAATTGCCAAAGCCAAATCACAAGACCCAGGTTCAGGTAAAAACGGCGGCGATTTAGGCTGGTTTGATGCGCGCCGCATGGTTAAACCTTTTGGCGATGCTTTACTGGTGTTAAAAAAAGGCGAGCGTAGCGAACCAGTGAAAACCGATTTTGGTTGGCACATTATCGAGATGGAAGACAGCCGCAAAGTTGAACCCCCTCCTTTTGAAAGCGTGAAAGAACAACTGCATCAGCGTTTAGAAGGACTGGCAATGCGCACTTACATCAAAGGATTGAAAGACAAAGCCATCATCAAAACCACAGCCGCTTTTGATGCAATGAAACCACCCATTGACCAACCAGCAGAAGCACCGGCTGGAGAAAAATAAGTGCTCTAAGCCGTTTGCGTTTTGCTTGAAAAAATAAAAAATGCCGCTGAAAAGCGGCGTTTTTTTGCTTCACCCGTTTAGCTTTGCATGATGGGCATTTACTTTGTAGTTCCGCCAAAAAATCCATTTAAATACATAACGCTATGAAATTATGAATAAAATAATACACCGCTGGGTGGTTAAAATTGGTAGCGCCTTGATTACCGCTGAAGGTAAAGGGCTGGATAAAAACGCCATTGAAAGCTGGGTCGCGCAGATTGCTGCGCTGCATCAACAGGGCATCCAAACCGTGCTGGTGTCTTCTGGCGCGGTGGCTGAGGGCATGGCGCGCCTACACTGGAAACAACGCCCCAGCGAGTTGTTCAAGTTGCAAGCTGCTGCTGCGGTTGGACAAATGGGGCTGGTGCAAACTTATGAATCCTTTTTTCAAAAATACGGTTTGCACACCGCGCAAATTCTGCTGACCCACGATGATTTAGCCCACCGCGAGCGTTATCTGAATGCGCGTAGCACCCTCTGTACGCTGCTGGATTTGCAAGTGGTGCCGATCATTAACGAAAACGATACAGTGGCAACCGAAGAAATCCGCTTCGGTGATAACGACAGCCTCGGCGGATTGGTAACGAATTTAATCCAAGCTGACCGGCTGGTGATCTTAACCGATCAACAAGGGCTGTATGACAAAGACCCGCGTCAATTTGCCGACGCGCAATTGGTGCAGGAAGGTTGCGCTGGCGATCCCGTGTTGCTGGAAATGGCAGGCGGCAGCGCGGGTGTGCTGGGGCGCGGTGGAATGCGTACCAAGCTGCAAGCGGCTAAAATTGCCGCCCGTTCTGGGGCAGACACGCTCATTGTTTCCGGGCGCGAACCCCAGGTTTTGCAGCGCGTGGCGCAGGGCGAAGCCATTGGCACTTTACTCCATGCGCGGCAAGCGCCGATCACCGCCCGCAAACGCTGGCTGGCGTCGCATCTGCAAATGCGTGGACGTTTGCATCTGGATCAGGGCGCGGCGCATGTGTTGCGTGAGCAGGGCAAAAGCCTGTTAGCAGTGGGCGTTCAACGTGTGGAAGGCGAATTTGAACGCGGCGAAGTAGTGGCTTGCTTTGATCCGCAAGGCAATGAAATCGCACGCGGTTTGATTAATTACAGTGCGGCGGATACGCAGAAAATTCTCGGACAGCCGAGTGAAAAAATCATGGAATTGCTGGGTTATGTAGATGAACCCGAATTGATTCATCGAGATAACTTAGTGCTGGTGTAAAGCAGCGATACTGAAACCGAACTGTGAGTAATGATTTTTCACTCCTTTCCCCGCCGCCCTTCGGCAAGCTCAGGGAGCAAGTTCAGGGAACAAACTCAGAGAAGGAAAAATCACCACTCAAAGCCTTAATTTACCTACCCAATTCAATCAAACAAACTGCTCGGACGTTCCGCAGTAAACAACATATCTACCTGATTAGTGCAGCCTTGTTGCGCCATCCACACAGATTTTGCGCCAGGGCGCGTTAAATAACTCGGCAACATGCGCAAAGTGGTGTAATTGGTGTTGCCTTCGCGCTTGAATTGATAGCGCCCGTTGTCACGAATGCTGACATATTCACGCGGCCAAGAAAGATAATGACTGCCTTTATTCCACTGCAATTTAACTTCCGTGCGTTCATCCCGATCACGCAACACCAATACCTCGGTTTGCGCAGCATCCATGCGCCATAACGTTAGGTTATGGTCTTTGTCGTAGCAAAAATTGCCAGAATTATGCACATCCAACGCCCATAAATCCGTTTGGGTTTCGACTTGATTGCGCGTTTGAGGCACTAAACGATTCAAATTTCCAACAAAATCAGGACATTGCACAGTTCCCTTGTAAGGTCCATTGAGCGTACACTTTTCCTGACTACTTTGCGCTTTAAGGCGCAATTTTTCACCTTTTTTGAGTTCCACAACAGTAGCGGCTTTGAGCTTTTGTCCGGTCTGATAATTCGCCGCGGTGCTCATGAGGATATTGTAGATATCAATAGAACCGCCAGCATAGGCGGCAGGCGAGAGGTGACAACAGAGTGCTGCGAGAGCAAGTTTTTGGGCGCGATTTAACATGGTATTTCTCTCTTAAACTGAGTTTGGGCACAGAGCTTTGCAGCTCCACTCATGTATCCAGCTTAAAGTTTATTAAGCTGGATATTTACAAAGCTTTATGAGTAAATTGAATTTTGTCAAATCAATATATAGCTAATATACATGATTTGTAAGGTTGTCAGACATCTATAAAAGACTAACAGTCTCGAAACTCATAACCTCTTAGCTCTACAAATGATAAAATTTAGCTACAGTGGTCCCCAAAAATCAGACCACCCGCTAAGGAACGGATTTGTAAAAATACGGTCAAATCAAACAGGGGGCAAAAAATGAGTACAAAACGCAAAACTTACAACGCGGTGTTCAAAGCAAAAGTAGCGCTGGAGACTTACAAGGGAGATACACTAAGATTACCTAAAAAATGTTTATAATTATCATATGTATTTTTCATTTATAAAGGAGGTCATTGTGACTTACTCAGCAGATTTTAGAAAACGGGTTGTAAATGCCGTTCTAAACGGTAAGAAAATAAAAGGGTAGTGGTGCAATAAGAATGATTTTATTACGATAGAACGCGGCTTCCAAGCATAAATATCATCCTGTATGCCCCACTACCAGGAGGAATTATCCTACGATATCCGAAACAATTATTCACAGATGCACTGAGCCTGTCGAAGTGTCGAAAGGATTTTCACGACGTGCCGACAAACCGTCGCGGCGTGGCTTAAGCAAGACACCACTCAGTTGCCGTCGCTGAAAGAAACTGTGCTGCCTTACGAATCGAGGGATGCACTTGAATTGGACGAATTGTGCGGTTTCGTGCTGACGAAAAGTAACAAGCGTTGGCTATTGAAACCTGCCGCAAATTGTGGAATAAAATCCGAGATGCCTATAAAAAGGCGTTTACATTTAGCGATTACTTCGACTTCGCTCAGCACAAGCATACGAAGCGGTTTTCCCAGCAGAAACACACCAGTCTGTCGGCAAAGAAACCGGCAAAACAGCCCATGCGATGCACTGAGCTTGTCGAAGTGTAGAATGCTGGAATAATACGCTCCGTCAGTCTTTAGGGCGGTTTGTTCGCAAAACGCTTTCTTTCTCTAAGTCCGATACTTTCCATCCTATTTACGTGAAATGGTTTATTTCGCATTACAATTACCGAGTATCACTAACTATTTAACCACTACCAAAGGATTTTTTGCGCATCGCGCCGGACTGGGCGGATCGCTTGATTGAGCCTTGAACGCCAAAAACCTGCCAGGTTTGTTTTACCAAAAGCGTAGTTCACATTACCGCCAATCCCCGACGTGGCTTTACCTGCGCGGCTTGCGGCTACCAAACTGTATAAATAAACACGTTATGAGCTTAGAATGTGCATCCCATGATCTTGGCTGGCCGTCTGCCAGTCTGATTTTTGACCCACCCGGCAAAGGTGCTGCGGTGGTGTTAGAGCGTGCGCGGGCGAAAATTGAGTCGCAAATCCGTCGAAAATTCAACTTAAACGATATAAAAATAGGTATTTTAACAACAGAACCTGGCGGTAGTAATACGCAGGCCCCAATAGCCTTGGTTTGTGAATTTGTAAGACCTGTTTCTCTCAATATTTTGCATGAGTTACATCGTTTAGCATGGAATTTCAGTCATACCCCACTACTCGTTACGATTGAACCCCATAGAATTAGAGCCTTTACTTGTTGTGAATATCCACAACGCCATCAACCAACTGCCAACGATGAAAGACTAGAAGCTGAGATTATTGAAGCAGAATATTCATCTGAGAAACAATCACTAGGCAATCATGCTGCCAATTTGCTGCATTGGTTAAATCTTGCTACGGGTCAATTGCAACGCCAAATTCCCCAGCGTTTTGACCGCAAAAAAGCGGCTGATAATAGCCTGTTGGAAAATTTAGAATTTGCTCGTAAACAACCGCATAAGATAGGAAAGCTTGATTATGATTTAATTCATGATTTACTTGCCCGCCTGATATTTGTACAGTTCTTATTTCAGCGTTGTGACTCTGATGGCGTTCCTGCCTTAAATACTGAGCATTTGCGTGGGCTTTACAATTCCAACATCCTTTCTAAAGAATACAATTCTCTTGGGGAAATTTTATCCAATCATGCCGATACTTATCAATTATTTAAACATCTAAACGATAAGTTTAATGGTGATTTATTTCCTGATCATTGGCAAGAAGAACAAGAAAAAGTTACACAAACGCATTTGAATATCCTGAAAGATTTTATAGCAGGAGACATTCAAATAAGAACAGGGCAATATGCGCTATGGTCTATGTATTCATTCGATACGATTCCTTTAGAGTTCATCAGTAGCATTTATGAGGCATTTGTTTCTAAACATGCGGGTACGGTTTACACACCAACACATTTAGTAGATTTTATTTTAGACGGCGTATTACCTTGGGACGGTACAGATTGGAATATAAAAATTTTAGAGCCTGCTTGCGGATCAGGAATTTTTCTGGTGAGAGCATTTCAGCGCTTAGTATATCGTTGGAAACAAGTCAATCCTTCTGCTTCAATTCATGAAAAGATTATTATCTTAAAGCAACTTTTGACCAATAACCTTTTAGGGATAGATATTAATCGGCAGGCTGTGCGCGTGGCTTCTTTCAGTCTTTATTTAGCAATGTGTGATGAAATTGATCCACGCTATTACTGGAATGAAGTAGAGTTTCCGAGTCTTCGTGATAACCGTCTACTTGAGGCTGATTTCTTTTCAGAAGACCATAATGGCTTTCGCACTCAAGAAGATGCAGAAACTTATGATTTAATTGTTGGCAATCCACCTTGGGGGAAAAATAGCCTCACAAAATTGCAAACTGAGTTTAATTCAAAATCTGCTCAAGAATGGGCAAAATCTCATGATTGGCCTACTCCCTATAATGACATGGGTCCTTTATTTGTTGCAAAATCATTAAAACTGATTAAATCAACTGGCTATGTTTCACTACTTCAACCAGCGAGTACCTTATTATTTAACAAAACAGCGCATACTTTACGAGAAAAATTTTTCACGCAATACTCTGTACAAGAGGTTGTTAATTTATCTATTCTGAGATTCGGCTTATTCAAAGAGGCAGTGGGTCCTGCTGTTATATTCACTATTCAGTCAACTGTGCCTGAAAGCATATATAATTTTATGTATATTGTTGCTAAGCCGGACATACAAGAACAATATACCTTTGTAATAGATGATTACGATGTATAGTGAAATTCCTATAAATTTGTTATGTTTATTTTAAATACTTCACTGAA
>DYPD01000082.1 GCA_020720115.1 Thiomargarita sp. | reverse complement strand
GGCATTGCCCATACTTTGCCGGATATGCACGGCGTTGATCCGAGCGCGACGGTGGCAAGATAGCTTGGCGTTTTATCAGCCTTTCACACACAAGGGTTGGCATTCTTGAATGGTGGCAAGCTGGTTTCTTTGATGAAAAACCTATGCGCCAAAATAGGGGCTTAAAATATCGCACAATTTGGATTTTTTGACAGCCTGAATCGGATGAGCACAACTTTACTTTGGGGAATATTTTAAAAATGACATCCCAATCCTTAGCGGCGCCAGCAAGCGTCCAGTTGCAAGATTTCTTTAAAAGGCAAATCAATTATTTGCGCATTTCTGTTACAGATCGCTGTGATTTTCGCTGTATTTACTGCATGAGCGAGGAGACGCGCTTTTTGCGCCGTGCTCAAATTTTGTCGCTGGAAGAAATTGCTTGGATTGCGCAGGCGTTTGTTGAATTGGGGGTAAAAAAAATCCGCATTACCGGCGGTGAACCCTTGATGCGCAACAATATTTTGTCTTTGTTTGAACAGCTAGGACGCTGGTCTGATTTGCAAGAATTGGCACTGACCACCAATGGTTCGCAACTCACGCGCTTTGCACCTGCTTTGTATGCGGCTGGGGTGCAGCGCCTCAATATCAGTCTCGATACTCTAAATGCTGAGCGTTTTCAAAGTATTACCCGCGTGGGTAAACTCTCGAAGGTGTTAGAGGGAATTGCCGCCGCACAGCAAGCAGGCTTTAGTAAAATCAAGTTGAATGCGGTGATCTTAAAACAGCGCAATCATGACGAAGTGGTGGATTTGCTACGTTTTGCTATCCAAGAAGGCTTGGATATTAGTTTTATTGAAGAAATGCCGCTGGGCGCAACGGATGCACATAACCGTGCGCAAGCCTACTATCCTAGCGAGGCGATTTTGCGCGATTTGCAGCAGCATTTTAGCCTGTCGCCCAGCACGGAAAACAGCGGTGGTCCAGCACGTTATTATCGTTTGCCCGCGCATCCAAACACCCGCGTTGGTTTTATTTCTCCGCATAGCCACAATTTTTGCGACACCTGTAACCGCGTGCGTTTAACTGCTGAAGGGCGCTTGCTGTTGTGTTTGGGGCAAGAACATTCGGTAGATTTGCGCCAACTGGTGCGCACCTATCCGGGCGACAAGGTGCGTCTCCAGCAGGCGATTATCGCCTCCATGCGCCTAAAACCCAAAGGACATGAGTTTGATGTGCGCCGCCCAGCGGTGATTTTGCGCCAGATGAATATGACAGGTGGCTGAGGTTTGCTTTAGAATCCAAGGAATGCGCGTTGCTGGCACACCAGCTTCTTCTCCTTTCGTTGTTTTCAACTCCAGTGAACCCCTATGTCGCCATTGCACAATGACCGTTTTTTACGCGCCCTGCTGCGCGAACCTGTAGACCAAACCCCAGTCTGGATGATGCGCCAAGCCGGGCGCTACTTGCCGGAATACCGCGCCACCCGCGCCAAAGCCGGGGATTTCCTGACCCTGTGCCAAACCCCTGAACTGGCGTGCGAAGTCACCTTGCAACCTTTGGCGCGTTACGCCTTGGATGCGGCTATTTTGTTCTCCGATATTCTCACCATCCCAGACGCAATGGGGCTTGGCTTGTACTTCAGCGAAGGCGAAGGACCGCGTTTTCAGCGCCCCTTACGCACTGCTGCCGACATTGCCAAGCTGGGCGTGCCAGACCCACTGGAAAAGCTGCGCTATGTGATGGATGCAGTCAGCTTGATTCGCCGCGAATTAAACGGGCGCGTGCCCTTGATTGGTTTTTCCGGCAGTCCTTGGACGCTGGCAACCTACATGGTGGAAGGCGGTAGCAGCAAAAACTTCCGTATAATCAAAAGCCTGATGTTTGATCAGCCGGACCTTCTGCACCAATTATTAGACAAAACCGCGCAAGCCGTGATTGCCTACCTAAACGCGCAAATTCAAGCAGGTGCGCAAGCGGTGATGATTTTTGATACCTGGGGCGGCGTGCTCAGCCCGCGTGATTACCAGGCTTTTTCCTTGCACTACATGCAGCAAATTGTGGCGGGTTTGCAACGCGAAAACGAGGGGCGGCGCGTGCCGGTGATTTTATTCACCAAAGACGGCGGCGCTTGGCTAGAATCAATGGCAAACACCGGCTGCGACGCGCTGGGTTTGGATTGGACTTGCGACCTCAAACAAGCCCGCCAGCGCGTTGGCGACAAGGTGGCGCTCCAGGGCAACATGGACCCTTGCGTGCTGTACGCTCAGCCTGTGCGCATACGTCAAGAAGTCGGCGACATTTTGGCGAGCTATGGCGCGGGCAGCGGTCATGTGTTTAATCTCGGACACGGCATTCATCCCGAAGTCAACCCAGAGCACGCGGGCGTTTTCATTGATGCAGTGCATGAATTGAGTCGCGCTTATCATGCCCAGACTGACCCTGGGCTTGGGGACAATCAGCGTTTCTATTCAGTCAGTTAGCCATTTTTACGGCGACGACAAAGGTGCTCGATCTGCGCTGGCAAGTGCTGGGATTTTTTCTCGGCGTCCTGACGTGCCAGCAGTTGCCGAAACTGCCGCCGTTGCTGTGGGGATTGCTGTGTTTTAGCACTCTGCTTTTGTTCTTGCTCTTGAACTTGCGCACCTCACAGCGGTGTGCTGAGCCTGTTGAAGTGCCGTGCGCTGAGCCTGTTGAAGTGCCGTGCGCTGAGCCTGTCGAAGTGCCGTGCGCTGAGCCTGTTGAAGTGCCGTGCGCTGAGCCTGTTGAAGTGCCGTGCGCTGAGCCTGTCGAAGTGCGGCACACTGGGCTTGTCAAAGCACTGCTGTGGCTGCTGTGCTTTGTACTAGGGTTGAGTTGGGCGGCTTGGCGCGGTGAAATGCGGTTGGCGCAGGCGCTCCCTGCACATTTGCAGCAACAAGTCGTGCAAATTCAAGGCGAAATCAGCAGCTTGCCGGATTTTTCCAAGCATAATGTTCGCTTCATTTTTCAAGTAAAAAGCCTGTCTTTTCAAGGACAAAGCTATCCAACGCCAGGGCGTATCCGACTGTCCTGGTATTTTCCCCCCGCAACTGAACCGCCGCCACTGCGCCCCGGACAACGCTGGCAATTCAGCGCCTCCCTCAAACGTCCGCATGGCACTGTCAATCCTGGCGGTTTTGATTACGAAAGCTGGCTGTTTCAACAAGGCATCCGTGCTTTAGGCACGGTGCGTTCTAAACCCGCACCCCAGTTACTTGCGTCTACTCCCGCCTATCCTTGGCAATGGGTGCAAAATGGGCGTTTTGCCGTGCAACAAGCACAACGAGCGCACTTTGCCGCGCATCCGCATTATGGGCTACTCAGTGCTTTAAGCGTTGGTACTACGAGCGATTTAAGCGCTGCACAGTGGCGTTTGTTCCGCGCCACTGGCACTAATCACTTGATGGCGATTTCTGGGCTACATGTCGGCATGATCAGCCTGTTGGTATTTCTCTTAACACATTTTGCCTATCGCCATTTGCCTGGACGTTATCGCGGCGGGCGCTATTTGCTGTCTGTGCCGGCTTTTTATCCCGCCGCTGGTTTAGCTTTGCTGGCAGCCTTGGGCTATGCAGCATTAGCCGGCTTTAGCATTCCCACCCAACGCGCTCTGGTGATGCTGCTGGTGCTATCTGTCAGCCGCCTGTTGCACCACCATCTGCGCTTGTCACACAGCTTTGCTCTGGCTTTAGGGGCGGTTTTGTGGCTTGATCCAACGGCGGTGCTGAGTGTCGGGTTCTGGCTGTCGTTTGGTGCGGTGGGGGCGCTGCTGTATGCTTTTTCTGGACACACACCGCCCGCTGTGAGCCGGCGGAAATTGTGGGCGTTGTTTTGGGAATCGCCTTCTGTTCCGGTGTTCAAACGCTGGCTGTACCTATGGCTAGGGCGTATCTCCCAAATCATGATCAGCCCCCAATTTGTGGTTTTTGTGGCTTTAATCCCTTTGCTATTAGGCACTTTTGGGCAAGTGCCGCTGCTGTCTATCGTCGCTAATGCGCTGGCAATTCCGCTGTTGAGCTGGGGCATTTTGCCACCGCTGTTACTCGGTAGCCTGATGTTGCTGTGGCTACCAACGCTGGGCGTGTGGCTCTTGCAACTGAGTTTGTATTTGATTGATTGGCTAATGGCGTGGCTGGCGTTCTGCCAACAAGCACCGCTGGCGCTCTGGAGTCAAGCAACGCCGCCGACTTGGGCGCTGCTGTTAGCGAGTATCGGGGCGTTGTTGTTGCTGTTGCCAAGGGCTTTTCCAGGACGTTGGTTGGGGTTTTTGTGGTTATTACCGGCGCTGTTGTACGCCCCACCGCGTCCGCCAGAAGGCGCGTTTCGCTTGACTTTGCTGGATGTGGACCAGGGTTTGGCGGCAGTGGTGCAAACTCATAGGCACACTTTGCTGTACGATAGCGGCACGGCGTTTTTCGGCAGCGCCGTTGTTGTTCCCTATTTACGCAGCCAAGGCATTAAACAGCTTGATGTTTCTCTTGTCAGCCATGACGACGGCGACCATATCGGCGGGGCTGAAGCGGTGTTGCACAGCGTGCCGGTTGAGCGCATTCTGAGCAACGCCCGCCAATCCTTTGCCGCGCAACCAGAACGCTTGTTTCCTTGTTTGCGCGGGCAGCATTGGCAGTGGGACGGGGTTCTGTTTGAAATTCTGCATCCCAGGCCACAGGATTTGCCCAACAACGGCGGCAAGCTGCACAACAACGCCAGTTGCGTGCTCAAAGTCAGCCGCTTGACGCCGCCTTACAGCAGCCTGCTGCTACCTGGTGACATCGAAAAAGCAGCGGAAATTGCCTTGTCCATGGAGATGGAAGACAAACTGCCTGCCGAAGTTTTGGTGGTGCCGCATCACGGCAGCCGTAGTTCTTCGTTGCAGTCTTTTGTGGAAAAGGTTAAACCGCGCTATGCGCTATTGCCAGTGGGTTATCTTAACCGCTACCAGCATCCGCATCCGCTGATTGTGCAACGCTATCAACAAGCCCAGATTCGCTTGCTGAGTACAGCGCAAGAAGGCGCTATTAGTCTGGATTTCAATGCCACTGGCGTGACTGAACCCGAAAGCGCACGCGCCCATCAACGCTATTGGCATGATGATGTCAAGCTGCTGAAATAAAAACATTTTTAAGAAAAACCGAGAGGCAAGATGGCAATTTCTCACCCTGAGTACGATCTGTTATTTCCCGCACCTTTTGCTTGTTTAGGGATTCAATGCGACGCGCAAGGCGTGCAAGGGGTAGATTTTCTGCCGCAGGATTTTGCACCCTTGGACTCTTCGCCACGCAATGCGGCGCTGGCGCAGCATATTGAACAGGCTTTGCAGCATTATTTCGCTACGCGCCACCTGCCGCCAGTGCCGCTGATAATTCGCGGCAGCACCTTTCAACTGAAAGTCTGGGCGGCTTTGCAGGCGATTCCTTACGGCAGCACCCGTACCTACGGGCAAGTCGCCCAAGAACTTGGCACCAGTCCCCGCGCTGTGGGCAACGCCTGTCGAGATAATCTACTGTCGTTGTGGATTCCCTGCCACCGCGTGGTGGCGGCGCATGGATTGGGCGGTTTTATGGGTGGGGAGCGAGCGGTGGGTTACAAACGCTGGCTATTGGCGTTTGAACAGGGCGGCAACGCCTAAAACTTCTGCACCAGCGGACGATAGCCTTTTTGCTGCAAATTATTTTGTATTTCAGCCGCTTGTGCGGGCGTTGCATAGGGACCTGTGCGCACCCGATACCATTGCACGCCATTCACCAAAGCCTGTTGAATATCCGCTGCAAATCCCTGTTGATTCAGTTGCGTTTGCAATTCGCTGGCAGACTGTAGATCGCGGAAAGACGCCACTTGCAACATAAAATGACCCGTGGCGGGCAACATAAAACTGCCGGTGGCAGGTAAAATCGTTGCGGCGGGCGTTGCTGCAAGTGCTGGTGGGTAAGGCTGCCCGGCAACCGGAAAATCTTCTGGGCGCATGGGTGCTGGCTGGCTACCGACCAACGGCGCAGCAGGCATATCTGCGGCTTGAATTTGTGCTAATTCCTGCTCAGCAAGTGGACGTGAAGGCGGCGGCGTAATCTGTGATTTCGGCAGCATGTCGTAAAATTCAAAGCGCGGCGGCGGTTCTGGTTTGGTTTGTTCTTGCGGCGGCAATTCCAGCCTATCCTCAGCAGCGACGTTTTTAGTAGCGACTGCTGCTTCCAGCGGCGGAGCGGGGGGGGTAGAGGCGACGGGCGGCGGCAGTGGCGCTAGTTGCTTCAGGTAAAATAAAAACGACATAAAAATGCCGATAAAAATGCCTGCCAGCAGCCATAACCAAGCCGCTGGACAAGCAGTGGGAACTTCCGCTGAGCCTCTGTGACTTCGTGCCATTGTTCATGTAATCCTGTAATTTATAACGCTAACTTGTTCATAGACATTGGAATAATGACTTATACACCATTTGTCTGAAAAATGTTATGTTCGAGTCTAAAGAAATCAATCAGCAAAAAACCATGATGCAAGCTTAGTTTCTGTATTTAGCTAAAGCCAAACAGTGCAAGCCATCGGCAGAGATAACTGCAATCCTTCTAAAACATTTTCTTGAGACGCTTTTAGCCCACCGGCTAAGCGGTTATAACAGATGCACAATCAAACGGAGATTTAGTCATGAGACTGGTTATCGGGTTTTTTATGTGGGCTTTCGTCACCTTGGTATGGGCGGCAGAGGGCGATTTGGATACCGGCTTTGATCCCGGCACGGGCGCGGATGCGCGGGTGTATGCTGTAGCGGTAACGGGTGATAACAACATCTTTATTGGCGGTCGCTTCGCTACTGTCAATGGGCAAGCACATCAGGCACTTGCCAGATTGGATACCAGCGGTACTGTGGACGCAGCTTTTAATCCAAGCTTTAACGCGGGCGCAACTGTGTATGCGTTGGCTTTAGAAAACAGCACGCTATTGGCGGGCGGCGATTTTACCCAGGTGTTTGCGCAAACCTACAAACATTTAGCGCGTTTTACCTGGTCTGGTGCTTTGGATACTTCGTTAGGCGGCAATATCCTAGACAGCACTGGCTATGTGCGCAATATCGCGCTGCAAAGTGACCACAAGATTTTGCTCGTTGGGGACTTCAAAGTCATAGCGGGCGGTTCGCACGATATTGTGCGTTTGCAAGCGAGCGGTACTGTAGATGGAACCCTGAGTACCGGCTCAGGTCTTTACCAAACCCATCCAGACACAGGACCGCCAAGCAAGACGCAGGCTGTTATCGTAGAGAGCGTCGGTAGCATTTATGTGAGCGGCGATTTCACGCATTACCAAGGCGTTATGGTGAAAAATATCATCAAGCTCATCAGCGGAAGCGGCGGTACAGATTTCACCTTCTCGGATAATTTTACTACCAGCACACTGGGCTATGATATTGCCATAGAAGAGAATGGTGACTTATTGATAGCAGAAGAAAAAAAACTGAGTCGCACCGATAGAGCGGGACAAGACATATCGCTGCTTTCTGTCAGCACAGACGCGACTATTGCGCAAGTCGCGGCGCTGGAAAATGGGCAAATTCTGGTGGCGGGTAACTTTACCCTGTTAAATAGGCAAACAGTAGGACGCATCGCTCGTCTCAGTCCCTCTGGTAGTTTAGATACCAGCTTTAGCGCCGACGTCAACGGAGAGATTTTTGGCATGGCGGTGCAGGCTGATGGTAAGATTTTGATTGTTGGGGATTTTACTCAGGTCAATGGGGTTTCGCGCAAGGGCATTGCACGTTTGCAACATAGCCTACGCGCCCTGGATTCACCGTTAGCGGTGAGTGGTGGTGGCAGCAATAGCGGCACCTGCACCGGCGCTGCTTCTGGCAGTAACGGGGAATGGTTAGTCCCCAACGACTGCACCAGCATCCAAGCGGCTATTAATGCAGCTCAAGAAGGCGACACAGTGCTGGTGAGTAGCGGGACTTATCAAGAAAATCTGCGTTTTTCAGGGAAAAACATCCGCGTTAAAAGCCGTAAGGGTGCGGCTACAACCATCATTGATGGCGGCCGCCCGCTTGATGGCAGCGCGGTAGAAAAGCCAGTGGTGACTTTTAGCCAAGGCGAAACCCGTGCGACTGTCTTGGAGGGTTTTACCTTGCGCAACGGCGAATCCAGCGCAGGCGGCGGCGTGTCCATTAAAAATGCTTCTCCAACGCTACGCAATAACCTCATCACGGCTAACTATTGTCGCGGCTCAGGCAATGGGATTTATGTCAGTAATGGCTCACCGCGCATCGAAAACAATACCATCACCCATAACCACAATAGCACGGGCACTAGCGGCGCGGGCGGCGGGGGCGGCATTGCCGTATTTGGCAATGGGAATGCGGAAATCGTGGGTAACAGCATCACTGATAATACGGTGAAAAGTTTTACTACTGGCGGTGGCATTTACCTGTTCTCAGCGGGTAATCCACTGTTGCAAAACAATTACATCGCCAGAAACCAAGCACAGCAGGGCGCGGGCATTGGCTTGGTGAATACGGGTACTGAACGCATTGTGCAAAATCTGGTGGTGAGCAATCTTTGCGTGGGGAATACGGGGGCTGGCGGCGGTGTTTATATCAGCGGCGGTAGTAACATGCTCTTGCTCAACAACACCATCACCAACAATAGTTGTGAAAACCCCAGTATTAGCAACGGCTTACAGCTTTATATCAGCGGCGCTTCTGGGTCTTTGCGCGTCCTCAACAACCTCATTCGCGGCGGCAGCGCGGCAGTCTATTGTGAAACGAGCGATGCCCAATTCGCCAATAACAATATTTCTGGCTACGGCGGCGCTTGTCCCAACCACACCGCCAGCAACGCTAACATTGCTGCTGCTTCGCTGTTTGCCTCTGGCACTGAGACAAATGCGTATCGCCTGAAAGCCAGTTCACCTGAATTGGATGCCGGACAAAATGGCATTGCTGAATTGCCCACCTTGGATTTTGCCGGTAGCACGCGGGTGCTGGATGATAACGGCGACGGGCAAGCAGTGGTGGACATAGGCGCGTTTGAAGGTGTGAGCCAAGATCGCTTAAATATCACCCGACTCGGCAACGGTAGCGGCACTGTCACCGCACCAGCGGGGCTGGGCACAGGCATTAATTGCGGTAGCCAATGTGCGGAAACCTATCTGAGCGGTACGCAGGTGACGCTGACAGCTACGCCAGCGGCGGGATCGGTATTTATTGGCTGGGGCGGCGCTTGTGCGGGCACAGCCAGCCCGCTGTCAGTGACGCTAAACCTGAGTATGGACTGTTATGCGCTCTTTAATCAGCCCGATACCAGCACCGCGCCGCATCAGTTTAGCTTGACGCCAGACAAGACGCTGTTGCAGATCAATACGCCTTATCAATTTACCTTGAATTGGCGCAAGGGCGGACAGCCGCAAGCCCTGCAATTGTTGGATGCAACGGCTTCCCTGGGGAGTGTTTCGCCGTCGGTGTTGATTACCGATGCACAGGGTAACGCGGCTTTTACCCTCAATTCAACGCAAACAGGCAAGGCGACCCTGCGTTTTACCAGTCTGGATGCCAGCGTGACCCAATCGCTGGTGTTTTATTACGCGGCGTCAACGGCGGATTTGGTGACTTTAAGCACCCAGGTGACGGGCACTGGCAGCGGCAAAATCACTGCGGCGGCGGGTTTGCAGGGCGATGGCATTAACTGCGGTGCAAACTGTAGCGAGAGCTATAACCGCAATCAGCCAGTGACCTTAAGCGCCGCACCAAGCAGCGGGACGGATCGTTTTCTGAGCTGGGGCGGAGATTGCAGCGGCAGCAGCGCCACTGTGCAACTGCTGATGAGTGCAGATAAAAGCTGTAGTGCTCGCTTTGAGGCGGTCAGCGGGGCGATTATCAGCACTTTTGCGGGCAAAGGCAGTAGCGGTTTTGTGGGGGATGGCGGCGCGGCGCTGAGTGCGCAGTTTAATTTGCCAGCGGGTTTGGCGCTGGATGCGCAAGGTGCGCTGTACATCGCTGACAGCAACAATAATCGGATACGCAAAATTGACGCGCAAGGGCAGGTCAGCACAGTGGCAGGCAGCGGCGCCCGCGCATTTGCGGGCGATGGCGGCGCTGCGAGTGCAGCAGCGCTGAATTTTCCCAACGGGGTGGCGGTAGATGCGAGTGGCGTGCTCTACATTGCCGACACGGGCAATCACCGCATTCGCCGCGTCGCTACGAATGGCTTGATCAGCACAGTAGCGGGCACAGACACGGCGGGCTTTAGCGGCGACGGCGGGCAAGCGGTTGCTGCACAGTTGAATCGTCCGACCGGACTGGCGCTGGGCAGCGATGGCAGCCTGTACATTGCCGATAGCCGCAATCACCGTATTCGCCGTATCGCTACAGACGGCTTGATAAGCACAGTGGCGGGCACAGGCACAGCCGGCTTTAGCGGCGATGGGGGACCAGCGGTTGCAGCACAACTCAGCTCACCAGTTGCAGTGGCATTAGACAGCCAGGGTACGCTGTATGTGGTGGATCAGGGCAATCAGCGCGTGCGATTTATCAATCCTCAAGGCGTGATTGCAACCTTAGCCGGCACGGGCGTGGCGGGTTTCAGCGGTGACGGCGGGCAAGCCACTGCCGCGCAACTCAACGTGCCGCTCAGTGTAGCGGTGGACAGCGGCGGGCAGGTATACATCAGCGACAGCTTTAACCACCGCATTCGCCGCGTTGCCAACGGGCTGATTGACACTGTGGCGGGTACGGGTGTGGCGGGTTACAGCGGAGATGGCTTGCCAGGCGTGTTAGCCCAGCTTAACCAGCCTTGGGGCTTGGTGGTGAATGCTAAAGGGCAACTGCTCTTGAGCGATTTGGCTAATCATGTGGTGCGGCGGCTGGACGCCAGCGTGAGCACCACACAACCACCCCAACCGCCGCAGCCACCCCAGCCGCCGCAGCCACCCCAGCCGCCGCCAACTGCCGATCAAGCCGCATTAACGCTGAATTTCAGCGGCACGGGCAACGGCAGCGTTGCGCTGTCTGACGGACAAAGCAGCAAAAATTGCGCAGCCTCTTGTAGCGTCACTTATGCAAAGAGCGCCCGGGTAACGCTTACCGCCACTGCGGACAGCCGCTCAGATTTTGTCGGCTGGAGCGGCGATTGTTCTGGTGCGAACAATCCTCTGAGCCTGACCTTGGATGCCAGCAAACTCTGCGTGGCTTTGTTCAACGCCAAACCCGTGTCTCCCTATCAAACCTTAACCCTCAAGCTTAGCGGCTCAGGCAACGGGCGCGTGACTGCCTTGCCGGGCACTGGTGCGGGCATTGACTGCGATAGCCTCGCTACCCGCACTCTGTGCGCGGATACCTATGCCACTGGCAGCCAGGTGCAATTGCACGCCACCGCCGCGGAAGGCTCGGAATTTGTCGGCTGGCGCGGCGACTGCGGCGGGGCTTTGACACCCCTGACTGTCACCCTAAACGCCACCCAAACCTGCGAAGCTGTGTTTAATGTGCTGGTGTTTAGCGCCGCCCAAGGTGTTATCGCTACGGTAGCAGGCAGCAGCGCGGCGGGTTTTGCCGGTGACGGCGGCGTGGCGACGGCGGCGCAGTTGAAATTCCCCAGCGGCTTAGCTTTGGAAAACAGCGGGCGCTTGTTGATTGTAGACTCGCTCAACAACCGCATTCGCGGCTTAGAAAACGGCACAATCAGCACCTTAGCCGGTTTAGGCACAGCCGGTTTCAGCGGCGACGGCGCAGTCGCCACGCAAGCGCAGTTTTCCTCGCCTTCCGCACTGACATTGGCAAGCGATGGCAGTTGGTATCTCGCAGACACCTACAATCACCGCATTCGCCGTATCGCCTCAGACGGCATCGTCAGCACAGTCGTTGGCGTCGGCTTGGCAGGCGCTACCGGCGACAATGGCGCAGCCGTGAACGCCCGCTTGAATTTGCCTTACGACGTGGCGCTAGATAAACCAGGCAATTTATATATTGCTGACAGCAACAACCACCGCGTTCGCCGCGTAGACAGCAGCGGGCGCATCAGCACCTTTGCCGGCACCGGCGTGGCGGGTTTTAGCGGCGACGGCGATTTTGCGGCTTTGGCGCAATTGAATTTTCCAACCGGTTTGTGGCTTAAACCCACCGGCGAATTGCTGGTGTCCGACAGCGGCAATCATCGGATACGGCAAATTGACAGCTTCGGGCGCATCAGCACCCTAGTCGGCAGCGGCGCCAGCGGCTTTGACCAGGGCGGCTTTGCGGGCGACGGCGGCGCAGCCACCAGCGCCCGCTTGAACAATCCGCGCGGCTTGGCGCAAGACGCTATAGGCACGCTGTACATCGCCGACAGCAGCAACCATCGCATTCGCCGTGTGGACACGCAAGGGCGCATCAGCATAGTGGCGGGCGTTGGCACGCCAGGCTTTAGCGGCGACGGCGGCATACCCACGCAAGCGGCGCTCAACAGCCCAGCCGATCTGTGGGTAGATGCGCAAGGCGCTCTGTACATCGCCGACAGCGGCAATCATCGGGTGCGCCGCGTAGAAGCCAAAAATCCGCAATTAAGCGTCGGCATCATCGGCATCGGTCAAGGCACAGTGAGCGCCCCTGTGGGTGTGGAAGACGGCATCTTGTGCGGTACAAATTGCCGCGAAACCTATTTAGCAGGCAGCAGCGTCATTCTACAAGCCGTGCCCGATGCGCAATCAGCCGTGTTCGGTTGGCAAGGCTGCACACCATTGCCAGACGACCCAACGCGAGTATCCCTGTTATTGCACAGCGACCGCACCTGCACCGTGCAATTTAACCGCAGTCTGCCGACAGCCATTTGCCCAACGGCGGGGACTATCAACCAAAGTTGCAGCGCCACCGGACTCACCTTGGCGGATGTTGTCATAGGCACAGCGGGCGAAGTATTTGGCGGCACTTTAGCGGGACACATTCAAAACAATGGCTTATTGGTGGATGTCAGCTTTGCCGCTGGCGCGGTGGTCAATGGCGGCAATCTCAGCGGTCAGTTGACTGGCAGGGCAGAAGGCGCGGTTTTATTAAAAAATCTGCGCGTCAAGCTCAACAGCACTCTGACCCACACGGTATTAGGTAACGGGGTCATATTGGAAGACGGCATCCGCTTTAATCCGCTACGTTATCAAGACAGCAGCGCAGCGCCAAACACCGGCTTAGACTTGACCCCGTACTGGGAAACCCTAGCGTCCGCTTGCCCGCAAGTACCGCGTCCGCTGGCTTTGAATACACAAGTAATGATGTATAACGACCAACAAAGCTTACTAGGCGCAATCAACCAGATTCCTGAATTTGTCCAAGCGCATTTACTTTTTAGTCAACCGCAAGCAACCGGCTATTTGCAACAAGACAACAATCAAGAACGCCTACTGCTCATGCCTTTAGCGGTCTATCACACCAACAGCGGCACCGGCAGCTTTGCACAAGACAACCCGCAACAACTAGAACTGCTCACACCCAATGGGCTGCGCGTTTTAGCACAACCCGCCTTGCAAGACGTTTGCGGGCTGGCATCTGTGCTAAACCAATTCAACATGCCAGGCTTAAGCCTAGACGCCAAAGGCAACCTCTCGCAGCCGCTCGGCGACCAGGTGTTTTACGCCCGTCCCAGCGCCCATTTACAGCGCGTTCCAGGCACCAGCCTCGCAAAGACCATTGGCAGCGAACTTGACCCCAGCAACGGCTTAGAAATCTACACCTGGCGCCAGTTAGCCGCTGACAGCAACTCAGTATACAAACAAGCCCTGTATCCAGCCGCCTTCGATCTAGCCGCAATACAAGCCCTAGGCATACCAGGACTGAGCTTCTCCACCAACGGCGAAGTGAGCCTAAAAGAAGGCAATAGTGTCACCCGCTGGCGTTTTGATTACTTTATCAAAATCACCAACAATCCCAGCGGCGCCTGGGTTTTTGAAGCTGCTGCCCCCCCTGGCAGCCTGCGTATCACCTATCCCAGCGGAGCACAACAAAGCTTGATCGGGTTGCCCTAAACAGACAGCCAGTGCATTATTAGCCACAGCAACCGCAGGCAGCGAAAAACATCCCGCCGCCTGCACCTCCACCACACAACTAAAACCACACGACTGCAAAAAACATCAGGCACAGCATAAAAAACCGGTTCACCATGACCGACAACTGCCGTTTTCGCCAGTCCCGCTCATTACCTAGAAGTCGCACACATGCTCGAAACCAATCTAACCGGTCATTTCCTTATCGCCATGCCCATGCTGGAAGACCCGAACTTCTTCCACACAGTAACTTACGTTTGCTCACACACCGAAGAAGGCGCCATGGGCATCGTCATTAACCGCCCGCTGGATGTCATGCTCAGCGACGTGTTTGAACACATGGACATTATCTCCACCGACCTAAAATCTGGATTTTTGCCCATTTACCAAGGCGGACCCGTGCAGCCCGAACGCGGCTTCGTCCTGCACAAACCCATTGGACGCTGGGACGCCATGATTCGTGCTGGCAACATAGGCATCACCAGCTCACGCGACATTATTGAAGCGTTAGCAAGCGGCAGAGGACCCGAAAAAAACCTGATTGCGCTCGGCTACGCCGGCTGGGGTAAAGGTCAACTAGAGCGCGAAATGGCAGAAAACGCTTGGCTCAGTACCCTTGCAGATGATTACATCATTTTTGACACGCCCGCCGAACAACGCTGGCACGCAGCCGCAGCAAAACTCGGCGTAGATTTAAACCTACTCTCCACCCAAGCCGGACACAGCTAACCATATCTGGCTCGACACCGGCACGTCCAGACGCAAAGCACCGCAAGCTCAGCAGGGAGCGGGCAGGCAAGGCAGCTTCGTTAATGAAAGCGAGACAAAAAAACGGCGCAGACCTTAATCCGCGCCGTTTTGCTGACAAGTCTGGCTAAGGGTTAGCCAAGGTTTTTTAGCTGCAATGCCAAATCCCACAAGACGAATATACATGTCGCCAGCAGAGTAACGCCAAGGATAAGGAAGGGTTAAGAATGAACGCAACAACTCTGCAATTGACTGACAAATTCGCGCAAATCTAAGCTGTGCTTATGCGTCTTGTGGCGCTTTTCCCAATACGCAGTGGTAAATGCGTCGCTGTCTTGGTGAACTGCCAGCAGATTGCCCGGTGTGTTTGCGCCGCGTGCATCCAGCACAATGTAATTCAGCAGGCGCTCTTCCCAAGCGTTGGGCGAATGGCCTAAAAACCACAAGCTGCGTTTGCGCAGGCGCACGGTGACGTAATCGGGAATTTTGGCGCTTTTGAACCAGCGCAGATAATCTTGTTCCGCCAGCACCAGCCATTCTTCGTCGGCATTGCGGAAGACACCACGCAAGCGGTAAATCAGGTTATAGCCATGTTCCATCAAACTCAGGCGGGAAAAATCTTCTTCGCCGCAATGCTGCGTCTCGCTGCGGTCTGAATACACCACTTCCAAGCCGCCTTTGCCGAGGTCGTGAAACACCACCGCATAGCGCTTGCCGTGCTGTTGTAACGCTTGTTCCAGCAGGCTGTCGTAACCCGCGTGAAAAATCAGCACCGGTTCGCTAAGACCGGCGATCAATTCATACAAGCCAGTCGTGGGCATGGGGATATTCACCACTTGCCGCGCAATTTCACGGCGGCTGCCCTGGGTTTCCGCGTATTCGCACCATTCTGCCAGTGAGCGCGTCGCCTGCGTGTTTGCCAATTGGCTGAGCAACGCCGCTTGCTCCAGACCGATAAACAGCGCGATGTCGCCTTGCCGCAAGCGCCGCGCTAAATCAGGGTAATCCAACGCCGCCGCGTTGTGTGCTAATTGCGTGCGGCAAAATTCGCCAAATTTTTCCACCGACAAGGCATCCGGGCTGTTTAACAAAAACTGGCTGACAATTTCAAACACAAAGGCTTGGTGCTTGGCAACACCTTGTTTTTCAATCTGTTTAAGATAAGTGCCCAGCAGTTGCACCGTATCGCCTAAGTCCGTCATGCGCTCAAACAAACCGCTTTTTAAGGCGGCAAGCTGAGCTTTGTCCAGCAGCACCGCGTCAGAGCGCGGCAACACCTCGGCAATCAAACTGTCTAAACGCGCCAACCCCTCTGGCCGCTGCTCGGCATAGCGCAGCAAATCTAGCGCCTGTTCAGCTTGCGCCGCCGCTTGGCGAACATACGCCGACGGCAAACCAAAGCGCGTCTGCACTTCGTTAAATTGCACGGTTAAGAGGTTTTTGAGTTGTTCAAGTACGGTAGTGCGGTCGGTCATGATCAAGGTCTCAAGCTGTGTCGTGCTTCATGTTTTGTAACGCATCCAACAACTTTGGTACATCGCTCTGGATAACGCTCCACAACACATCATTGTCTATGCCCAAGTAGGCATGAATCAGGTGATTGCGTAACGCGATGATTTCCCGCCATTCAACGTCTGGGTGAGCGACGCGGACTTCCGGCGGAATATGGGTTGCCGCCTCGCCGATGAGTTCTAAATTGCGCACCGTTGCGTCGTAAGTTTTACGGTCGTTCTCGAATGCCTGCTGTTCATAACCAGCAGTAAAAGCCAGAACATTCCCGGCAAACTCCAACATATCATTCACATAAAACCACCATTCACGCGACATCAATTAAATCCTTTTCCACCCAAAGCCGCAATTCCGGGCGCAAGGCTTTGTCCGTCACCAAGTCTACCCGCTTGCCAAATAAATCTTCCAAATAGAACTGTAGATCAAAATACGCTCTGGAAGTCGGTGTTCCGGCAAATCTTACCAACATGTCAATGTCACTTTGCTCACCCGCTTCATCTCGCGCAAACGAGCCAAATAAAGCCAAGCGTTCAACCCCTAATTTTTCAAATGCCTGCCGATGCTTTTTTAAGGTTTCTACAATAAATTCGCGTTGCATGATTCCTCCCCCACCCGCACCTCAGCTATTTTCATCGAATTCTTCTTCATCGGCGGCATGGCGCTCAATCGCTTCACAAGCCGCCAGAATATCCTGTAAGCGGTCTAAATCCCTTCTCACAATGGCACCGCCTCGCGCAACACCCGTTCCTTGAAACGCGGGCGCAAGGCGCGTTCGCTTAGAATATCCACCGGGCAACCCAACAAATCCTGCAAATCCGCCAGCAAACCGCCTTGATCCAACAGACTGCGGTGCGCCTCGAATTCCACCAAAAAATCCACGTCGCTGGCGGCGCTGGCATCGCCACGCGCCACCGAGCCGAATATCCGTACATTACCAGCACCGCGCTGTTTTGCCAGCGCCAGGATTTGCTCGCGGTAAGATTGCAGTTGGCTTAATGTGTACATTTCATGGTACTCCTGAATCACTCCCCGCGATCCTCTATAGCAAAAATACATGAAATGAATAACAAGGCGTAAAATATTCTATTTAATAACAATGTGTTATAATTTTGCGCCATTTCTGTATGATGTATTTTGGCTATATTAGCGCAAATTATCCGTGTATGTGAGGTTAAAGGTAATAAACCTGTCTTCTTCACTTGAATGGCAAAGGTTAAGGATATAAAACAAGTCCAGAAATGTATTTGAAATCATTGACATTCACTGTCCACAAGCGGAAATCATAAATCATTGCGCTGGCGGCGATAAGCGCACATGCCGCCATGCCCGTTGTCTGAGTTGTTTGGCAAATTCTGCGCTGTTTTCAATATCCTGGAAAATCAAATCGCTTACTTCTTTCGGCGCTTGAAACGGCATGGCAGGGGCTTGTGAATGTTGCAACGGATCAAGTTTCGGAATTTTATCGTGTTGCTCAAGCTCCAACACATAATAGACTTGTTGCGCCTATAAAACAAGAAAAATCAATGTCTTATGAAAAGTGCTTTGGCTTGATGACTATGAAAAATCAATGGCTTAGCTGAAATCTGAAAAATTTGGAGTCAGTTATATTCTCGAACTCCGCATTTTTACTGGATTTATGTCGCAACAAGTCTAATGGCGTACCGCCGCTAAAATAAACTCTTGGGGATTTTGCCTGCGCTGTTGTGCCAAGCGCATAATGGCTTGTTCTAATTGCGCGTCTTGTAGCGTGATTTGCACGGTTTGCATGTGATTTACTCTTTACATTTCGTGTTGTTTATCTGGTGACACCGCTGGAGCTGTGTCACCAGGAATTTATCCGTGTACGTGAGGTAACTGCCGGGTAGACTCAATAAGCTTGAGTAATGCCCGCAGCG
>DYPD01000081.1 GCA_020720115.1 Thiomargarita sp. | reverse complement strand
CAATCTGATTTCATTAAGGATACCGTTATTGCCTTGCGGCTGGGCTATTTAACCTAAAAAATAATTTTGTTATTCAATAAGTTATTGGCATGGACAGGTCTATTGATGCTTCGACTTTGCTTGCTTCGGCTGTGCTCAGCACAAGCAGCACAGGTTTTTGGGGAGCTTACCAAAAAGTCATCCCGAATAAACGTCATCGTGCTGTGGGTAAAGAATCAGGGCAGACAAATCATACTTGTGCTGCTTGTGCTGAGCACAGCCGAAGTAAGCGGAGTCGAAGTAAAAATAGAGAATCATATGGGTGCTATCTGGTATTTTATTCATTAAATATTGCTCCAAAACTGGCTGGGTTGGGTTGAGTTGAGTTGTAGACATGTTCATTCTTATTAGGACTTTCGCAGTCTGGAATTTAACTTATTGATTTACAAAGAAACACTATTGTGCAGCGCAAAAACATACTCTTTTGTAAATCAATAGGTTAGGAAGTTGACAGCGAAAGTCCTACTTATAAAACCACTACCTGCCATAGTTTTGTGATGCGTTTGTTACGGCAAAGTTTGGCTGGCATTAAAACAAAACCGCGTGATGCTAAAGCATCACGCGGTTTTTTCTTGCAAGCACAGGATAAGCTGTAAACAGCGGTTTATCTCAGACGGTAACGTACGCTTAACAGGGAGGATAACTCGGCATCGTCGTTGCCGTTGTTGTCTATGTCGTCGCTTACTTGGGCGGCGGCGATGGTGGCATCCAGGGTCAGGCGGTTGGTCAGATAGTAGCGGAAGGTGCTGGATAGGCGGTTGCTGATGAGATCGCCAGAAGCAGTGCTGTCAGCAATGTCTATGTTTAATAGCCAAGTATTGAGCCAGTCAATTTTGTCGCCGATTTCGTATACATATTCCATGTTGTTGCTGATGTTTTGCCCAACTGTGCTGCCGTCAGTGAAGATGGCGCTGTATTTGGCTGTGTTGGTAAATTGGGCGTTCAGGGCAATGGGTTTGGCGTATTTGAATTCTAAAGTGATAGCGGGATCGGTGGAATCGCCCTTTTCATCTACGCGCACCCCTGCGCCGCCGCGTGCCCACCAGCCATAAGCGCGTGTTTGTACTACGTCATAGGCTTCTGATAAGACTTGTTGTAAATAGGTTGAACCCATTGCATTGAGTTGACCGCTGATCATGCCGGTTTCAATCATTACTTTTTCAACCGCGCCAACAAACTCGGCTAGGTATTCTTCTGCGCCATATTTGCTGCGGTATTCTTGTTGTTTTGCCAGTATTTGTGCCAGTCTTAGGTAGGCGCTGTCGCTGACATTAACAGTGACGACGTTGTGCTGTTGTAGTTCTTCTACAACGCGCAGGGCACGTGCTAAGGGGGTTGCGGTGGTTACGCGACCATAGCCGATACCGCCTAATAAATCTGCATAATCGCTGTTGGCGTCTAAGTTGTCTGTAAAACCAGAGGCGCTACCAAACCAAAATAGATTGGGTTTACCACTCAAATAAGAGTTGATGTCTGCTGCAATGGTGGCGTCGTAAATTGAGTCAGAACGGCTGGTGTCGCTGTAATTGCCTTTAGCTTCAAAGCTCATGGTACGTTCACGGGATTCATAACCGCGATCATATTGCACCTGTGCCTGACCATTGGCTGAATCTTTATTGTTGCCAGAAATACCGCTTAAAGAGGCACTAACATAGGCTTCTTCGGTGCTGATAGTTGGCTCAATATAGTCAGTCATTTCAATGGCGTAGGCGTTTACTGAACCCAGCAAAGTAGCACTGGCGGCAACTGCTAATGGAAAAAGAGGTTTCATCATGAGAATGCTCCTGAAAAAGAAAAAAAGAAAAACCAAGTTGTTAAAGGTACCGAATCTATACTCACACCGACCATAAATTACACTTTTCAACCTATAAAAATACTCAATTCTTACAGGTTGAGTGCAATCTATGGCGGGGCGCACCTACCTCCAAACCTTCATTACTGCTTAGGGCATCCAGCCTGTATTGTGCCTGTTCAACACAACCGCTGCTGACAGTAATGTCAAATGAGCTTCGACACTCCAAGGCGCTCTGTCGTTCACTAAGCATAGCAGTGATTCCAAGCTTTGGCGCATCCTACCTTAGAGATATTAGCCTATTGCCGAATGCTGGTAGGTCTTGCGCCCACCTTCTAAAATATCGGATGATTTTATTTTTTTACAAAATTAACTTGTTAAGTTTTGATCTGGGATTTTCGTAAACCCAGTATGGGTCTGTCATCTGCAAAACTTAAGTGCCAAGCAAATATCCGTTATTTTCTCAGTTAAAGTCGTAAGCGACAAGTTGCCCGTAGTCCATTTTTACCACCCGATCTGCACAATTAAAATACTTATCATCGTGGGTAACGGCAATGACAGATTTACCCTGCTGTTTCAAACGCTGCAACACCACTTCATAGAAGTATTGGCGAAAATGCGGGTCTTGGTCGGCGGCAAACTCATCAAATAAATACACTTGTTTGTTTTCTAAATAAGCCACAATGAAAGCCAGGCGTTTTCTTTGTCCAGTAGACAAACTGGTATTGGTAAAGCAACCGTTAATAAACTGGGTTTTGTGGTGCAATTCCATTTCTTCGAGGAGTGTTTGCACTTGCTGTTCATCAACAGCCTGCAAACCATAAAGGCGATCAAACAAATGAAAATCCGTCATCACGGTGGCAAACAATTCCCGATAGGTATGTATGTGTTCGCGCAATATCAGTTTGTCGTTAATAAACAAATGACCGGAAGTGGGATAATACAGACCGGACAATACTTTGAGTAGAGTGGACTTGCCGCTTCCATTGCCACCGACAATAAATAAAATTTCACCTGTTTTTATAGTTAAATTGATTTTTCCAATGGAAAATAACAATTCATCTTCAGGCGAGCGGTATTCAAATTCAATATTTTGTAAACAGATTTCTTGGAAATCTTGAATCATCAAAGATTTGTCAGGAGAATGAAATTCTTTGGCTAAATCAAGTTCTTGCTCTAAGCGATAGAGCAGCATTATGGAGGTGTTGGCGCGATTGATTATAGGCACTGAAGCCACTGCTAAGTTCAGCGGTGCCATCATAAATAACATGGTAGCAACAATTTTGAAAATTTGGTCGGCATAAGCCGGGGTAAACGCGGGCAGGACAAAAGTTAAGAGCGCAAGCAGGGCAAAAAAGGCAAGGCGGATAAAAGTGAAAACGGTAATTTCTAAGTGCGAAGCTTTAACTCTGGAAGCTAAGGTTTCATCTGCCATTTGTTCTAAATGGTGCAAAATCGCTTGGGTTTTTTTTGTATTGAATTTAAGTTCCTTAAAACCTTCCAGCATGTGATTGATACCCGTAAATAATGCGCCCTGTTGTTTAATGGATTTATTTAATTGAGTATGGGCTGCATAGTTGTTGCGTATATGAAAGGGCAATAATGCGGCTAATACCAGCAATACCATCAGCAGGCTGGATAATGAAACCATGCCTAAATAGAGAGAGGCAATTAGGAGTAGAAACACGCTACCAATGGAAATGCTTAATTGCAGCGCCATTTGTGCAATAAAATTGGTTTGCTGTTGTAAGGTAGAATACAGGGTTTCGCGTCCGCTATTTTCTATATAGCGCAATTCAACTTGTTGAATTTTTTGAGCAAGGCGGGTTCTTAAATCACGCACCATATTTTCAATATTTATCGTCATGTTTAACATCACATAACGCTGGGCGTAGGCGTAGACTACAAAAGCCAGGAAATAGAGTAAAAACAGATGAAATTCAATGACCTGGTTAGCTACGTTTTCTGCTGCCATATTGAGTACGGCAAGTAACATGCTATTGGAAATACCCGCAAGAGCAGAAAAAAATATGAGCCGTCTGAGGGGGATTTTAGATTCTTTGCGAAAGAAATTGAGAAGTTCCATGTTGCCTGTGTACGCTGGTGGAGAATGACTAATAGCCAAGCAAAATGGCTCAGTATACTGCATTATGAAACATTTGTGGCTGTTGCTTAATGGGTGTGCCGAATTTTGCCGCTGACGCAGTAGCTTACATAGTTGCAGATATTGCAGGAGCGTTCGCTGATGCGCTCCAGAGCACGCCCTGCCCAGAGCATTTCCAGTACATGCGGGATGGCTTGGGCGTCATCAAACATATACTGCAACACTTGCCCTGACAAGCGCAAAAAAGTGTCTTCTTTGAGCACATGGGCTTTGGCATATACGGCTTCGGCGGCGTTCAAGTCAAGCCGCGCAAAGGCGTTGAGCGTTTCATGTAAGTTGTGTCGCGTTTGCCAGCCTAGGGTTTCTAGTTGTGGCAGGTAGCGTAAATAATTTTCTTGCTGTTCCAGTGCAATTGCTTGATAAGCCATGCTTTTTGCTTCGTCGCCAATGCGTTCTAAATCAGTTACGGTTTTGATGGTGGCTTTGACAAAACGTAAATCTAAACCAGCAGGGCGCTGACGTACTAGGAGGTTGACGCAAATTTCATCTAAGGAAATTTCGTAGGCATTCACGCGGCGGTTACGGCTAATGACTTGTTCTGCCAGTTGTGTGTCCTGATGCAGTAATGCCATGAGTGCTAAGGTGGTTTGTTCTTCAACTAACCCGCCCATTTCTAAAGTGCGTTGGTGCAGGTGTTGTAGTTGCTGATCAAATTGCTGGGAAATATGTCCAGTTAATTGCGGGGTGGGGCTTGGCAGTGGGCTGGAAAAGTATTTTTCTGCCTTTTCGTGGAGTGTTGGCATGGGGCTATCCGTAACGCCCGGTGATGTAATCTTCGGTTTGGCGCATTTGCGGGGTGGTGAAAACTAAATCTGTGCTACCAAATTCGACAATCTGTCCTTGATACATGAAGGCTGTGTAGTCGGAGACTCGTGCAGCTTGCTGCATGTTGTGGGTGACTATGACGAGGGTATAGCGTTCTTTGAGTTGGTTGATTAACTCTTCGATTTTTAAGGTGGAAATGGGATCGAGTGCGGAAGCAGGTTCATCCAGCAAGAGCACTTGCGGTTCAATGGCTATGGCGCGGGCAATCACTAGGCGTTGCTGTTGTCCGCTGGAGAGTCCTAACGCATTGTCAGCTAACCTATCTTTGACTTCGTCCCATAAACCAGCGCCTTTGAGGGAACGTTCTACGGCTTCATCTAAGTATTTGCGTTGTTTGATACCTTGCACGAGCAAGCCGTAGGCGACGTTTTCGTAGACAGATTTAGGAAAGGGATTGGGTTTTTGGAACACCATGCCGACTTGACGGCGCAAGTGGGCGACATTGCAACGATGTTGATAAATATCTTGTCCGTCTAGGAAAATTTTGCCTTCTACGCGACACCCTTCAATCAGGTCATTAAGGCGGTTAAAGCAGCGTAGTAGGCTGGATTTGCCGCAGCCGCTAGGACCTATAAAAGCAGTGACGCGGTGCTTGGGAATTTTAACCTGAATGTCCATCAGCACCGGCTGTTTGCCGTAAAACAGCTTTAAGCCCTGGGTTTCCAAATAAATGTTTTCATTTTCAATTTGGTACTGCGGGTAGCCGATGCGATTAAAGGGCTTAGTGCCAATCAGCCCGTGTGCGGCGGTGTGCAGTCCGGTGGCTTTGCTTACCAGAGAAGGCGGGAGATTGAGCATTTCATTCATGGTTACAGCGTCTCAAGGGCTTTGTAGCGTTCACTGAGACGGGCGCGAATCCAGAATGCAGTGAGATTTAACACGAGAATGACTAACACCAGCAGCAGGGCTGTCACATACACCAGCGAACGCGCCGCTTCGACATTGGGGCTTTGTAAACCCACATCATAAATATGAAAACCTAAGTGCATGAATTTTCGTTCTAAATGTAAAAACGGCGGGTTACTGTCAAGCACCAATGAAGGCGCAAGTTTAACCACACCAACGAGCATCAGGGGCGCCACTTCTCCCGCTGCACGGGCGATAGCCAGAATTAAACCGGTCATAATCGCTGGACTCGCCATTGGCAACAGGGTGTAGCGCAAGGTTTCAAACTGGGTTGCGCCCAGGGCAAAACTGCCTTCGCGCACACTGCGCGGAATCCGCGCTAAACCCTCTTCAGTGGCGACAATGACTACCGGCAATGTCAAGAGCGCCAGCGTGAGCGATGCCCAGAGAATACCAGGCGCACCAAATACGGGGGCGGGCGCGGCTTCAGGGAAAAACAGCGCGTCTAGGTTGCTGCCCAAAAAGTAGACAAAAAAGCCCAAGCCAAACACCCCGTAAACAATTGAAGGCACGCCTGCTAAGTTGTTGACTGAGATGCGGATAAGCTGAGTCCACCAGCCAGGCTGGGCGTACTCCTGCAAATACACAGCGGCAACCACGCCCAGCGGCGTAACTATAAAAGACATCAATAACACCATCATGACAGTGCCGAAAATGGCAGGAAATACGCCGCCTTCGGTGTTTGCCTCGCGTGGATCGGAACTGACAAATTGCCAGAGCCGAGTGCCGTATAGTTGGAGTTTTTGCCACAGCGATAAGCTGTTAGGTTGTGTGACCTGCACCAGATTTGCCAGCGGAATGTTCAGCAAATCGCCGCGCATGTCGCGTAACAACAGGCTGTCGCTCCGACTGTCTTGATAGAGCACTGCTAATCGGGCTTGCAATTGCCGCGAGACCGCTTTTTGCGCAGCGGCGCGGGCGTGCAATTCGGCAGCTTTAGCGGCGGTTAAGCGCCCCTGCAACATCAGCTTGCGTTCGCGTAAGCGCAATTGCTCCAGCACATAATTGACATGTCCCAGGTCATTTTTTTCGATTTGCTTGATGTTGTGGCGCACCTCACGGATGCGTTGCAAACGCGGCTCAAGCTGTGCCCACACGGCTGCGCCTTCGGCAATCACCGCGCCCTGTTCTTGTAGCGCCTCAATGTAGCCGTAAGCATTGCCCCACTCTTGGCGCTCCAGCACAGCCAGGGTGGGCGGATATTGAATCTGTTGCAAATGTGCTTGCAGCACCCAGCAAAAATCCAATCCGTAGCGTTCGCGGTTGCCGGTTTTGATGAGATAGCGCACCACTGGCTGTCGTGGATCGCTAAATTGCGCTTGTAGCTGCGCGGGTAAACGAGACACGGGCACAGTTTCTTGACTGTGGATTTCGCCGATCAGCAGCTTTGGTGCTTGTCCGGGTTCGGTCAGCACCGCTTGCAACACATTGGCTGACCAAAAAAACCCCAAGCCCTGTACGGCAAGCAACAGCAGCAAACCAAACACCATCAATAAACAGGCGGCGACAGCAGCGGCAGCCATCCAAACCCAGGGTTCTCCGCTACGGAGCCAGACGTTCATGGCGCTAACCACCACAGGCGCACGCGGACACCAGAGAATGTAGGGGCTTTGGGTTGCTTCGGTTCATTAGGGGATTCTCGGTGAGGCTAGTTTGACTATCACAAAGCACTGTAATTTTTACGCAGTCGTTGGCGCACTATTTCGGTTATTGTGTTGATTAAAAAAGTAAACATAAACAACATGAAAGCCGCCAGAAACAGGGTCCGATAATGGCTGCTATTGTATTCAGATTCCGGCATTTCGATAGCAATGTTCGCCGCTAAGGTGCGCATTCCCTCAAAAATATTGAAATCCATAATGGGCGTGTTGCCGGTGGCCATCAGCACAATCATGGTTTCGCCGACGGCACGCCCCATGCCGATCATGATAGCGGAAAATATCCCCGGACTGGCGGTCAGCAACACCACGCGCCATAGGGTTTGCCAGGGCGTCGCACCAAGCGCCAAAGAGCCAAGCGTTAAATGCTTGGGCACACCAGCAACCGCTTCTTCTGTCATAGAAAAAATCGTTGGAATAATGGCAAAGCCCATGGCAAAACCCACCACAATGGCGTTGCGCTGGTCAAAAGTAATGCCAATGCTATTGAGCCATTGGTGCATATTGCCCGCAAAAAACACCTGTTCTATAGGAAAACTCAGGTTAAATGCCAGCCATACCAGTCCCGCCACCACCGGCAACAGCAGCACGGCTTGCCAGCCGTCTGGCGATACCGCTAGGGTGAAACGGCGCGGCAGACTGTGCCAAACACCAGCAAACAACACCACGCCCAGCGGCACTATCAGTAACAGGGCAAACACCCCAGACAGGTGTTTCTCCAGCAGTGGTGCTAACCATAGCCCAGCGATAAAGCCCAAAATCACCGTCGGCAAGGCTTCCATGAGTTCAATGCCAGGTTTTACCCAGCGCCGCAACTCCGTTGCCATGAAATGCGCGGTGTAAATACCGCCCAGCACCGCCAAAGGAATAGCAAATAAGAGCGCATATAGGCTGGCTTTCAGCGTTCCCAGCGCCAAGGGCGCGAGGCTGAATTTGGGTTCGGCATCTTCGCTGGCAGCGGAAGATTGCCACAGGTATTCCGGTTCTGTGTGGCTTTCATACCAAACCTTACGCCACAGCGATGACCAAGATATTTCAGGATGCGGATTATCAATCTGCCACAGCGTCAGTGCGCCTTGAGCGTCTTCTTGCAGCAAATTGTCAGCACGCGGCGAAAGTGCTAAGTGGCGGGAACCCGGTGCATTCAAGGACGCCACTTGTAGCACCCGATGCGCAGTGGCGTGATACAGCCCTAAACTGCCATCGGCGGCGCTGGCAACAAAGCCTTTGCGCCGCTGTTCAGGCACTATCGCCAAAATCGCTGCCGATTGCGCATGAAACTCGCGGATAGGCTGCAAGCGTTGCTGATTGTCCACCGCATCACGCACCGGAAACCATTGGCTAATGCGCCCGTTAGCTTGTCCCACCAACACAGAAGTGCCGCCCAATAACATCTGCAAACAGGTAACAGGCGCGTTATCAGGAAGTTGCTGAGTGTGCAATAGGCGCACGGCGTCACCTTCGGCTATCGCGTATTGCAGCAAATGTCCAGTTTGATCAGCGAGATACAGATAGCGTTGCATTCCATCTAACGCCAGGTGTTGCACTTGCATCTGCGGCGGTAGCGTCCAACTGCTGTCACCGACGCTTAATTCCACTGTTTCAGTGAGAAAATTAACTTCTTTGTTGTAAGTGCGCAACAGCAGATGCCCATCCTCGCGTAACGCCGCCAGCGTGGTACGCTCTTCATTGCTTTGAATTGCCAAGCCTTTAAGCGCCTGTCCAGCACCCAAATCCAACAAAGTTTTACCCAGCGGATAACTGAGTTGCGGCGTATTCAAGGCGGCATCTGCTGTGTAATTAGCCACATAAAGATTCTGCACCACCAGCACTTGCCCATTGGCAAAGCCAATCGCTGCCAGCCCTTTTTCGTTTAAATAACTATAAGCCGTGACCTTTGCCGCCGCCCAAGGTAAAGTCTGCTGGCTCTGCACCTTGCCAGTGTGCATATCGAAAAACACCGCCTGCCCGCTGTCGGTCAAGCGCGTTGCCCACTGCCTGCGCTCTTCTACATCCAAAATCAGCGTTGCGCCAGACTCTGGCGCGGGCTGCGCGAAATGCTGGGCAAAGGTGATTTGCGCCGGTTGCAGCAGCGGCAACACCACATAGAGCAAATAGAAAAAAATCAAGGCGATAGCGGCAATGACGCTGATACCGCCAATGCGCATGGCATAGCGCATGAGGCGATCAAGCCACAAGCGATGCTGGCTAGAGGAATCAGAATCTAAAGGAAGGAATGACGAGGCGGAAGCGGAAGAAACGGAGGCTTTCATTAAATTAGCCTAGCAATGCGACATGACATAGATATGACATAAAAAGCCAAATGCAGAAGCAATGTAACGAAAATGTCATTTATCCGTTTTATGGTATCTGTTTTCCGATCAGTAAAGGAAAAAGGCTTACGTCATGTGTGTTATTTCAGCAGCAACGAAGGGATGGTTATGTATTATCTATTGATGGGTTTGGTGAGTATTCTAGTTATTGGGTTTGTTTACTTGAAAAAACAAAGAAACGCGCTTTATCAGCGGTTATCTCAAGAGCAGCAAACAGCACTTGCTCAGCAGGGCAAAAATTTGCAGTTTAATGAATTTAGGGCTGAAGAATTGCCAAGCTTTGCCCAGCATTTCGCTGCTTTACCCACTGTTTTAACAGCAGAAACCTTGGCACAATTGCAGGCGGAAGTGCTCAAACTGTGTCGCACCGAGCGTTCCTATTTACCGCTGCATAAACAAGGCGGTACTATGGCTTACGAAACCCTGCACCAAGTCATGCCAGTGCTGGTCGCACTCTATCATTCACCGCAACTACAAAAAATCTGCTCGGCGATTGTCGGCGAAGCCTTGATGCCGACCCCCTTAAACGACCAAAGCTCCTGCTCCTTACTGGTGTACGAAAAACCCGGCGATCACATCGGTTGGCACTATGATCACAATTTCTACAACGGACGGCATTTCACCGTATTACTGCCATTGATCAATAAGCACAACCAAACCGGCGAATTATCCTCTGCGCGTCTATGGGCAAAACTGGGCGACCAAGAAGTGATACAACCAACTCCGCCGAATACGCTGGTGATATTTGAAGGCGCAAAGGTACTGCACAAAGCAACGCCGTTGGCAGACAACGAGCTGCGCATTTTGTTGAGCATGACCTACTGCACCACGCCAACCACTTCTTTAGCAAAGGGCATTGCGCGGCGCATCAAAGACATCAGCTTTTTTGGCATCAGGGCGCTCTGGACTTAGTTCTCTTGCCTGCATTTAGCGCCGAACAAGCTAAGCCGACCAGTGCCGCCACAAATTCAAACCCAAAAAGCCCAACGGCACCGGATCGGACTTGAGCGACCAGTTAGGCAATTTTCTGGTGTTGCTGAATAATCTTTGCCAGAGACCTTAATGCCTCATTGACTGACTTTGCATCGGGAAAGATTTTTGCCACATCAGGTTCAAGCATGATGAGTTTTACACCTTCATGATATTGCTTGGCATACTTACCGCGAACACCGCCTTTCATGTTGGCGAAATCATATTCATCTTGCAGTTCATCGTTTAACTCGTCATCAATTTCCATGTTCATAGAATCGCTGCTCCCGTTTTGTTGCTGGTCTGGCGCTGATGATTCTGACGGTTTCACCGCAATACCTATGGGAAATCACCAATACCCGCTGTTTATCGGAAAGCCCGATCATGACAAAACGCTCTTCATTTATCGAATGTTGAGGATCGGGATAGGTGACAGATAGTGTATCGCCGAATACAGAAGACGCCTCCTCAAAGGAAACACCGTGTTTTTTGCTGTTAATTTCAGCTTTTTGAGAATTCCATTCAAAATCCATCAGTTACCCTGATTTTTAAGCATAACTCATTGATAACGGCTGTATAAATCCAACACCCGCGTCACATAGGCTTGGGTTTCCGGGTACGGCGGCACTTGCCGTCCGTACTTGAGCACAGCGCCTTCTCCTGCGTTATACGCTGCCAACACCAAACGCAAATCCCCTTGAAACTTGCGCATCAAATAACGCAAATGCTGCATACCTGCCTGCAAATTTTCCAAAGGATCGCGCAAATTAACCGCACCATATTGCGCCGCCGTACCTGGCATTAACTGCATCAAGCCCGTCGCGCCCTTGGGCGACACCGCCTGCGGGTTCCAATTCGATTCCACCTCAATAATCGCCCGCAACAAAGCCTGATCGACCTCAGCCGCCGGTGGCTCTGGCGCAACCTCAACATAGGGGCGCTCACTAATCTGCGCTACACCGCCTTCATTATGCAAATACAACACAGTGGGCGGCGGCTCTGGCTCTGCTGTGCTTGGCAGCGCAACCGAAGACGGCGGCTCAGTGGTTAAATGCAGCACGCCCGCCGCATCCGTGTAACGATAGATTTTCGGCGTTTCCGTCGCGCTTGCCATCGCCAAACCAGTACACACGCAAAAAAACACCATCAGACTCAACCAACCCGCAACAATGCGCCCTGACAACCACCGTTTTACCCCGCCATTACCAATAGTCAACTTCAATTCATGCCTACTCATTCCACCTAACCGCCTGTTTTAACAGTTCAATTCAACCCACACCGGACAATGATCCGAGGGTTTTTCCATACTGCGAATCTCATAGTCAATACCAGTGCCCACGCAGCACGCTTGTGCCGCTGGGCTTGCCAGCAACAAATCAATGCGCAAACCGCGTTTGGGTTCATCTTCAAAGCCTTTGCTACGATAATCAAACCAACTAAAACGATCTGTAACCTCTGGATATTGCTGGCGAAAAGTGTCAATTAAGCCCCACTGCATGAGGGTTTGCAGCCATTCCCGCTCTTCCGGCAGAAAACAGCATTTACCCGTGCGCAACCAGCGTTTGACGTTCTCAGCACCGATGCCGATGTCGGTATCCAGGCGCGCAACATTCATATCGCCCATCAACAACAGCAAATCCTCTGGTTTATAGCAACTGTCTAAAAAAGTGCGTAAATCTGCGTAAAATTGTTGTTTGGCAGGAAATTTTTCCGCGTGGCTGCGATTTTCACCCTGCGGAAAATAACCGTTGAGCACATGCAGCACACGTCCATCTGCCAAGCGATATTGCCCGCTGATAAAACGCCGCTGCGCTTTAGGTTCATCACCAGGGAAACCTGTTTGTACTTGTTCTAGGGGGCGATTAGATAAGAACGCCACACCGTAATGCGCTTTCTGTCCATGAAACACCACTTCATAGCCGAGTTTCTCTATAGCACTTAAAGGAAATTCATGGTCATGTACTTTGGTTTCTTGTAAACCAATAACGACAGGATGATGCTGTTCAATAAGCTGTTCTAATTGGTGTAAACGTGCTCGCAGCCCATTAATGTTAAAAGAAATGATTTTCATAGAAGAAATTTATATCCAGCGCAGTTGCTTAAGGATGAAAAGAACGGGGTTGCCATAAAACCTCGTTAGCAGTGTTGGCTTGTAAAACCCGCGCAATGACAAATAATAAATCCGATAGGCGATTAATGAAACTCAAGCTATCGGCATTCAAAGTGTCTTGCTGCATGAGTGCCACTAATGCACGTTCACAACGGCGACAAATCGCCCGCGCTAAATGACAGTGCGCGGCGGCTGGAGTGCCACCAGGCAGAACAAATTCTGTCAGCGGTGGGAGTTCTGTATTGAGTTGATCCAGATGATTTTCTAAGCGCGTTACATCTTCTGCTTGAATACGTTTTGTACCCGGTACAGCGAGTTCTGCACCCAATTCAAACAAAAGCTGTTGTATGGTTAAAATGAGTTCACGGAGGCTTTGCGGAACTGCCTGAGTGAGTAACACACCCAAGGCACAATTCAATTCATCCAATTCACCCAGTGCAATAATGCGCTTGGCATTTTTGGGTACAACAGCATTGGCTAAACGAGTGTTTCCTTGATCGCCGTTGCGGGTGTAGATTTTGGTCAGTCGGTATGACAAGAGCGTAGCCTATTATTCAAATTGTTGTAATACATAATCAATGGATTGCCGGAAAAAATCACCGGTTTCTACTGCTTGCAAAGCAATCAATGGTTGTTCTTGCACCACAGTATTTTGCAATAAGATTTTCAATTTGCCGTGTTCACTGCCAGCGGCAAAAGGCGCGATAATTTTGGATTTTAATTCTAATTGTGCCTGCAATTGTGGGTATTGTCCGCGAGGAATGGTTATGTACAAAGGGCTTTTTAAGCCCAGACCAATTTCTGCACTTGTACCTTGCCATACCCGTTGAGTTTTTAGCACTTGATTAGCTGGATAAATCTGATGGGTTTCATAAAAACGAAAACCATAATTCAGCATTTTCTGGCTTTCTGAAGCACGCGCCGCTTTGCTGGCTGTACCCATTACCACCGAAATCAGGCGCATTCCTTCGCGCTGCCCGGACGCCACCAAGCAATAGCCTGCGCCTTCTGTGTAGCCAGTTTTCATCCCGTCAACACTGGCATCACGCCACAGCAGCAGATTGCGGTTTGGTTGCTTTATATTATTGTAAATAAAAGATTTTTCAGAATAAAAAGAATAATATTCAGGAAAATCTCGAATAATGGCAGCCGCCATTTTGAGCATATCGCGGGCGGTGCTCAGGTGCCCAGCGCCTGGCATTCCAGTGCTGTTGACAAAAAAACTCTGGTTTAACCCCAAACGATGCGCCATGCGGTTCATCATGCCGGCAAAAGCCGCCTCATTTCCCGCTAGATGTTCCGCCAATGCCACGCAAGCATCGTTGCCTGATTGGATAATCATGCCGCGTAGCAAATCCAGGACTTGCACCTCGGTATTGACCTGCACATACATTTTTGAGCCGCCGGTGCGCCAAGCGTTTTCGCTGATGCGTACCCGATCTTCCAGCTTTATCCGCCCGGATTTGAGTTCGGTAAAAACCACATAAGCAGTCATGAGTTTGGTTAGGCTTGCAGGCTCAACTTGTTGATCTGCTTGCTTTTCCATAATCACCTGTCCGCTATGGAAATCCTGCAAAATGTAGGATGAAGCGGCAATCTCTGGCAACGGCGGCGGACGCAACGGGGAATCGGCAAAAACGGGGAATACCAGAAAAAAACCTAAAAAAGCTAAAGCGGGCTTCAACGACATCATTTTCATAACTCGACTGCCTTGTTAATTTTATAAAGGGTTCATGGGGTTACTGTTGCTTTAGCGTGCAACAGTTGGACGTGCGGTGAGCACTTGGAACATCACTTCTGCGCCCTGTATTAGCCCTAAGTCTTTGGCGGGCTGATAGGATAAGCGCAAAGCCGCGCCGTCGCGGTTGCGGTCGTTGATGCGCACCACCACCGAGCGCCGCTGCTGTAGGTCGCTGACGCGCACATAAATGCCTAGCGGCAGGTAGGGGTGCGCGGCAGTCATGGCGTAGAGATCATAGGGTTCGCCGCTGCGCGTTAGAGCGCCTTGATCGGCTAAACCATAGAGGCTGGCATAACCGCGTTGCGGGCGGTAATCCAACGACAGAGCGGGAAATTCTGGGGCTTGTGCATCGGGCGCCGGCACGCCGGGTAGCGGCATGGGGTCAGGTGCTATGGCGCGATCTGCGGGTTGGGGTGGCACGGGTTCGGTACTGCAACTGAGTAGCGCAAGACCCCATAAACCAATGCTTAACTGTTTGATAATAAAGTTTAATATTGACATGATGTAACTCCAAAAGCAGAAGCCCTGGGTGATTATTGTAGGGCTTGAATGTGCCGTTGGTGACGAATCGCGGCAGCCAGTTGAGTCACCGCCATTGCATAGCGGCGGCTGTGGTTATAGCGGGTGATGACATAGAAATTATCCAGTGCCAACCAATATGCCTCGCCTAATTCGGTTTCCAGCATCAGCAAGCTGCCTGGCGTTTTGCCTGGTAAATGTCCAGCAAAGCGCAAGCCCCATTGCTGAAGCTGTGCCAGGCTGTATTGGGGTTTAAGTTCTAATGCCAACAGGCTGGCGGCTTTATCTGCCTGTACTTGTGTAGCTAAAACAATGGGTTGTCCGCGTTGCCAGCCGTATTGCTGTAAATAATGGGCAACGCTGCCAATGCTGTCTACCACTTCCCACAGCGTGCGTTTGCCGTCGCCGTCAAAATCCACCGCGTGGCGCAAAAAGCTGCTAGGCATGAATTGCCCCAGCCCCATTGCGCCCGCGTAAGAACCTGTGGGGGTGAGCGGATTCATGTTTTCTTGCTGCGTCATGAGAAGAAAGTTTTCTAATTCGTCACGGAAAAAATCCGCCCGCTTGGGATAAAAAAATGCCAGCGTATAAAGTGCATCTAACACTCTGAAACTACCGGTGTTTTTGCCATAAATAGTTTCCACGCCGATGATGGCGGTAATGATTTCCGCTGGCACACCGTAAGCCTTTTCTGCATTTTGCAACCAAGGCAGATGGCGCTGCATAAAGGCTACGCCGCCTTGAATGCGGGTTGGAGTGACAAATATTTCTCGATATTCATACCAGGGTTTGGCTTCGCCTGGGCTATCCATCGCCTTGAGGATGCTGTGTTTCACCTTTGCCTGCGCTAATAAAGCACGCAAACTGTCGCTGGCAAAGCCATGTTTGCTATTCATGGCAAGGATAAAATCTTCCACAGAGATCAGTTCTGCGTGGGCAGGTGTAGGGTGAAAAGTGATTAATAACAACAACAAAAGCGGCAATAAAGGTTTCATGGCTGAAAGTATTCTGTGTAAACATGCGGTAGGAGGGGCAAGTATACGCAAAAGTCTTGAAAATTGCATTTTTCAAGCCAGTGCATATTGCATAATGGTTTGATTTATAAACACTATTTAAGCCAAGGCGGGCAGCATTAAGCGACCTGCACCTTACTAAGAACGGACGCAAACCCCATACTAACAGGCGCTTGCCTGCGTCGCTAAAATACTGATAGTGCTTTGAAAATAGGTGAAAAAATGTCAGAATCCCCGTTTCAAATTGAGCGATGCAAGGCTTCACGCTTGGTTTTTATGTGGTTTTTTCTTTCCAACTGGGTTTTCTCGAAAATTTCATGCAAACACTCCCTATTGTCGCCATCGTGGGTCGCCCCAACGTCGGCAAATCTACACTTTTCAATGCCTTAACTCGTGCGCGGGACGCCTTGGTTGCAGATCAACCGGGCTTGACCCGTGACCGCCGCTACGGCGTGGGCAAGCTAGGTCCTTGTCGCTATACCTTGATTGACACGGGCGGGTTAGATGACAACCCCGAAGATGCCATCGTAGGCTTAATCGCTCGACAAGCTTGGGTGGCAGTACAAGAGGCGGATCGCGTGCTGTTTTTGGTGGATGGGCGTGCAGGACTGACGCCCGCCGATCTCAGCATTGCGCAACGTCTACGCGAATTTGACACGCCCGTGCATCTGGCAATCAATAAAACCGAGGGTTTTGATCCCGACATGATCAGCGCAGACTTCCATGCGCTGGGCTTCAGCGAAGTGCATACCATTGCCTCAGCCCACCGGCGCGGTTTGAATAGCATGATGGATGCTGTGCTTGAATCTTTTGTGGTGAAAACCCCAGAAGAGGAGGTGAGTGAAACTGAAGTACCTGAGCGCGAACGGCGCATTAAAGTCGCGGTAATTGGACGCCCTAATGTTGGCAAATCCACGCTCATCAACCGCATCCTTGGCGAAGAACGCCAACTGACCTACGACATGCCCGGCACCACCCGCGACAGCATCTATATCCCCTTTGAACGCGACGGACAGCTTTATACGCTGATTGATACCGCTGGCGTGCGGCGCCGTGGCAAGGTCTTTGAAACCATTGAAAAATTCAGTGTTATCAAAGCATTACAAGCAATCGAAGATGCCAATGTGGTGGTGATGCTATTTGATGCGCAAGAGGGCGTGACGGATCAGGACGCAGGGCTGTTGGGTTATGCGCTAGATGCCGGACGGGCACTGGTGCTGGCAGTGAATAAATGGGATGGACTAGATGCTGCTCAACGCGACCAGGTGCGCCACACGCTAGAGCGCAAGCTACATTTTATTGATTTTGCCCCGCCGCATTTCATTTCTGCCCTGCATGGTACGGGCGTAGGCAATTTATTTCCAATGATTCAACGCGCTTGGGAATCCGCCGTCGCACATTTCAGCACCTCACGTTTGAATTTATTACTCAGTGATGCGGTGGAAAAACACCCGCCGCCCTTGGTACACGGGCGTCGCATCAAACTGCGTTATATTCACCAAGGCGGGCAAAATCCACCGCTGTTTGTTATTCACGGCAATCAAGTTGAATCGCTGCCCGATTCTTACAAACGCTATCTGGTCAATTTGTTCCGCGAAGTGCTGCAACTGGAAGGCACACCCGTGCAATTTACCTTCAAACAGAGCGAAAACCCTTTCAAAGACAAGCGCAATATGCTCACCCCGCGCCAGCAATATCAGCGCAAGCGCCTCATGAAACACGTTAAAAAGTAATTAGACCAGGGTAGGACGGAGCGCCTATGACGCGCAGCGCTTCGGAACAACTCATGCGGAGCGGAACGCCCGCACGAGGACAAAACCAGAAACTTTAAGCAACAATAGTTGACGCAATTAGTTTTGCTATATTTCTCCTGTATCCATTCACGAAACACCCTACAAGGGAAACTTAAACCATGCGTAAATCCCTATTGATTCCACTTATCACAGCCCTGCTGTTGCCCGCCGCGCCTGCGTGGGCGGAAAAGGGACTGGTTGAAATCACCTCCGAACCCGGCGGGGCGAAGGTGTTTATTAGACTTGTTGCGACATAAATCCAGTAAAAATGCGGAGTTCGAGAAT
>DYPD01000080.1 GCA_020720115.1 Thiomargarita sp. | reverse complement strand
GTTATATTCTCGAACTCCGCATTTTTACTGGATTTATGTCGCAACAAGTCTATTGTTGATAAAAGGATTGTGTTGGCGTTCAGCACCGAAACTAGACATGGGTCCATGCCCAGGAATGAAACGCACCTCATCGCCCAACGGCAAGAGTCGCTCTTTAATGCTGCGGATTAAGGTGGCGTAATCGCCGCCAGGAAAATCCGTGCGCCCAATTGAGCCTGCAAATAAGACATCCCCAACCAGTGCCAACTTGGACGGCGCATGGAAAAAAACCACATGTCCTGGCGTGTGACCTGGGCAGTGATACACCGCCAAGGTTTCTGTGCCAAAAGTGACTGTATCACCCTGTTTTAGCCAGGTATCTGGGTAAAAGGTAGAAATCGGCGGAAAACCAAACAGGGCGCACTGTTGCGACAGCCCATCCAGCCAATATTGATCGCCTTGGTGCGGACCCTCTATTGCAGCACCGGTTGCCTGTGCTAACGCGCTGGCAGCTCCCACATGGTCTAAATGCGCGTGGGTCAGTAAGATTTTTTCCAATACCAAGTCATGCTGTTTAAGCGCCTGCAAAAGACGCTCGGTTTCGCCGCCAGGGTCTACACAGGCAGCTTTACGGGTTTGCTCACACCACAGCAGGGTGCAATTCTGTTGTAACGAAGTCACCGGAATAATTTGATATTTCATGCGGGTTTGTGCGGGTTGACAGAAGAATGAAGCAGCTTGGCTTTATGCGCTTAAGCCAAGAGTGTACACTGAATCCTGAGACATTAATCTAGTGTGCAAGCAGTTTTTTACTGGCAGCTTGCGGCTGCTAGTCCAGAGTTACTTTTAGCAGGAGAACATGAATGAGTCGAGGAGTAAACAAAGTCATTTTAGTCGGCAACTTAGGCGCTGATCCCGAAGTTCGTTACACAGCCGGCGGCTCGGCGGTCGCCACTGTCAACTTAGCCACCACCGATAGCTGGCAAGACAAACAAACCGGCGAACGCCAAGATCGCACCGAATGGCACCGCGTGGTATTGTTTAATCGTCTGGCAGAAATTGCCGGCGAATATTTGCGCAAAGGGCGACAGATTTATGTGGAAGGACGCTTACAAACGCGCAAATGGCAAGATCAAAGTGGGCAAGATCGCTACACCACAGAAATCGTCGCCAACGACATGCAAATGCTCGGCGGACGCGACGAAGCCAGTTTTACCCCCTCGGCGGGCGGCGGGCAACAGTACGCACCGCCGCCGCCCTCGGCTGGCACATCCCGCACCATGCCGCCAGCGGCTGGATCCCCTCCCTCCGTAGCCAGCGGAAATCGCCCGCCGTCGGCGGATTTTGACGACGACATCCCCTTTTAAGCCGCGTTGCAAGCGCCGCTTTGCTATAAAAAATACCCGCCTCAAAAGCGGGTATTTTTTGTTTTTACCACTTTAACTGCGTACGCTATTACTCGCTGATGTTTCGCAGTAACAGCAGCTTTAAGCGTCTGAAACTGATCAGAAGCGGAACGGATCGCTTTGAGATAAAGTTTGGAGCGCAAGGCGGTAGTGGTGCAATAAGAATGGTTTTGTCACGATAGAACGCGGCTTCCAAGCATAAATATCATCCTGTATGCACCACCACCAAAAATTTTTCCTCTACCTGACAACAGCAGACTTTATCTTTGTTTGCCCCTTGAATTTTGTCGAAATGCCTTGCACATAGCCTCACTTTTCCGTCTGTTACACGCCAATTTAAGGATACCTAACCTACTATGCCAGAAAAAATACCGGACAACTCCGTTGGTCTGGTAACTCCGCAACGCCAAAGCTTTGCACAAGCACTCAAATTGGATTGCGGGCGCAGCCTGCCCGAATACGAACTCATTTATGAAACCTACGGCACACTCAACGCGCAAGCCTCGAACGCCGTGTTGATTTGTCACGCTTTAAGTGGTGATCACCATGCGGCGGGCTATCATAGCCTAGAAGACCGCAAACCAGGCTGGTGGGATAGCTGTATAGGACCAGGCAAACCCATTGATACTCATCGCTTTTTTGTAGTGTCCTTGAATAATTTGGGTGGTTGCAAAGGTTCTACCGGTCCCAATACGCCCAATCCAGTCACAGGTAAACTCTATGGCGCGGATTTTCCTATGGTCACAGTGCGCGATTGGGTGGAAAGCCAAGCGCGGCTCGCAGCATCCCTCGGCATTCAACAATGGGCAGCGGTCATTGGCGGCAGTTTGGGCGGAATGCAGGCGTTACAATGGACACTGCAATACCCAGAGCAAGTGCGCAATGCGGTGGTGATTGCCGCCGCACCTAAGCTGTCGGCACAAAACATTGCCTTTAACGAAGTGGCGCGGCAGGCGATTTTAAGCGATCCAGATTTTCATGCCGGGCGCTATTATGAGCATGATACAGTGCCACGTCGCGGCTTGATGCTGGCGCGGATGTTGGGGCACATCACTTATTTATCCGACGATGCCATGCGCGCCAAATTCGGGCGCGAACTGCGCGAAGGCAAGCTGAATTTCGGTTTTGACGAAGCCGAGTTTCAAGTCGAAAGCTACCTGCATTACCAAGGGCGCTCGTTTGTAGATCGCTTTGACGCTAACACCTATTTGCTCATGACCAAGGCGCTGGATTACTTCGACCCCGCCAGCCTGCATGAACACGATTTAACCCGCGCTTTGGCGGGCGTTAAAGCGAAATTTTTAGTGGTATCCTTTACCAGCGATTGGCGTTTTTCGCCCGCCCGTTCGCGGGAAATTGTGCAAGCTTTGCTGCGCAATCGCAAAACCGTCAGCTACATGGAAGTCACAGCAAATCAAGGACATGACGCCTTTTTGCTAGAAATTCCGCAATACATCAATGGTTTTAGCGCCTACATGCAGCATGTCGCAAGAGAGGCAGAACAACATGGCTAGTTTACGCACCGATTTAGTGCTCTTAACCGAGTGGATTGAGCCAGGCAAGCATGTGCTGGATTTGGGCTGCGGCAACGGCGCATTGCTGGTGCATTTGCGCGAAAAGCGCCAAATCACGGGCTACGGGCTAGAAATTGACGACCACAACATCACCCAGTGCATCCAATCAGGCATCAATGTCATCCAAACCGACTTGGATAAAGGCTTGTCAGACTTTGAAGCGGGCGCTTTTGATTATGTGGTGATGACGCAAACCCTACAAGCCATCCGTCACCCCGGAAAATTGCTGCAAGAAATGCTGCGCATCGGGCGCGAAGTGATTGTTACCTTTCCCAATTTCGGGCACTGGCAAGCCCGCTTGAGTTTGGCGCTAGGGCACATGCCGCTGTCGCGGGCGCTACCCAACCACTGGTACGACACACCCAATATTCATTTGTGTACGCTGGCGGATTTTGAAGACCTGTGTGACGCACTGAAGATTGAAATACTGCAAAGAGCGGTAGTTGATCCTGCGCATAAATCCTCTTTGCTGATGCGCCTCTTACCTAACCTGATGGGCGAAATCGCCGTGTATCGTCTCAAAAAAAGCACGAAATGATAGTCTAAAACATTCAATTCAGTACATAGGTTATAAAACTAAGACCTGGCAGAGTAAAATATAAATCTGCCAGGTCTTTTGCTTTTACAGTGTGCGCTTTACCATTAATTGCTTAATCTCCGCAATTGCCTTAGCAGGATTCAAACCTTTCGGACAGGTATTGGTACAATTCATAATCGTGTGGCAACGATACAAACGAAACGGGTCTTCCAAATAATCTAAACGCTCGCCCGTCGCTTCATCGCGGCTATCTTGAATCCAACGGTGTGCTTGCAATAAAATCGCCGGACCTAAATAGCGTTCACTGTTCCACCAATAACTCGGACAACTGGTAGAACAACAAGCACACAAAATACATTCATATAAACCATCTAATTTAGCGCGATCTTGTTTAGATTGTAAGCGTTCTTTATCCTGGGGTGCGGGTGTTTGTGTTTTCATCCAAGGTTCAATAGAGGTCAACTGCCCATAGAAATGCGTCAAATCCGCTACCAAATCTTTAATCACCGGCAAATGTGGCAAGGGATAAATTTGAATATCTCCCGCATAATCAGCAATCGCTTTGGTACATGCCAAAGTATTACGCCCGCTGATATTCATTGCACAAGAACCACAAATGCCTTCACGACAAGAACGGCGAAAAGTCAGCGTTGGATCAATGTCATTTTTGATTTTAAGCAACGCATCTAATACCATAGGTCCGCATTCATCTAAATTGATTTGGTAAGTATCCGTGCGCGGGTTTTCTTCGCTGTCAGGATTCCAGCGATAGATGATGAAGTTACGCACGTTGTTGCCTTCCGCTTGATTGACGGTTTTGCCTTTTTTAACAATGGAATTGGCGGGTAATTTTAGTTCAGCCATTGTTTTTCTCCTTAGTAAACTCGTGCCTTGGGCGGGATTACTTGCACTTCGTCGGTGAGGGTGTACATGTGGACGGGGCGGTAATCAATGCGTACTGCGCCGCTGGCGTTGTCAATCCAGGCGACCGTGTGTTTGTGCCAGTTCACGTCGTCGCGGTTGGGGTAGTCTTCGCGGGCGTGTGCGCCGCGACTTTCTGTGCGGTTGGCGGCGGAGTTCATGGCAATGACGGCTTGGCTGCGTAGGTTGTCGAGTTCTAGGGTTTCGATGAGGTCGGAGTTCCATACGAGCGAGCGGTCGGTGACTTTGACTTCTGTAAATGAATCATAGACTTGTGCGATGTTTTGTACGCCTTGGGCAAGGCTTTCGCCGCTGCGAAAGACGGCGGCATCGCGTTGCATGACGCGCTGCATGGTGTCGCGGATGTTTGCGCTGGGCAGGCTGCCGTTGGCGTGGCGTAGGCGGTCGAAACGCGCCAAAATCGGTTCGTCTAGGGTTTTGTCGAGCGGTTTGTGTCGGTCGCCAGTGTTGATTTGTGCGGCGCAGCGTTTGGCGGCGGCGCGTCCGAAGACGATGATGTCGAGTAGGGAGTTGGAGCCGAGGCGGTTTGCGCCGTGTACGGAGACGCAGGCGGCTTCGCCTATCGCCATTAAGCCGGGGATGATGCTGTCGGGGTCGCCGTCTTTGAGGGTGACGACTTCGCCGTGATAGTTGGTGGGGGTGCCGCCCATGTTGTAGTGTACCGTTGGGAGGACGGGGATGGGTTCTTGGGTGACATCTACGCCGGCGAAAATGCGGGCGGATTCGGCGATGCCGGGGAGTCGTTCGGCGATGATGTCGGCACCGAGGTGTTCTAGGTGTAGGTGGATGTGGTCGCGGTGTTCGCCTACGCCGCGTCCTTCACGGATTTCGACGGTCATGGCGCGGCTGACGACATCGCGGGAGGCTAAGTCTTTGGCGTTGGGGGCGTAGCGTTCCATGAAGCGGTCGCCGTCGGCGTTGGTTAGGTAGCCACCTTCGCCGCGTACGCCTTCGGTGATGAGGCAGCCTGAGCCGTAGATGCCGGTGGGGTGAAATTGAATAAATTCCATGTCTTGCAGCGGTAAGCCCGCGCGTAGCACCATGCCGTTGCCGTCGCCCGTGCAGGTGTGGGCGGAGGTGGCGGAGAAGAAGGTGCGTCCGTAGCCGCCAGTTGCCAGTACGGTGCGGTGCGCACGGAAGCGGTGTAGTTTGCCTTCGGCAAGGTCTATGGCGATCACGCCGCGACACGCGCCGTCTGCGTCCATGAGGAGGTCAATGGCGAAGTATTCGATGAAGAATTCGGCTTGGTGTTTCAGCGATTGTTGGTAGAGGGTGTGTAAAATCGCGTGTCCGGTGCGGTCGGCGGCGGCGCAGGTGCGTTGTGCTTGTCCTTTGCCAAAATGGGTGGTCATGCCGCCGAAAGCGCGTTGGTAAATTTTGCCGTCTTCGGTGCGCGAAAAGGGGACGCCGTAGTGTTCTAATTCGATGATGGCGGGCGCGGCTTCGCGGCATAGGTATTCAATCGCGTCTTGGTCGCCGAGCCAATCTGAGCCTTTTACCGTGTCGTACATGTGCCAACGCCAGTCGTCTTCGCCCATGTTGCCCAGTGCCGCGCTGATGCCGCCTTGTGCCGCGACTGTGTGGCTGCGGGTCGGGAACACTTTGCTTAAGCAGGCGGTTTTTAAGCCTTTTTCTGCCATGCCGAAAGTCGCCTGCAAGCCCGCACCGCCAGCACCAACGACGACGACATCGTAGGTGTGATCAAGGATTTCGTAAGCTGCCATCTTATGCCGCCCCTGTAGCGAAAGAAATATGCACAATAAAGTATAAGCCCGCTATGGTCAGCAACGCCATAGTGCCTTTGAGCAGCATTAAGCTGATGATTTTCAAGACGTCGCAGTAGAGATAATCCTCAATCACTACCTGCACACCCAGGTTAGCGTGCCACAGGGTGACCAGCAAAAAACTGATAAACAAGAGCGCATTGAGCGGTTGATGAAACCAATCAGTGGCTTGCGTGGAATCGCTACCGGCTAAATACGCCAGCGCCACAACAAACCAAAAAGTCAAAGGAATCAAAGCCCAACTGCTCAATCGCTGAGACACAAAATGCCCTGTGCCTTCGTGTGCAGAGCCCAAGCCGCGAGCGCGAGAAAGCGGTGTACGGTAATCCATAGTTTTCTCCATTAAGCCAACAGCCAGCCCAGCATCCAAGCCAAAGCCGTCAACATCCCAGTTGCCAGCAAAACCCAAACGTCGCTTGCCTGTGTTTGCACTTTATTTAAACCCACGCCCGCGTCCCAAATAAGGTGACGAATGCCATGACTCAGATGCAAAAACAGCGCGAAACTAAAGCCCAGCAGCACTGATAAACCCAGCCAAGAGCCGAAAATCGCTTGCGCTTGCTGATAGCTTGGTTGTCCCATCGCCAACGCCCACAACCAATAAACCAACAAAAACAAACCGCCGCTCAAAGCCACGCCCATGATGCGGTGCAAAATAGAGATACGCGCCGTCAGCGGCAGGTTGTACACCTGCAAATGCGGCGATAAAGGTCGCTCTCGCGCTTGTTCTGCCATGCCAGACTTTCTCCCGTGATTTAACAAATTCTATGCTGAACATTAATTACGCTTATGCTATTCATAAATCAGTAAATGTTGCAGTGCAATAAAATACGCTTTTTCCTAAACCCATGCAAGATTTTTATCTGCTTTTGTGTCAATGAACCCAGACAAAAAATTAGCATAGGCTAATAAGCTCAATTTCTCGACAACAACACAAGAACTGCTAGAACCTCAGACCAAAAAACCTTTATACTTTTGCTTCTTTTAACACCAAATTAAGGAGTGGTTTATGCGTTATTATGTTCAATTTTCGGCATGGATGTTCTTGAGTTGTTTTGTACCAACAAGCAACGCCAATGATTCCATTGCAACCTTAGGTGCGGGTGGCATTGTTTTCTCACACACAGAGGCTATTGTTATGGAATCAGAAGACCTGTTTATCAGCGAAGAAAAAATTCGCGTGGCTTATCAATTCCATAATATGACTGATAAAGATATCACCACTAGAGTAGCCTTTCCTGTTCCTGAATTTCCACAAGACCCAGAGAATGATATTAATATTAATCTCGATACAGAAACCAAAAACCCGATGAATTTTTCGGTTGTGGTAGAGGGTGAAGCGCAGAAATTTGATACTGAAGTGAAAAAATTCGATGGCTTGGTGAAAGTAACCCATCATTGGCAGCAAGTATTCCCCGCCGGCAAAACCTTATCAATCCAACATGAATATGTGCCCGCCAGTGGTGGTGAATCTGTATTGTATTTTGAACCACCAGTACGCCAAACACTCATTAAAGACTATTGTATTGAACCACCACTGGTTAAATGGATAGAAAAAAATAACCACTACGAAACAGGCAAGTATATTTCCCCGGTGTATGTTGATTACATTCTAACGACGGGGGCGAATTGGAAAGACAGCATTAAAAAATTTCGGCTAACGCTACAAAAATTAAATCCAGAAGATAAGATTAGTTTTTGTGGTACTGGCGTCAAAAAAGTGAATGCTTGGACTTTTGTCATGGAGAAAGACAACTTCATTCCCGCAAAAGATTTAAAAATCCTATTTCTACATAGCCGTACAGTGGGTGAATAGCTATCGTGCATCTGTGGATCAAAAGAGTAATCCAATACGCTTAAACCTGATTAAGGCAGTGATGCGCCGCCCGTTATTTTGCGACGAACTTTTCGTTTACTGTGTTTGTCATAAGGTTTTTCGGTATAATGCCGCTTTTGTGATTGTGGAAAGCCTAGTACACAGACTGAAACGCCCTTTGTCGCCCGACAGGGGTAGCCCCCCTCCAACGCATAAAATTTAATGAGGATTTAAATAGTGAGTGCAAAAAACAATGAAGACCTAGTGCAGCTTGCCGTCTGGGGTACATTGATAACCCTGATCCTGGTATTCGTCGGCATGTTGTTTTTGGATTCTATGGATTTCACCGGACAAACGCCAGAACGCGAGCAACGCATGTCCGCTGCCCGCATTGTGCCTATTGGACAAGTCAACGTAGGTGCTGCGCCAGTTGTCGCTGCGCCAGTGGCTAATGCCGCGCCCAAAAGTGGCGAAGAAGTATTTAATAGCGTCTGCACTGCCTGCCACACTAGCGGCCTGTTGAATGCCCCTATCATCGGCAATAAAGAAGCTTGGGCGCCCCGTGTTGCAAAAGGTATGGATGGCTTAATGCACAGTGTACTCAATGGCTTAAACACGATGCCCGCACGCGGCGGCAATCCGGCTTTAAGCGACGACGAGCTAAAAGCCACAGTGGAATACATGCTGTCCAAATTGGAAGGCTAATCCGTTCAACCAAGGTATTATCCCAACTAAAACCGCTGCTTAGACAGCGGTTTTTTTATGCGTTAGGCATTAGCTCGAGTTTCGCCTGGTCGGTTTCTCAGTCTTAACCCATTGTACAACTTAAGATACTTAAGTGTTTTCGTAACGGCGGGTTTTATTGTACGGCATAAAAAAACCTGCCTCTTTGAACAAAAGAGACAGGTTTTAAGGTGTTTTAGCAAGTTTTTAAATACCGCTTTTCGCAGCAGGTACTGTTTCTGGCAAAGCTGCATTTTCTGGTAGGCTTAAGCATTTAGAAGCGCTGGTTGCTGTGTAGCTGCCGCCGCTTTTTAAGGCGCATAATTCTTTTAGCAAACGCACATTACCGTTGTATTCCATGCTTAATTTATCAACTGCTTGTGGTTGTTCTAATTCACGCAGCAGATCGCGTTTGACGATGGCTAGGTTTTTGTACATTTCTACCAGATTGTTGCCCACGCTTTGTTTAGCTTTGCTGCCACTATCATTTAACAGGTTATTGAGTGTGCCTTGGCTGCCTAGTTCTGAAGCAACTGTTTTGGATAAGTTAAAAGATTTTTCCAAAGAACTATTCAACAAGGGTAATGCACTTAAATAAACTTGTTTGCGGTTTTCGGGAGGAAAGTTTGCTGCTTCAGAAATGGTGCGAATTACGCTGTCCACTTCAGATTTTAGGGTTACCAACTGTTGCTGCTGGTCTGGCGCGGCAAATTGTTGTTGTTGCCCGCTTGTTGCTTCCATCAGTGTTTGCAATAAACTGAGTGAGTTATCCAGAGTCAACTGGGTCGCTAAGGTCGCGCAACCAGACAAGAACACCATCATCCCACTAAATATCCACCATCCAAACCGACGCATAAAGCCTCCTAAGATAAAAAGAAAAAGAGCAGTATACTGGATTTTGCTGGGTGTGAAACCAGTCTAAACTAAATTCAGTGTTGCCAATTGAGCGCTCAAGTAAGATGAAAAACAGTTGAATAGGGAAAGCCCTATCAGTTTGCTCAAGCTTTGCCTAAGGCGTGCAGCAGGCGGATACGCAATTCTGCTGGGGTGCGGGAGATGACTTCGCCAGGCACGCCGAGTTTTTGCGTTAAGCGGTCATAATCTTCAAAACCGTAGGACACCATGAACGGGTGCATTCCTGATTGCACTGCGGCGACGAAATCGGCTTTTTCGTCTCCGCAGGCATAGGCTCTGGCAGGATTGACCTGAAATTGCTCGCGCAATTTGCGAAAATGCGGCAATTTGGTGTCGCTTAAGGGTAAATGCAGGAGAAAATCTAAGGCTTGTACATCAATGTTGTGGCGTCGAAACAAAATGCCTAGAGTTTCCACCGCTGCATTGGTGATGTTGCGCGTCACCACGCCGACTTTCAGTTGCGGGTCTGCAATGAGACTTTGCATCAATGCAGGAATATTGGGATACAGGCGCGCTTCTTCGCGGTAAATCTCGGTGAGAGTATCAATCAAACGGGCGCGTTTTTTCTTGCCGATTTGATTTTTCAGATTTTTGGGAAATTCTTTCAGACCACCTAAATATTTGAACATATGCCGACGTTTTTGAAAGCGTTCTAAATCTCCAATACTCATATCATGTGCTAAAAAGGCTTTCTGCATGGCGCTAAAAGCATCTATAGTGGTGCCATCGGCATCGAGAATAATCAAACGGTCATTGCTGTACATGAAGCGGGTTTCCTAATCCACTGGTATTGATATTTTTTAATTTTTTTAGGCAATTGCCTGCATGGTTCAGGCTTCATTATAGGCAAAACCGCCGTATTAGCGGGTGCTTATTTTACTGCCAATACCGCCTGGCAAGCCTATAAAATAGCTTGAGTTCGTTATTTTGCATACCCACTATGACAGCCATACTAAAGCCTCCAACTTACTGCTTTCCTCATGTCACATTTACTCATTTCCGCTGCCCATAAATCCTCTGGAAAAACCACCGTCAGCATAGGTTTGTGCGCCGCATTGCGGGCACGCGGACACCAGGTGCAGCCGTTCAAAAAAGGACCTGATTACATTGATCCGCTATGGCTCACTCAAGCCGCTGGGCGTCCTTGCTACAACCTTGATTTTTACACCATGAGTCAAGCAGAAATACTGCGCAACTTCGTGTGCCGTAGCCAGGGCGCCACTATCAGCCTGATTGAAGCCAACAAGGGCTTGTACGACGGACTAGACCTTGACGGCAGCAACAGCAACGCCGCCCTCGCGCACTTGCTAAACGCACCGGTGGTGTTGGTGCTCAGCACATCAGGCATGACTCGCGGCATTGCACCACTGATTTTAGGCTACCAAGCCTTTGATATTCAACTGAATATTGCTGGCGTGATTCTTAACCAAGTGGGCGGCGCTCGGCATGAAAGCAAACTGCGAGCAATCATTGAACATTACACAGATGTTGCGGTGCTAGGCGCGTTGCACAAAGACCCGCGTTTAGCCATTGATGAACGTCATTTAGGCTTGATGCCCAGCAACGAAAACGCGCAAGCCGCAGAAAAAATTGCCGGCATTGCCAAACTCGTTGAGCAGCAACTAGACCTAAACGCACTACTGGCGCTGGCAACCAATACTCATTTGCCCGCCGCGCCACCGTGCGCGACGGTTGATCTGCCCGCGCCCTCGGTGCGTTTAGGCGTGTTGCAAGATGCAGCTTTTGGTTTCTATTATCCAGGTGATTTACAAGCCTTGCGCGAAGCAGGCGCCGAATTGGTATTTATCAATGCGTTACAAGACAGGCATCTGCCGCCGTTGGATGCGCTCTTTATCGGTGGCGGCTTTCCAGAAACGCAAGCCCAAGCCTTAGCGGACAACCAGTCTTTGCGTGCCGAAATTCTCCAAGCCATAGAGCAAAACTTGCCCGTGTATGCCGAATGCGGCGGTTTAATGTACTTGGGGCAACAACTCCACTGGGGCGAGCACAGCTACCCTATGGTGGGCGCTTTGCCACTGGATACACGCCTGCATGACAAACCCCAAGGACGCGGCTATGTGCATTTACGCGAAACCGGCGACGGGCTTTGGTCTTTGCCAGTAATCAACGGACACGCAATGGAATTCTATGCACACGAGTTTCATTATTCCCGCGTAGAAAATCTACAAATGCACGAAGCCCTGCGTTTTGCTTACCAGGTAGTGCGTGGACAAGGCATTGACGGACAACATGATGGACTCATCTATCGCAATACACTGGCTTCTTATGTTCATTTGCGCGATTTAGATGCCAATCATTGGACACAAAGATTTGTTGCTTTCATTAAAAGCAACAAAAAAAGCTAAAAAACCCGCTGTATTTTTTCTCTTAGTTTGAATACTCAGTCTTCTTAAAATTTTCTAAAGGAACTGCATTTATGTTCAAAATCACCGCCGCAGCCGCAGCACATATTCGTCAATCTGCCCAAGAAAGCGGCAGCACCAACCTGCCTTTGCGCATTGCTGCCAAAAAGAAAAATGATGGCAGCCTAGACTACGGCATTGGTTTTGATGACCCACATCCAGAAGATCAAAGAATCGAATCTGAAGGCATAGTGTTGCTCATTGCTCCGGCACATTTACCGCTCTTAGAGGGCGCTTGCATGGATTATGTAAACCTAGAATCAGGAGAATCTGTGTTTATTTTCTTAAATCCGCAGGACGCGAATTACCAACCTCCCACTGAAGTTTAATTCATTGTTTCACTACCGAGCGCACGCATGAAAACTTATAAGGATTTAATTAATCAATGCCTACAGGATGTAGCAGAACTGTATCCTTGGGATTTAGTGGAACGCTTAACACAGGAGTCTCCCCCCATTTTATTGGATGTGCGTGAACCCTATGAATTTGAACGCTTTCACATTGCCAATTCTATCAATGTTCCGCGTGGCATCTTAGAGCCTGCGTGCGAATATGGCTACGAAGATACTTGCCCTACTTTAGTCGCAGCACGAGATAAAGAAATCATTGTGATTTGCCGTTCTGGACAGCGTAGCGTATTAGCCGCTTACACAATGCAACTCATGGGCTACCAGCAAGTGAAATCCTTAAAAACTGGCATTCGTGGCTGGAATGATTATGAACAACCTATGCAGGATAATTTGGGTCATCTTGTAGATGTAGATGCCACAGATGAATTTCTAAACATTCCAGTGCCCACAGAACTCTTAGGTCCTAGATGATGAGCAAACAACCACAAATCACTGCACTTTATCGTTATCCATTCAAAGGCATGAGTGCAGAATCTTTACAGAATGTTGTTGTACAAACTGGCGAAAGTTTTCCTTCTGATCGCCGTTTTGCTTTAGCACATGGTACAACTGTCTTTGATGAAAAACATCCGCAACATTTGCCCAAAACAGAATTCCTTATGCTCATGAAAAATGAGAAACTGGCGGCTTTAACCAGCCATTATGAGGAATCCAGCGGACTATTCAGCATTCATTATCAACAACAGTTACAGGTGAGCGGTGATTTAACCAGCAAAGCAGGACGGCAAACTATCACAGCCTTTCTCCAGAACTACTTGGGAGAAGAAGTGCGCGGTACTGCTAGAATTTTAGAAGTGCCCGGACATATGTTTTCTGATGTTGCAGCTAAAGTAGTTTCTTTCATTAATCTTGCCAGCGTGCAAGAACTAGAAAAACGCTTAAACACCCAACTTAATCCTTTACGTTTTCGCGCTAATCTGTACTTTGATGGTTTACCCGCTTGGGAAGAGTTCAACTGGCAACGTGTGCAAATTGGCGAGGTGCATTTTAACTGCTTAAAACCTACTTCTCGTTGTGCAGCAACCAATGTGAATCCACAAACTGCGCAACGCGATCAACAACTTCCGCAAGCCTTGGCAAAACTCTATGGGCACACTAATCTGGGAATGTATATGCGGGTAGAAAAAGGTGGGGAATTGGCGGTTGGTATGCCGATTCATAGGCTCAAATAGTATAGTTTTTTTGTAATTGACAACGGGCTAAATAAATCTTCGCTACCTGGTCTTCTTTATTGATTTTCAATACACTTTCAAAGTGCGTCCGCGCTTCGGTGAAATCTCGCGCATGATACAGTTTCAATCCTTGAGTAAAGGCTTTTAATGTAGCTTGTTTCAAATTGATTTGTTCTGCTGTATCCGCATCAAAGACTTCATAGACGGTGATACGCGCACGCTTGCCTTTGACTTGCACGCTATCTATTAAGCGGATATTAAAATTTTCTTTAGGATTTGTGAGTTGTTGATAGGTTTGTTCAGTAATCAATAGCCCCACGCCATACACTTTGGTGAGATGTTCAATGCGGGAAGCAATATTGACTGCATCAGAAATCACAGTGCCATCCATACGATTAATGCCGCCTACAGTGCCAATCATCATCGCTCCCGTATTTAAACCAATGCCGATACGAATGATTTCCAAGCCTTGTGCTTGCCGTTCTTCGTTGTAAATCTGCAAGGTGTGCAGCATTTCTATCGCACCCTGCACAGCTTCAGTTGCACTGCTCGGAAACAACGCCATAATCGCATCACCAATGTATTTATCTACAAAACCTCCATGTGCATCAATGACGGGTTCCATGCGGCTTAAATAGGCATTAATGAAATCAAAGTTCTGTTGTGGACTCATGGTTTCTGATAAAGCAGTAAAACCACGAATATCAGAAAATAAAATCGTCATGTCGCGTTCAGTTTGTATTCCAAGTTCTATATCTAATATGCTGTCTTTGTTTAAGAGTTTCAAAAATTGTCGAGGAATAAATCGCGCATAAGCTTTATTGAGCGCCAACAATTCTTGGTTCATGCGCTCCATTTGCTGGTGTTGTACTTCGAGTTTTCTTTCTTGGTAAAAGCTGCGAATGGCTTCAGTCACAGTGAGCTTCAAATCATCGCTTTGCCAGGGTTTGGCAATGTAACGATAGAGTCCGGCATGATTGACTGCATTACCCACTGCAACAGTGTCTGCCTGCCCAGTCAACATCACTTTGCGGGTTTGTGGCAATTGCTGATGAATCTTGATTAAGAGTTCATCGCCTTTTAAGTATGGCATAATGTAATCAGAGATAACTAAAGGTAATTCAGTTCTTTCCTCAATCAATTCCTCTAAAAACTCCAAAGCATCTTCGCTGCCTTCTGCTAATTCAACCAGATAAGCATCACCGACTATGTCTTTTAACTCTTTTTTTAAGCTATTGAGGATGGTGCGTTCATCATCCACGCATAAAATAATGGGTTTATTCACAGTCATGCGTTTCCTGGTCTGATGGCATAAATCTTTAGAGGAATAGAAAATGTTGTTTAGCGCAGAATCTCTACTGGCGCTGGTAGTGTGCTTCCAGCGGCTTTGTAAGTACGATAACGCTCACGCCCTAGCGCCTTTACTTGCGCGTCTTCATTGAGCACTTCTATCACCCGCGCCACTTGGGAGAAAAAAGCGGGCACTGTGTCACTGAGATTCATTAAAATCTCCGCTGGCGTCCAGAACGTTTCTGGCTGCCAGCCGATCCGCACGGGGGCTAGTGATTCTGGCGGGTGCGGATAGAGATCGTGGGGTATAAAACTATTGTCGCGGAAGCTCCACAGCAGTTTATCTAGCGCCATTGCTTGGGTTTGGGTGTGGGCATGAAGGTAAATTTTGTGTCCCTGTTGCCAGGCTTTCTCAACTAAGCGGCAGACAAAAAGTTCGCGGCTTTGCTGACAACTGGGACGTAATAAGTAAAAATCCACACGCGGCATGATTTAGCCCACAGCGGCAGCAATCTGTTCAACCAGGTGTTTGACGGGTTGATGCTTCATTTTCATGGAAGCCTTATTGACAATCAGCCGTGAACTGATGTCGGCGATTTTTTCTTTGGGTTCTAAGCCATTGGCGCGTAAGGTATTGCCCGTATCCACTACATCTACAATCAAGTCCGCTAAACCCACCAGCGGCGCCAGTTCCATTGAACCATAGAGCTTGATAATTTCCACTTGTTCGCCTTGATCTGCGTAATAGCCTTTGGTGATATTGACATACTTGGTGGCGATGCGCAGGCGGCGTTGCAGCGTTGGCATTTGTACAGGACCTGCCACCATGAGTTTGCAACAAGCAATACGCAAATCAACTAATTCGTATAAATCCTGTCCGCCGTATTCCAGCAGCACATCTTTACCTGCCACACCTAAATCTGCTGCTCCGTATTCTACATAAGTAGGCACATCAGAAGCACGAATAATCACCAATTTCACGTCTTCGCGGTTAGTATCGAGAATGAGTTTGCGCGAGCGTTCTGGATCATCCAAGGGTTCAATCCCGGCTTGTTTAAGCAAGGGTAAGGTTTCTTGAAAGATGCGCCCTTTAGAAAGAGCAATTTTGAGCATAGTGTATCCGTTGTTTAAGAAGCATTAGAGTTGTGCTTACACTGAAATATCCAGTTGCACAAGCAAAAAATGCTGAAAGAAATCTTTATTCAAACTGACTGATAGGTTATCAAAACCAGTGCGCACAATGTTCGTTATAATCTATATGAGTTGCCAAAAATAACAAGTGGATATCTCCATTTGTTAAATACAAAATAAACAAAAACAATAGGTTGTCAATAAATCCAAGACCTTAAGTATAGCCCGAATTAAAACCAACAAAGGAATTTATCATGTTAAACCATCTGAGCATTCGCACTAAACTGATCCTGATTCTGTTGTTGAGTATAGGTATTTTGACCGCACACATGGTCATTGGGCAATTTTACACTTATCAAACCCAGCTAACAGAAGAAAAACATCGTATTTCTCAACAGCTTAACATCGCATTCCAAACAGCTTTAAGCGAGCAGCTCCAGACCTATTCGCTGGCACTCGAAAGCCTGCTGACCAACTCACAAATCATCAACTGGTTTGCTGAACACCGACGCGATCAATTGCAACAGCATTTGCAGGACTATTTTAAGCACTTGTCTCAGACCTATGGCGTGGCTCAATTTCAATTTCATTTACCGCCCGCCACCAGTTTTTTGCGCTTGCACAAGGTAGAACAATTCGGTGACGATTTATCCGCTTTCCGTCACACAGTTGTGCAAACCAACCAAACGCGACAGCCCGTGCGTGGGCTGGAAGTAGGACGCGGTGACTTGGGTTCGCGGGTGGTGTATCCGGTGCTTAAAGACCAGCAATTGCTTGGTTCAGTCGAGTTTGGCGGTTCAGCACTACACCTGGTAGACAGCTTAAAACAAGTTTTTGGCATTGAATACGCGGTGGGTATTCAACAAGCAGTCTTTAATCAAGCACGGCGTTTTGCAACCCAAGACAGCGACATCATTGTTGGCGACACAGTGTTTTACAGCTTTTCATCGGCACTGGCGCAAACGCTACTCACCCAGTATCAGCCTGCGCAAGAAGAATACAGCCTGCATGGGCATCTGTATGTAACTCACCGCATTCCTTTAAGCGATTACAGCGGACAAGAAATTGGTTATATCTTGGCAATCAGCGATCTACAAGCTATTGCCGCTCAAAGCTGGCACGAGCTGGTCAACCGCTTAAGTGTGAATTTGCTGGTCACTTTAACCATTTTTGTGTTTTTGTCGCTGTTTTTATCGCACGCCATTGCCAAACCCTTAGCAGCAGCAACTCGACTAACCCAAGAAATCAGTCACGGCAATCTCAACGTCAGCGTCACCATTAAAAACCAAGATGAAATTGGCAGCCTATTGAATGCCATACAAAACATCCTGTTAGCACAGATTAAAAGCGTCATCCAGGAATCAGGCACGGTGCTGGAGCGTTTGGCACACGGGGATTTTAGCGCCCGCATCGTCGGCGAATTTACGGGCGACTTTGCCGCTATTAAACAAGCGACAAACACGACCGCCAGCGACTTACAAGCCCTCATCAGCGAAACCAGCCAAGCATTGGCTTTACTCGCCAGCGGTGAAGCCATGCACGTCAAAATCAGCGGAAAATTTGCCGGAGATTTTGGTGAAATTAAAACCGCACTACATACCACAGCCGACAAACTCGCCCGCGCCGTGCAAGAAAATACCCGCCAGAATTGGTTAAAAAGCGGACAAAATCAATTAGGAGAACAAATCAGCGGAGAACAATCGCTCAATCAATTAGCGCAAGCCGTGATCAATTTCTTGACCCCTTACTTAAATGCACAAGTGGGTGCTCTGTATTTGTGGCAAACCAACCAAGAAGAAACCCCTGGGGTGTTGAAAATGATTGCCAGTCATGCCTATAGCTGGCGCGAAAGTGCCGTGTATGAATTTGCGCTGGGTGAAGGCATTATCGGGCAAGCTGCACTAGAGCGCAAAGCCTTTAGCATCAACAAACCGCCCGCTGATTATCTCACGATTCGCTCAGGGCTTGGAGAAACCAGTGCCAAAGCCATTCTAGTTGCACCCTTTTTATACGAAAACAGCGTGAAAGGTGTGATTGAATTTGCCAGTATAGAAGCTTTTA
>DYPD01000079.1:15888-18213 GCA_020720115.1 Thiomargarita sp. | reverse complement strand
TCTACAGCACTATTACTTTCTTAGTGCAATTGAACCACCTTAACAGGGCTGGTTTTGCGCCCAAACCCGCATCGGTTTTGGCTTCCAGCCTGTATTCGCCTTCTTCCAACTCCAACGCCAATTTCTGACCCGCTTGCGTGGCAGTAGTGCCTTTGCGCTTGCCGTTAATAAACACCTTCGCCCCGCCGGGTTCAGAGGTGACTTCAAGAAAGCCCTTCTCCGCCCACGCGGGCGCGGCGGGTAGCAGCAGGGCAGTGATAAGTGGAATCAATAGGGATTTACGCATGGTTTAAGTCTCCTTTGTTGAGTGAATGGATACAGGGGAAGTATAGCAAAACCAAGTGCGTGAAATACGGCGCAGGCTGTCGGGCAACCGGGCGGGTTGCCAGCAGTTTTACCGCCATGTATGCCGCCAAAGCGACAGGCGTTGATGGCTATTGTTTATACGATAAGGATTTGTAGACCTTTTGCTTCTCTGCGTCGCACGGTTTGCCCCAGCCCTCCCTATTTTTTTCAACGCTTGCGCATTTGCCCATTGACGCTCTGGCAAGCTTTTGCTATAAATTAAACATGTAAATGAACGGTGTTTAATTTAACGGAGGGTAGCACCATGAGTATGTTTGCGCGTATTAACGACATCATTAACTCCAGTATCAACGACTTGCTGGATAAAATTGAAGACCCAGAACGCATGATTAAGCAGATTATTCGGGAAATGGAGGAAAACATTTCGCAGGCAAAAGAGGGTGTGATTAACGCCATTGCCAGCGAAAAACAACTGCAAAAAGAATTGGATAGCCAGCGTAAGCAGGCGGAACTTTGGCAACAAAAAGCGCAAACGGCATTGGAAGCGGATAAGGAGGAATTAGCCCGCTCAGCACTCTCGCGTAAGCTGGAAATTGATTCTATTATCAATAGCTTAGAGCCTGCTTGGGTGTCTGCTAAAAATACCAGTGAGCGGCTGAAAAAGCAGTTGCATCAGTTGGAAGCTAAGCTGGAAGAAGCGAAGCGCAAACGTACTATGCTGATGGCGCGTCAACACGCAGCAGAGGCGCGTGGACAATTGGAAAAGACGCTGGATACGTTTCAAACCGGTTTGGATGCGGAAAAGAAATTTGCTCGCATGGAAGATCGGGTGTCGGAAATGGAAGCCCGTACTGAGGCAATGGCGGAGTTGCACGATGAGCATTCGCCGCTGGAAAAAGAGTTTTTGCAGTTAGAAACGGATCATGATGTGGAAGCGGAATTAACCGCGTTGCGGCTTAAAATAAAAAGCAAATCATAGTCTTGGCAGTGTTAAGCTCCCGCTTAATACTGCCGCTGTAGGTGGCACTAAGACTTGCTGCTGCTAAGTTAAGAAACGCAACCGAACTTTGAGTGGTGATTTTTCGTGCCCTGAGCGTGTCGAAGGGCGCGAAAAATCACCACTCAAAGCCCCTTCACTTAACCTGGCAGCGGCTAAGGTTATACTCGCACACGTCACAACCTGAATTTGCAAACGCTCGCTGAGCCTTGTCGAAGCGTCGTTTGGAAGTTCAGACGGAGGCGTGTTTCAGTATAGCCGTTGCCAGGTCTGCCCCAAACGGCGCAACCCTTTCCTTTTTTGGAGTGTCCCAGTCCCATGTTTCTCATGAGCCTTGCCGGATTTGCCGCGCTGCTGTATTGCATTCTGTATCTGGTGGCGTTTTTCAAGCTGCCTGGGTTTTGGCAAAAAGCCAATCTACTGACGCTGCTGCTGTGGATTTTGGGCGCGGTTTTTAGTGCGGATGGCGACTATTTTTGGTTTGTCGCGGGCGTCACGCTGCTATTGATGCCGATTTCTCTGCTGATGGCGCTGTTGCAGGATGCGCCGTCGCCTGCGCATAGCAGCGATCAGCAGCCTGGCGCGTTGCCCATAGATGAGCAATTGCGCAAAGCGGCGCTGCTACGCATTCAACTGCGGCGCTTGTGCGAGGCGGGTGAACTCTCGTTGATGCGCTGGCACTTTCTGGAAAAACAAGTAGATAGTTGGGTAGAACAGCTTTGCGCTCGCGGGCATTTGCCGGATTGGCAACGGCGGCAGTTGCTTGACGCGGCTTGGCTGGATTTGCAAGAGGCGCTGGGCGGCTCGCTGGGAAAAGCCCCTTGGCAGGTGGAGACACCAATAAATTCAGTGACCGGCGTTTTGGCGACCGGCACTTCGACAAGCTCAGTGACCGGTGCTTTGACGACCGGTGCTTCGACAGGCTCAGTGACCGGTGCTTTGACGACCGGCACTTCGACAGGCTCAGTGACCGGTGTTTTGGCGACCGGCACTTCGACAGGCTCAGTGACCGGCGCTTTGAC
>DYPD01000079.1:15539-15788 GCA_020720115.1 Thiomargarita sp. | reverse complement strand
GACCGGCACTTCGACAAGCTCAGTGACCGGTGTTTTGACGACCGGCACTTCGACAAGCTCAGTGACCGGTGTTTTGACGACCGGCACTTCGACAGGCTCAGTGACCAGTGCTTTGACGACCGGCACCTCGACAAGCTCAGTGACCGGTGTTTCGACGACCGGCACTTCGACAGGCTCAGTGACCGGTGTTTTGGCGACCGGCACTTCGACAGGCTCAGTGACCAGTGCTTTGACGACCGGCACCTCGAC
>DYPD01000079.1:0-15439 GCA_020720115.1 Thiomargarita sp. | reverse complement strand
CGACCGGCACTTCGACAGGCTCAGTGACCAGTGCTTTGACGACCGGCACCTCGACAAGCTCAGCGACCGGTGCGCCGCCGCAAAAAATTCCTACACCGAGCGTCCCACAATCACCTGCGCCAGTCGCTACGCCCACAGCGGCAACGCCGCGCAAAATCATCCTGCCTTTGCAAGTTCAGCGGCAACAAACCCCGTCGCGCTGGCGTCATTTTTTCAGCGAAGTTTTGTGGCGCTTTTTGTGGCAAAACATTGGTTGGTTTATTGGCGGTTTTTGTTTCGTCTCTGGCTCGGTGTTTTTGGTGGCTTACAGCAGCGGCTACGCGAAAGCCTTGGCGGTGCTGGGGACTTTGTCTTTGTACGCCGCGCTCTTGCTGTGGGGCGGTTATCAAATTCGGCGCAAACGCAGCGATTTGGCGACTGTGAGCCAGGTGTTGCTGATTCTCAGTGTGTTGCTGATTCCGCTGCTGTTTGCCACTGCCACGCGCTTGCTGCTGCATGACCAAAGCCTCTGGTGGTTTAGCCTGCCGTTGGTGGCGCTTACTTTGATGGGTGCGCTGTTTAGCGTGCGGCTGGCGTCGGGTGCGCTTGATCGTCCTTTGCTGCAAGGGCATCCGAGTTGGTTTATGGCTTTGTCGGCGCTGCAATTTTGTGCGCCCTTGTTGCAACTGTTTCCGCATTGGTCGCTGCTGGCGGTGCTGCATTTGGTACTGTTGCTGGTGTTGGGTTTGGCGCTCCAGCGTTTCACTCAGCATTGGTTGCGGGCTTTGTTTGTGGATCAACGCGCCCTCAGCTATTACGCGGCGGGTACGCTGATTTTTGCTGCGCTGGTGTCTTTTATTCATCTGACTTGGAGCAACGCGATTGCGTTGCCAGCGGGCTACAACGGCGGGTTTTTGATGGCGCTCAGTCTGTTGCTGTTTAATGTGGATCGTCATCTAAAACAATGGGTTGAGAAAAAAGCCTGGCTGGATCGTGTGACTTTTCTGATTTATGCGCTGTCCAGCGTGGCGGTGTTGCTGGCTTGGCTGCCTGGCACTGCTCATCTGGGTTTTCCCTGGGTGTTGAGCCTGACGCTGGCGCTGGGTGCGCTGCTGTATTGGCTCATGCTTTGGCATTATCTGACGCTGCCGCCGCTGTATTTGCTGGTGGCAGCTGGTGCAGGCGAATACGCTCTGCTGTTGCGTCCGTTTCCCGCCGATGCCCACTTTTTGCTGAGTTTGCCTGGCGTGCTGGCGTTGCTGCTGTTGCGGCGCTTTTTGCTCAAACGCAAAGCGGCGCAAGTGGTGCAGATGCTCACCAATATGTTGCTGGGGCTGATTCCGTTGCTGGTGTTTTGGAGTCTGTGGCAAGCGCAGCCCGGCTGGGCGGCGATGCTTACGCCATTAAGCGCGGCGCTGATCCTGTTACCGGTGCTGGACATTCGTTTGGTGCATGTGCTGAACGCTTACCGAGGTGCAAAACCGGCGGGCAATCGTTGTTATCTCTTTAGTCTGTTTGTGTGGCTCACGTTGGCATATGCGCCGCTGTTTGGGTTGCCTTGGGCGCAACAATTCAGCCTGGCGCTACTGATGTTAAGTCTGCTGTGGGGCTTGGGTGCGGCGGCGCTGGTGCGGCGCAAACATCCGCGTTGTCATGCCAATGTGCTGCTGGATTCTGCGCTGTTGAGCCTCATGGCGGCGCTGTTGCTGGCGGCTTATGGCGTGCCCATGCCGCAACCTGCTTGGTTGCTGGTGCCAGCGGGCGCTATTTTGTTGTTGTTGAGTTTGCTGCTCAATAGCCGTGCGCTGCTGTATTGCGCGCTGCTGAGTTTAGGTGTGGCGCTGGGTTTGTTGATTAAGCACTACCAAATTCTTACCACTGGCAGCACCACGCTGGAGCTGGGCGTGGCTTTGTTTGTGCTGGTTTGGTGGTTGGAACGACGTTTGGAAGTGCGGGCGCGTGACGCCGAGTTGCAATTTGACCTGGTGCAAACCTGGGAATTGCAGCCGTTGCGCCTTTGGACTTTGCGTAGCGATCAGTACGGCAGCCGTAGCGAGATGCTGGTACGCCCGTTGTCTCAGGCAATGGTGCTGCTGTGGTTGCTGGGTTTGGGCAAATTAGCTTCACATTTTTGGACGGGTTTGCCGTTGCCAGTGGAAGCCGATGTGCTCTTGTACCATTTCTGGGGCTTCAATTTTCCAGCTTTTCTTGGCGGGGCGTTTTTCTGGGGCGCATTCCTGACCCTGCTGATGACCGCTTATCTGCGCTGTCCGCGCTTATTGCCGCCGCTGGCGTTGCTGTTGTGGGTCATCAGCCTGCTGCTGTTGAGTGCGCCTTACTTGCCGGTGGAGCAGCGTAGCCTGTTGATTATTGGGGTAAGTTTGCTGTCTTGGTGGGCGTCGGTGTGGCTCGTTGCCAAGCAAAAAACCGAGGCATTCGCCACCGAAGCCGACCATCTTTGGCTGGACAGGCTGGAACAGGGGCTGCACCACATGGCTTTTGTGCTGATTGCGCTGGCGTTGCTGCTGCCCTTGAGCGACGGCGGCTTGACGCTGTTGCTCAGTTTGCTGCTGACGATTGTGTTTTGGGCGCACGCCGGAGTGCACTACCAATATCCGCTGCACGCTTATTTGGTAGTGGCGGGCGTGAGTTTGGCACTGCTGGCGCTCTATAGCCTGTTTGCCGATGTGCGCCTGTGGCTTTATTTGAGCAATCTGGAACTCGGCTGGCTGCTGACCGGTTTAAGTGTGGGGCTGGCGTGGCTGGGTTGGGCGCTTTCCGTGCAACGCTTAACGGCGCAAACCAGCCAAATGCGCTCGACAGCGGTGTACCAATTGCCGCTGTATCAACTGGCTTATGTGCTGTTTGCGCTGGCGTTGCTGGTGATTTTGCCGCTGTTGCCTTGGGTGGGCGCGGAGACCGGCGCTTCGACAAGCTCAGCGACCGGCTTGATGCCGCCGCTTGCCAGTTTTAGCCTGCTGTTGCTGGTGCAAAGCTTGGCGCTCCTGCCGTTGCTGCGCTCGCCGTCCAATCCTTGGTTAATTAGCGACGTGCTCGCCGCACAGATTCGCGGCGTGCTGATGCCGATCTTGCTCACAGCGGCGCTGCTTAATCTGTTGGTTATCTTAGATTTTTCTGTACAAAACCAGCTTTATCTGTGGGTTGGCTGGGCGTTTGTGCTCTGGGCGCTGAGTTTTTGGCAGCAGGCTTTGGGCGCTGAACGCTTGCCAGACAATCTGCGCATCGCGCCGCAGTTTGCGCCCTGGTGGGGCTTGCTGCTCATCGCCGGCAGCCTGTTGCTGACGCTGTTGACTTTGGATTTTGCGCAGCAGAGCGCACAGGCGCTGGTGCAGCGTTTGCCGTCGTTGTTGGCGCTGAGTTTAGCGCCGGTGGTATACGGCTTTTTCGCCTTGCAAGCCGTGGATTGGCTGCTGTTAAGCAGCCTGGCGCTGTACTTGTTGTTGTTGCTGCAACGCCTTGACCCTGCCGCCGCGCCCGCTTCCTCTGGCTTGCGCTGGAGCGCCGCTGTCGCCCTGCTGCTGACGGGGTTGGTGGCGTTGCTCAAGCTGTTCCCGCTCGGTTTAAGCCTTAATCCGCCGCTGGCGCTGGGCGTGTTGGGCTGGCTCAATCTGTTGCTGTACCTGACTTCTAGGGGCTGGTTGCGCGATTTAGGTGAGCAGCAAGGGCGCATCCGGCTGCCGCTGCACGAATTGCGGCAACTGGCGACGGGCTTGTTAATGGCTTTCCAACTGGCGCTGACTGTGCCGACTGTGCTGTTGGTTGCGCACGCCACCAGCGCAGGCTTGGACATAGAGGCGCCGGGGATGCTAACGCTGGCATTGAGCCTCTTGCTCAGTGTGTCGTTTGCGCATCTGTTGTGGCTGCATCCGCGCCAGGCATACGCTCACTGGCTGCTCATCGCCCTGACGACCAGTCTGCTGCTGGCGGGCATGGCGTGGTTGCCCTTGCTATTGTGGCTCTGCGCTTGGTTATGGTTGGCGTTGGTGGCGGAACGCCTGCTGCAAACCGCACTGCCATTGCTGGCAACAGTCCTGGCAGGCTGGATTGTGCCGCTGTTCGGTGTGGCGCTGCTCAACCTGTTTAACCCGTTGCTGGACAGCGGCGTGCAGTTATTGGCGCTGACGCTGCTCGGTGGTTTTGCCATCAGCTACGCCTGGTATCATGCGCAGCGCACCTGGCTGCTGACTGGCGTGGCTCTGTGGTTTTTCGCCCTGCATTGGTTCTGGTTTTGGCTCTTGCCCAAACCCACCGGACTGACCGCCGTGCTACCTTGGTTTAGCCTGCAAACCGCGCTGTTGGCATGGTTGTATGCCGAAACCCAGGGGCGTTTCAGCACCGCTTGGCAAAGTCTGTTGCGCGGCTTGCCGCTACTGCCGCTGTTGGTGGTGCTGACTTTAAGCGAATGGTGGCTCTACCTGTGGGCAACCTACCAAAGTCTGGAAAGCAGCGGGCAAGTGCCGTTGCTGCTGTTTGGTGGCTGGGATGTGATGGCAACGAGCGCCGCCGTGCTGGGGCTGTTTGCCCTTTGGCTGCGTCACCTGGAACGCAGCCCTCAAGACGCTGAGGCGCTTGCCGTACAAACTTATCTGCAAGCAGCTAACCTCGGTTTGCTGGCGCTGTTTCTGCGCTGGCACTGGGTCGGTTGGCAAGCGCCTACCGCTTGGGATACAACGGCAATTTTGGGCATTGCCGCTGGACTGGTCATAGTGTCGCATGTGCGTCCGCAACCCGCTGTGCAACGCCTTGCCTTGCTGACGCCGCTGTTGGCGTTGTTTACCGTGCCGGCGATGAGCAGTCCCTCGCTACACGCCAGCTTGACTCTGTTTAGCTGTGCCGCGCTCTATTTACTCATGCAGCGCAATGATGAACGCCAATCCGCCGCGCCTTACCTGGGTTTATTGGCGCTCAATCTCGGCGTCTATGTGTGGATTCCCGATCTCGCCAGCCACAGCGGTTTGTTGCAAGTTTACCTGTTGCCTGCTGCCCTGAGCGTGTTGCTGATGCTGCACCTGCATTGGCTCGAACTCAAACCCAGCGTTGCCCACGCCGTGCGCTTGACCGCACTCTCGGCTATTTATGCCAGTGCCACCCTGGATGTGTTTTTGCGCCCGGATTTTTCCTTATTTTTACTGGCGTTAGGTTTAAGTTTTGGCGGTATCTTGCTGGGCATCGCCTTGCGCATCAAGGCTTTTCTGTATGCGGGCACGGTGTTTTTGGTGCTCAATGTGGCTGGGCAATTGGTGCAGTATTACCCTGAAGCCACCTTGAGCAAAGCCATAGTGCTCATGCTGCTTGGCGGCATCATTACGGGTGGCATGATTGCCTTTCAATTGCAAAAAGACGCTATCATGCGCTGGATAAACCAGCTTCATAGCGATTTACAAACCTGGGAATAATAGCCATTGAATGGGTTAGGCGGCAGCCTCTCTGCCGTCTGCTCTTCGCATCAGATCGGCATTGAGGTGATTTTTAGGCAGATTTAGCTGGCTAAATCCGCTGTTTAGGCTTAAGCGGCGGCGTTGTCCGCATTCACTGCTGCTTGTTCTAATAGGGGTTTTAACTCGCCTTTTTGGTGCATTTCCAGCGTAATGTCACAGCCGCCAATCAATTCGCCCTTGACATAGATTTGCGGAAAGGTTGGCCAATTGGCGTAGCGCGGCAGATTTTGAAAAATTTCTTCATCTGCGAGCACGTTGACATAGGCAAAAGGCACACCGCAGGCTTGTAAGGCTTGAGCGGCACGGCTGGAAAAACCGCATTGCGGCATTTTGGGCGTTCCCTTCATGTAAATGATGACTGGGTTACTTTTTACTTGATCATCAATGCGTTCTAATACATCCATTATGTAACTCTCCTGTAAGGCAAAGAAATTGCTGTCACCCTGTCTGCTGCGATCAGACTCAAGCTTTTTTACCCTCAGATGGGTAGCTTAGTTTGAGTTTTTCCCAACTTTTACATACTAGACTTGTTGCGGCTATGAAATCAATAAGTTACAAAAAACACCTTGATTTAACAACTACGGAAAATCAATGGGTTAGCTGAAATTGACTAAAATCTGAAAAATTGGGAGGGAGTCATGTTTCCAAACCCCGCATTTTTACTGGGTTTTATACCGCAACAAGTCTACTGATTTCAAGCATTTTTAGGTATAACATCTCCAGCTTTGAACAAACCCGCTATTATAGGGCAAAATGTGGGATAACCGCTGGGATTTCAATTCAAGCCATAAGTCAAGTAATGCGTCGAGAACTACAATGTATTGGATAACTGCACACGCAGAGCACATCGGCGGTCGCCGCGAGCAACAGGATCGCAGCATTATTTTGGCTAATGCGGCTCAACAACAGTATTTTGCTGTAGTCGCTGATGGCATGGGCGGGCACAGCGGTGGTGCGCTGGCGGCGCAAGCGGTAGTCGAAACAGCAGAACATTTGTGGCGCGGACAGGGCGCAAAAATTCACGCACAGAACCTAACGGCTGAAGCTTTTTTAGAACACTTTTGCTATCAATCTCACCATAGTATTCAGCAAGTTGGCGCAGCACACGGCATAGAACCGCACAGCACTTGCGTGGCTTTATATTTGGAGCAACAGCAAGCGTATTTCACGCATTTGGGCGATAGCCGCTTGTATCACTTACGCAAAGGACAGGTTGAGCGCCGCTCACGCGATCATTCCCTGGTGCAAATGCTGGTGGATTTAGGACGCATCAGCGAGGCTGAAATGGGCACGCATCAGGATCAAGGCTGTTTGCTGAAGGGTTTAGGTGGCGACAGTTTGCTTGAAGGCGTGGAATGTCAGACGGCTCAAGCCCTGGTTGGGGATTTATTTATGCTGTGCAGCGACGGTTTTTGGGAATATGTGCAGCCCGTCGAAGTGTGGCAAAGCGTCGCAGCTCTACCCGCTTATCGCCCTGCTTATTTACAACAAAGCGCCCAGCAACTTGTACAGCAAGCAGCAACGCGGGGCGGCAAGCAGGGCGACAATATTTCTCTGGTGCTCTGTGTTTTGAAGTAGTGATGCCAGCAAAGTGTCCCTAGACTGCTGGCGCACCCGCCGTTAGGGGATTTCCCATCGTTATTTTGTGCTACCAGCGTCACCAAGGTTAAACCAGACCTACAGCGACATCACCAATCACTTGCGCTTGGCAGGCTAAACGAAAACGCTTGCTAGCCATGTTTTCGCGTAGCACCTTATCTTCTAAGACCGAGGGCACGCTGAGATTTTCCATCCCTTCTAGCACTTCCATTATACAAGTGCCGCAGTCACCTTCGCGGCAGCCATAAACAATACCAGAACCGACTTTTTCTGATACATCAATGACGCGGATACCCGCTGGCACATTGACAGTGACATCAATATCGGCAAATTTCAATTTAGCTTTCATTGCGTGTTCCTTAAAATAAATCCTGCTTTGCTGCGGTAGATTTTATACTAAATATTCAAAGTCAATGACTTTAGATTCTACTTGCCCGCTTAAAATACGTCCTAAACGAGTGCCGAATGCACGACATTGTGCCAGTTCTTCTTCAGTGGGAATTAATTTAACCCGAATACCGGGTTCTGGTACTTTGAATTTCAATCCGCGCAAGCGGTTTTCTAGCATTTCTACGGCTTCGCCAGACCAACCGTAAGAGCCGAATGCTGCCCCCAACTTACCCTGCACATCAATCACCACCAATGAGGAGAGTAAATCCCAAAAAGGCTTAGTGGCGTCGCCGTTAATGGTCGGCGAACCCAGTGCCACACCGTCGGCTTCCTCAATTAAATCCATAAATGGTTCAACTTCGCCGCCGGCTAAGTCGTATAAAGAAACCCTCACACCCGTCACCTGTTCAGCACCCGCACAGACAGCTTCTGCCATGCGGGCAGTGTTGCCGTAAGAACTGAGGTAAAAAATCAACAAGGTTTTGTCGTCACCTTGTTCTTTGGGCAAATAAGGCGTGGCGAGTTCTCGAAAACGCTCAACATAGCGGCGCGGGTGGTCGCGCAATACGGAGCCGTGTGCGGGCGCAACTATGTCTAGTTCGAGCGGCTCTATGAGCGCCAACGCCTCCAGCACATATTTGCGGAACGGGCGCATGATGTGGTCATAGTAATATTCAAAGGAAAAGCGAAAATCGCCGCTTAAATCAGCGCCCCAATCCAATACACTTGTTGCGCAATAGGAATTGCTTGGCGATGGCTGGCAGCGTTGATTCCGGTATCCATGATCAGCGGCAAGCGTGTTGTTCAGGTAAACGTGGGCAGGTTTCCAAATCCGCCGCGAGGCTCTGTTCTGATACCTGTAGCGAAGGTCCCAAGCCTGCCCAGTTTTGCACCGATGCCAAATCGAATCCCAAATGATAATGCTCCCCAACTTGCATCAGTGGACGACGGATAAGCAAAGGATTTTGCAGCATTAATTCTAATGCTTGACGCGCATCCAAGTGTTCTGGCACCAGCTCACCAGATTTCACTGCTGGGGCGCTACGGTTAAACCAGTCCGCTACCGGATGCCCCTTAAAAAACAACAACAAGTGCGATATTTCCCAGTGTTCTGTGAGCAGATTTTTAGCCATCACCTCATGCCCCGCTTCGCGCAATAATTGCTTTTGCCGCTTGTTGTTTATACAACCCGGTTTTTCGTAAAACAGCACAGTCGCCCATCTCTATTTATGCTCCCTTGAAAAAGGCTTTGTAGCGGACTAGAGCAAAGCTTCTTCCAAAGAATAACCAGTTGTTTTTATTGAACAAAAAAACCAATTTCAAGGATTTGTAAGAAACCTTACAAGGCAAACAGCGGACTTGTGTTGAACTTGACAGCCCTGTAGCGCGGTTGGGATGCTTGCTTCAGCATTTGTAGGCGATAAACCTGTAGCTTCTTTGTTGATGCCAGCGGATTTATGGGGATAAAACCATGTCTGTAGATACCCTTTCTGTGTATGAATTGCAGCCGGGCGACCAGGTGTATGCTGCTGTGCAAATTAGCAATGATGGCGGCATTCCGGGTATTGCGGAAGATGCTGTGTTGGCAGAGCCAGGCACCCGTGGGGTTTTGATTAACACCGGACATCTGGAACAAGACCCCAATAGCCTGTTGTTTTTGGTGCGTTTTGAAGATCAGGACGGGAATCTCGGTATCCCTGTAGGCTGTCAGGCGGATGAGCTAAAACTCAGCGCCATCTAATCTAACCAGTTGATTAAAAGGACATTAAAGATGATTACTCTGACTGAAAAAGCGGCTAAAGCGGTAAGCCGCTTTATTCGTGGTTCGGCAACCCCTCAAGCGGCGTTGCGTTTGCGCATTACGGGCGGTGGTTGTGCGGGCTTTAGCTATGAAATGGCGTTGGAAGAATCGCCCTCGGCTGAAGATACTGTGGTGGAGGTGGGGCGCTTTAAGTTAGTGATTGATCCGACCAGTGCGCCTTTGTTGGAAGGCGTGACCATTGATTTTAAGGATACTTTAGCGAGTTCCGGCTTTACTTTTCAAAATCCTAATGCCACCAGTTCTTGTGGCTGCGGTACTTCTTTTTCTGCTTAAAGCATTGTTTTCTAAAGCAATGCGGGGACTGCTGTGTTGACAGTGGTCCCACTCTCAGCATCGGCAATCATTGCCCCATTAAACGCAGGTTTCTTCTAAAGTTCTTTGGATAAATGCTGCCAGTCAATATCTTCGGTTTGCTTACGCAAACGCGCCACAATGATGTTTAGCAGGTTTTTGTAGATCAACATGCCAGCGCGGTTGCTGCTGGTGACGATTTTCTCAAAATGTATGCGTGAAACCCGGAACACTTCGCCGTCATCAAGCGCACGGATGGAGGCTGAGGCGGGTTGTTGGTCAACAAAAGAATATTCACCAAGCAACAAGCCGCGTTCTTCTAAAATGCTGAGGCGCACTTCTTTAGGGCGATACAGGTAATCCGCGTTTTTCGGTAGAAAGGCTTCCCAACGCCCGGATGCCAGCAGGTAAAATTCGTCTAGCACTTGTCCTTCGTGCATCAGCACTTCTTTGGCAAGCATGGGTTTGGGTTCAAAGAAATGCAGCAAATACAAGCATTCTTGGCGAGTAAAGCCGGTAAAAAGCGGGGAACTGCTGATGACGGAAAGCTTGTATTGCAGCGATAGTTTACGTTCACCTGTAGCCTTTGCCGGATTCATCTCATACCTTCCTCATTAGAGGCTTTTGGGTTGCAATCAGTCAAATTTGGCACACAGCATACTTAAGTTAAGCGTGGGCGATAGTTTCATTAAGGCTGGTGTCCGGCAACAAGTGGGCAAAAAACTGTTTGACCTGTGCGGGCACTGAGGTGAAGGTGATGACGGTCTCGTAAGCTTGGGTTTGGCTGCTGCGTTCTTCAGTGACTTTGGCATAAACTTCGTTGCTGATAAGTTGCTGTTGTGCGTCAAGTAGGCTGAGTTTTAGGTTGCTCAGATGATGGCAGGGTTGTTCGGTGCGTAGCACGGCGCGGCGTTCGGTTAAACACAGCAATTCGCCGCTATAGGCGGTGATTCCGCTGTATTTACCTTCTAGCAGATAAAAACTGACCGACAATGGCGGGGTGAGTGGATGCCAATGCAGGGTTTCTTGTTGCGGCAAATGGATGTTGAAAGCGCCAGCAATGCCGAGCACTTCGGTCACTGTGATGGGGGTTTGCATACCTTTGGGTAGCACTTCGATCTGCTCGCCGACTGTCAGCAGGTTGTTGCAGGCTTGATGGGTGCTGTTGGATACCAGGATTTGTCCGCCCACTGTGTAGGATTCGATGCGCGAGGCGAGATTGACGTTGCGCCCGACGACACCGTATTTGGTGCGTTTGTTAGAGCCGACATTGCCGACAACCAGTTCGCCGGTGTTGATCCCTATGCCCATTTCGACTTCGGGATAGCCCGCAACCTGGTTGCGCTGATTGACTTCCCGCATTGCCAGTTGCATTTCCAGCGCACAGGCAACCGCACGTTGAGCATCGTCGTGGCGTTCAATGGGGGCGCCGAAAATCGCTAAAATTGCATCGCCGATAAATTCATCAATAGTGCCCTGATAGCGCAAAATGATTTCGGTCATGATTTCTAAGTAGTTGTTAATCATGGCAACGACGCTTTCAGCCGGCAATTGTTCAGTGATCGCGGTAAAGCCACGCAAATCAGTCATCATCACTGTCACCACACGCTTTTCGCCGCCTAATTTCATACCGCCGGGCGATTCCAAAATGGTATCCACAATGTCATCGGACAAATAGCGTCCAAAGGTACTACGAATCAAGCGGTTGGCTTTTTCCAGTTCGCGGATGGCTTCGTTGCGCTGCAAAAAATTGATGTAAGCCGTGGAGTGATAGCGGATGCGGGCGATCACCTCCAGTTTATCTGGCAATTTAACCAGGTAATCATTAGCACCCAAAGCAAAGGCTTGGGCTTTGATATTGGCTTCTTCTTTACTGGAAAGCACGATCAGCGGTACATAGCAGGTTGCCGGATGTGCTCGCAGGTAGCGCACCAGACTGAGCCCCTCGATTTCTGGCATGACTAAATCTTGCAGAATAACGGTTGGCTGGATGTGTATCGCTTGCTGAATCGCTTGCGTGGGGTCTTGGCAGTAGAAAAAATCAATGTCTGCTTCACTTAAGAGCAGACGTTGCACGGCTTGTCCAATAATGGCTTGATCGTCAATCAGCAAGACGGTGATACGGTGACGGGTGAGGGCGAAGGATTCCATGCCAAAACTCTAAACTGCCAGGCTAGTGTTGCGCAGTTTGACGCAGAAAACGCCGCAACCGCGTCAAATCAAAATCAGCTGCTAAACGATAAAGTGCTTCTCCAAAGGGTTTAAGTTGCGGCTCGTGATTGATGATTTTTTTTGCCATTGACATCAGATCAGCCATGTCGCCGATTTTTGCCATTTCGGTCAAATCTTGCAGGATAGGGTAATCTGGCAACAGCATATCGGTTGCTTGCAACAGCGGGTCTAGTTCTTCTTGCATCGCGTGTTCAGCAAAAATCCATTCTAGCGCACAATGCTGCACAATCATCTCAAGTAATTTGTTGAAATTCAATGGCTTGCTTGTAAAGTCTGTGCATCCAGCTTGCATGCACAAGCGTGTTTGCTGCCCAAATAAACTGGTCGAGATACCAAAAATGGGCAGCGTTTCAAAACGCTCGTCAGCACGCAGGCGCTTCAGACAGGTTAAACCATCCAGCACGGGCATTTTGAGTTCGAGAAACAACATGTCTATGGGCTGATTGGCGGCATACAGACGATGGATTTTATCCAACACCTCTTGCCCGTTGACGGCTTCTGTCACCACAAAGCCCACCCGTTTGAACAACTGAAGCAAAATCTCTCGGTTATAGGTGTTATCGTCAGCCACCATCACCGAAATAGGTCTCTGTGTTGTGCTCTGATGGCGGCGATAACCGATCACTCGTTGAAACTGATTACCTGCTTTCAATACTTGTCCTTCGCGCACAATGGGTAGATGTAGTTCAAAGAAGAAGCGGCTGCCGCGTGGACTGCTAGTGACCTGCAAATCGCCGCCCATCATGTTGACCAGTTGTTTACTGATCGGCAAGCCTAATCCTGTACCTTCAATGCTTTGATCACGATCACTGGTTTGTTCAAAAGGACGGAAAATTATTTCTAAATCAGTCTCAGGAATACCGCAACCGCTGTCTTCTACGCTGAACAACAAAGCATCATTTTCCTGGCGTTCTACATGCAGACGCACCCACCCTTGGCGGGTGAATTTAATGGCATTGCTGAGTAGATTCATGAGCACTTGGCGCAAACGTAATTCATCGGCATGTACAGACTGAGGTAAGTTGCTTGCCACTGTATGTTTAAATGCAATCCCTTGTTGGCGGGCTTTCATCTGAAATAAAGCAACGATTTCTGTGAGAAAATCGGGTAAATCAAAATCAGTAGACTGTAAACGTAGTTTTTCTGATTCAATTTTAGATAAATCCATTACATCATTCACTAGAGTTAATAAATGTTCTCCACAACTGTGAATAACACGGATATTTTCTCGTTGCTCTTGATTCAAACGCACATCATAATCCAGCAACTGCGCACAGCCTAGAATCCCATTGAGTGGAGTACGCAATTCGTGGCTCATATTCGCTAGAAAAGTACTTTTTGCACGATTAGCAGTTTCTGCTTGTTCTTTGGCTAACAACAGAGATTTTTCTTGTTGCAATAAGGTTTGGTTTTTATTTTCTAATTCTTGAGTACGCTGTGCGACACGCTGTTCTAACCATTCATTTTGCGCCTGCAATGCGTGTTCTGCTTGGCGCAGTTGTACAATTAACTGTGCTTGTTCCCGATACAATTGTTCTAATTCACGCTCCTGTTGATAGCGGCGCAATGCTTCATTCACCGTGAGGCTCATATCTTCCATGCCCCAAGGTTTATCAATATAGCGATACAGCGCCGCTTGATTTACTGCATTGCGAATACCTTCAATATTTGCCTGTCCAGTGAGCATGATTGTCAGAGTGTGCGGTGATTGTTTATGCACACTGGCAAGCAACAGATCACCGCGCAAATTGGGCATCATATAATCGGCAATCACCAAAGGGATTTCATACCCCTCAGCGACCAATTCTTCAAATAACTGCAACCCCTCTCGTCCACCCTCAGCAATTTCAATTAAATATTCATGTTGTACTATGTTATAGAGTTCAGCCCGCAAACTGGCTAAAACACCAGGATCATCATCTACACACACAATGGCGTAGCGGAATTTTTGGATGTTGTTCATAACTGTTAAACCTCGATTATCGGTCTTTCTCGCTTAAAAGGGCTTTTATTATTTTTGCGCGTTCATGTGTTTGCCGCATCCAACGGCAACCAAACAGTAAAAACAGTGCAGCCAGGCTGACTGTCTAAACCTATCTCCCCGCGATGTTTTTGCACTATTTTACGCACAATGTCCAAGCCCAGTCCGGTGCCTTCTGGGGCGCTTTTGGTGGTAAAAAAAGCTTGGAAAATCTTTTCCTGCAAGGCGTTAGGTACACCGCTTCCGCTATCTTGAAAAGCCACAGCCACCGCTGCAAAGCCTTGCGGGGCAGTAGCAGGCTGCACCGAAATACTCAAACGCCCACGATAATCCATTGCTTGTAAAGCGTTTTGAATCAAATTAGTCCACACCTGGTTAAGTTCGTCAGGATAAGCCAGAATGTCGGGTACTGACTGGTAGTTTTTTTCCAACACCACCGTATCGCGCAACAAATGATTATACAGCGTCAGCACTGTCTCAAGCGTTGCCAGCACATTGGTGCGCTGCATTTGGTCGCCTTGCTGCTCTTGATGTACATAGTTTTTCAGCGCCAGAATAATTCTTTGCGCTTGCCCTATCGCAAATTCCATTGTCTGCTGGCTGCGGGATAAATCTATCAAAGCATGTAATTTATGCAGGAAATCTAAGCCATCGGTGCTGTGTAAAATATCTTGTAATTCATTTGTTTGATTTTCTAACCCCATTTGCACTAATAAATCCGCCAATACATCGGCTTTGTCCAACTGCTGCGCACGTAATTGCTCAGTTAATTGACGGCGTATGCGCCGTGCTTCCTGGGTTGAATAACCAGGCGACTGCACTGAATATTGTCCCAGTAAAGCCAGGAATTGTTGGGTTTGGGTGCTGTTTAAGGTATGTAAAAAAGTCGGCAAATGCGGTAAATGTACCTGTATAAAATGTTTGAGATGTTCGGTGGAAGAACGCAATGCCGCCAATGGGCTATTGATTTCGTGGGCGATACCGGCAATCAGTTGTCCCAGCGAAGCCATTTTTTCCGCCTGAACCAAGTCTGCCTGCACCTTTTGCAATTGCCCAAAGGCTTGTTCTGCACTTTGCTTTGCAGCTTGCAACTCAGTCTCCGCCCGCTGACGTTCCTCTATTTCTTGCAGCAATTGGCGATTTTGTTGCGCTAACTGCTGACGCAAGTGGTGCAGACTTAAGTGATTTTCCACCCGCGCTAACACCTCTTGCGGATGAAAAGGCTTGGTAATGTAATCCACCCCACCAACGGCAAAACCTTTAAGTTTATCGCGGGTTTCTTCCAAAGCACTGATAAACAACACTGGGATACTTTGCGTGACAGCATCCGCTTTAATCTGGCGACACACCTCATATCCCAACATATCCGGCAACATGATGTCTAACAACACCATATCTGGAATTTTAAATTTCAGCGTGCGCAAAGCCGATTCCCCATTATTTGCCACGCTGGTTTGGTAGCCTTTCGCCTCTAAAATCATGCTCAAAATTTCTAAATTATATGGATTATCGTCAACAATTAAGATGTTAGCAGCGTGGGGATTAACAGACATACGGATGCTTTCTCCTGACCAAAAGCAAAACCAAAGGCAACGCCAGCCACAATAATGACAGCCTACCAACCCAATAATAATCTTCTCTGAAATGCTGCTGAAACACAAGTTAAGTGCATAAAAGAGGGTAATA
>DYPD01000006.1:16515-58805 GCA_020720115.1 Thiomargarita sp. | reverse complement strand
CATTGCAGTATTCGTGCTTGGTGTCGCTCAAGCGTTCTTGTTCCAGATAGGCTTGCGGGGTGAGTTTTAGAACTGCGGACATGGTGTTTCTCCTTTACCTGATTCAGTTCAAATGAGCGGATACGCTGCCGCTTAATCCGCTCTACCTTGTTTAGCGCGTCAAGCTGGCAAATAGAATGGGCAGTTTTTCCGGGAGTTTCTGCACATGGTCAATGATGGTGTAGTTGTTTGCACCAAAAATGCGTTTGACGTAGTTGTCGGCGTTGCGATCCAGCGTTAAGCAATAGCTCAGTACGCCTTTGCTGTATAGCTCGTCTACGGCTTTTTTGGTGTCGTGGCGCAGGTGTTGGGGATCGCGCTCGTCAATGTCGGCGGGTTCGCCGTCTGTCACCAGTAGCAGCAGTTTGCGCCGTTCGGGTTGTTTGAGCAGGTGTTGGGCGGCGTGGCGCATCGCTGTTCCCATGCGGGTGGATAAGCCGCCTTTCATGCCGGCTAGACGGGCTTTGGCTTCGTCGTCAAAGTGTTGTTTGAAGTCTTTGAAGCGGTAGTATTGTACGTCGTGCCGTCCGTCGGAGGCAAAGCCGTGAATCGCAAAGGGGTCGCCGATGCCGTTGATGGCGGTGGCAACTAGGGTAGCGGCTTCGCGGGTGAGTTGTAGTACGCTTTTGTCGGAGCCTTCGACAATTTGGTTGGTGGATTCGGATAAATCGAGTAAGACGACGACGGCTAAGTCGCGGTTTTTAATGACGTTACGCATGGTGATGCGGGGGCTGGGTTGGCTGCCCATGCGAATGGCTATCATGGCATCTACGGCGGCGTTGATGTCTATTTCGTCGCCATCTTCCATGCCGCGCACGCGCTGTACGCCTTCGGGACTGAGCATGTCTATGATTTGTTTGATGCGAAAGGCGACGGGGCGGTTTGCGCTGAGGATGTTGTCTATGTCTTCGGGATTGCCTTTGGCGGCGCGGCGTTCGTAGACGGTTGCCCAGTCAGGGCGAAAGAGTTGTACTTGGTAATCCCATTCTTGGTAGTGATAGGGTTCGGAAATCGGCTCTTTGCCTTCTAGTTCGTTGATGGTGCAGCCTTCTTGGTCTAACCAGAAAGGTGTTTGTAAACGCCAAATTTCTTGTGCGTCGTCCCCCGCGAGTTCGCAGTCCACTTCGTTGACCATTTCCATGACGTTGACGGTTTTGCGCACTTGCGTTGGGTGTCCGGGCAGAAATGCTACGCCGTCTTCCCAAGCAAATTCTTCAAAGTTCCAGATAAAGCGGTTATCGTCGCGGTAGGGGAAGCGAATGGATTCTAATATGCGCAAACTGGGCACATCGCGGCGGGCAGCAAAGAGGTTGAAGAGTTCTAAGCCTAAGTGCCAGGAAAACTGATTGTTGTCGCGGTTGGTAGCGATGTTGTTGTGGAATTTTTCCGCCAGCGCATTGAGTTGAGCATCGGCGCTGGTTTCGTTGGCGTCCAGCAGCATCAGAGCGAAGTGCTCTAGCGCCTCAATGGTCGGGTGTTGTACGTTGCCAGCATAGGGCATCCGCAGCAAGCTGCCCCACAGCGGTTTTAAGCCGGGGAAATCTTGCACGGCTTGGTATTCAATGCGGGCGTCTTCGGCTAATCCGATGAAAAACATTTGCGCTGGGCTGAGTTGTTCGGCGGATAGGCGCGTGTGGGTGTAGATCAGGTGTGCTGCCATGTGCGCAGACATGGCGCGGTAGAGTTCTAAACCGCTGGCGATTTCTTTAATGGGATCAACGGCATCTGGCAGATGCAGAATGCGATGTTCCAAATAGGGTTTGAAGCCTTCGTAATCTGCGGCTGTGGGGCGCAGGAAGAAGTCGCGTCCCCACAACGCTCGCAGGTAAAAATTCAGCTTGCGTTGAGTGTCAATAAACAAGGTGCCGCGCCGTTCTTTTTGCAGCATGGCGCGGCTGTCTTGGGTTTCGAGGGCAAAATATTTGACCAAGTTGGGTAAGTCGCGGCGGTACGCATCGGCACCAAACATCGCCCAGCGGCGCAAGCCAGAGAGCGTGAGTTTGGAGAGTAATTCGTCAATGTTGTTGAGCATTGGACGTAAGCCGCGTGAGGCTTTGGCGGACAATTGGTGCATCAAGTTCAAATAGCCGCGCAGTAATTCGGCGTCGCCCAAGCGTCGTGCGGCGGTCGGTAGGCTTGCAAATAGCAGGGCGATCACCTCGCCAGAGGTCATGGAAGATAACTTCATGGCTGCTAAAATGCAGTCTTGAATCACGTCATCGCCGCATTCCTTCACCACTTGCGGCATTTCTTCCAAATAGGACACCACCAAATCCGTGCCGCGCCCTAGATTGCACAAGCCTTTGCCACCTTCCAGATATTCCTGTAAGCCGGTGGGCGACATAACGCGGGCAGCTTCTTGGAAAGTGCCTTCCAGCGAGATGCGCACTTCGGCGTCTACCTTGCTTAAACAGGTATCAGTATATTCTTTGAAATCAATAGGCATAGTTTTCCCCTGTTGGTTTATTGATTCGTTGCGTTAAGTGCATTTTCCTGAGCTTGCCAGCGGCTCTGAGTCAAGCGCAAAGCTGCCTGCATGTGCGGAAATACGTTTTGCACTTCGGCGGTACAATCATCGCTCAACGCCGAGCGCATCCGGTTGAGTAGCCGCTCGCCTTGCGCTAAGGCAAGGTAAATTTCCGCGCAAGCCGCCCGCCCTAATTGTTGATCAAGCTGTTCTTGTTGTGCCAAGGCAACAAGCACCGTATTGCTGTGGAGTTGCTCTAAGCTTGCCGCCAATGGCTTTTTATGCAGGTGCGCGGCTTGCACCAACGGCGCTAAAGCCTGTAAATCCAAGTCTAAATGAGCAAATGGTGAGGTTTTGCTTGCGGCTACAGTTCCCATTGCTGACAGTGTGCTACCGCCCGCCGAGCGCAACCGCCACACCCCCAAGGCACTGAGCAAAAAACCCAGCGCAAAAAGGCTCAAGCTGCTGCTATCTTGGGGGATTTTCGCCGCAGCCAACAAGCTAAAAGCCGCGCCGCAAAAAAACAGGCTATGGGCACAATAGCGGCTGTGGATAACTTTTAAGTTAAACAAGAGTGTCTCCTAAAAAAGCCCTAGAGTCTGGTTAATTTTCTCGCGTTTTCAATGACATATCTTTAATGGTTTGTTTCACGCTCTGCAAATGCCGACGACTAATTTCCAGGCGCTCTTTGATGCCGCTAAAAGAAATATAGCATTTTCCATTAAACTCTTTTTTCCAACCACTTAAATACGCCACTGAAACCAGTGCATTGCGATGAATACGCAAAAATTGCCCAGCAAATTCTTTTTCTAAGTTCTTTAAAGGTTCATCCGTTAACGCTTCGCCGCCCGTCCAGCGTAGCGTGACATATTTTTGATCAGCACGGAAAAAATAGATTTTGTCTATTGGAATTAGTCTCACTTCAGTTTGTAAAGTGACGCCAATATGGGTGCGAGCCGGTTTGTTAGAGATCTCTTCAGGACTGGGTTTTTCAGCGTGCGGGGGTTCGTTCAATAAATTTTGCGCCCGTTGCAGCGCTTGTTTTAAGCGATCCTTGCGAATCGGCTTAAGCAGATAATCTACCGCTTGCTGATCAAAGGCTTCTAAGGCGTACTCGCTGTAGGCAGTGGTAAAAATCACCGCTGGCGGATTTGCCAGTTCGGGCAAACGCCGCGCCGCTTCCATACCGCTCAGCCCTGGCATTCCTATGTCTAACATGAGCAAATCCGGCTGATAAGCCCGCGCCATATCCAGCGCCTCTTTGCCGTTGGTGGCTTCAGCCTCCAACACCTCGCACTGTCCGATTTCGTTGAGTAAGGCACGCAGGCGTAAGCGCGCCAGAGGTTCATCGTCTGCAATGAGGATTTTCATGAGCGTATTACCCTTAAATTAATCATAATCACACGTTATACTCATACCCGCCAGAAACGGCATTTTTTGCCCTATCCAATCTGATACAACTGATTGAATTTTAATCACTTAATCGGCATCCCTGCGAGCGATTTTAAAGCGGGGTGCAGTGTAATCCAAATACCCCAGGCAAATAAACTCCACACGCAGATTTCGCGTTTTATCCGCTGATGCCGCATTATCATCAATCGGCTGGGGCGTTTCTATCTCTTCTGGGATTTTAATAAGCCTTGCAAAGTATTGACGACTTCTGGCGTATCCCATTCTAGTCCGGCATTCACACCATAAGCAATTTGTCCTTGCGAATCAATGATAAAGGTGGAGGGGAAAGCAAACACCTTCCACTGGGCAGCGACTTGTCCGGCGCTGTCCATTAATACGGGAAAATGCACTGCTACGCGCTGCATGAATTGCTCGATTTCTAGCCGAGATTCAGCGTAATTGATGGAAATGAGGCTAAAGGGTTGATCGCGCATTTGCTCGCGCAAGCGATTGAGTGAGGGAATTTCTTGCACACAAGGCGGACACCAACTTGCCCAAAAATTAACCAAGGTGACACGCCCTCGGTAATCAATCAGGCTGTATGTCTGCCCGTGGATGTCTGGCAATTCAATGGGCATTGGCTGAATTTTGCCCTGATATGGCTTAAGTTGTTGATCTATGCCTGAATCCTGGTTGATCGCTGGCAATTTAAGCGAATTTTGTGTGAGGGGCGCTAACGCGGCGTTGCGCAGCAACGGCAATCGTGCATTGAGCAGGTTTGGCAGCTTTTGTAGCAGGCGAGTTTCGGCGGGTAAGACTTGTTCGTGTGAGAAGGGGTTGCGCACACCAGGTAGCAGTTCGGCGTAGACGGCGCTGCCGCTGGCGTACAGGGTTTTTAGTAACGCCGGCAAGTACCAACGGTTGCCGTCGCTTTCGGCTTGAAAAATGAACACGGGCAAGCGGTTGGCGCTGACCACAGGCAAATACTGCGCGTCTTCGCCGAGTTGCGGTACTTGTTGGTAGAGCGACGGAGAAAACAGCAGCAACCCGCCTAAATCGCGTTGCTGGGGGTGTTTGATTTGCCAAGCATGAGCGCCGTGTAACATCGGCATGGTTGCGGATTGGTCGCCGAGCAAAAACACTTGTTTACCGGTTTCTGCGCTGGCTTGTTCGACTAATTCTGCGACCCAGTGTCCGCTTAAAGTGCGCATATTCTGTACGCTGCGGGTTAAAAATAAGGATTCCAGCAAATCCGTTTGCCACACCGTAAAGCCGTTTTTTGCCAGCGTTTCGGCGGCGCGGCTGTGCGGTTCATCAAAGCCATACGCACTGGCAATCCACAGCAGCAGGGTGTCGCCGTGCGCTGCGTTAAACTGACGCACAATGAATTCATTGTCTTCGCTGAGCGTATAAGAACGCACTTCGTCTGCTTTGACGTAACAGGAAGCAAACCAAGAACTCATAAAGAAAATCAGTAATAAACGCATAAAATGTCACTTTCGTATCGGTTTTCAGCGGGCGCCCGCACTCATCATGCGCATCGCATCGCGCATCATCTGGCTCATGTTACGCAAGGTTTCCCATTTGAACATTTGCCGAGGGTTCAAACTCGGCTGCCCTTCAATCACTACTTGCGGCGCGTCAAGCGGACGGTATTGTAGCGCATCGGCAGCGTGCATCAGGGTGACAAAAGTGCGGGCAAAGGCAATGGCGTTTTTCACCGCACCAGGCAGTTGCTCTTGCGCGACCTGGTAAAGCCCTTGCTGATCACCCTTGTCGTGCAATTCCAGCATATATTTGAACAACAGATACCATTGTTCAAAAAACCGCGATCCCTTGCTACTGAGCGCCACAAATTGCCGCATAAGCTTGGTTTCTTCTGGATTTAACTGCATTAAAGAACCCATTTGACTGGTTAATACGCCTAAATGCGCAAGCTTGTGCTGTAATTGCAACGCAGTGGGCAGCAGTTGTTGGGTTAGCAAAGCCTTGCTTTGTTCTGGCTCTACCGCGTCGCTTAACCATTGCCGCAAGCGCGTCAAAAATAATTGAAAATCATAGCCAATTTGCGTGTTTAACGAATGAAATTCGCTCAAAGTGGCTTGCGGCGTTTGCGGGATAAACTGCGGCGTTGGCTGTATCAACAGCGGCGCGCTATTGCCATTCAAACCAGCACCAGCTAACGGCGGCGTCAGCGGATTGGGCGGCTGAGTTGCCAACGGCTGAAGCTGAAAACGCCGATTATCTGTCGTAAAAGATAAAACCGCCCCTTCGTACTGCGCCGAAAAAGCAAAACGATTGCCCTGCAAATCTTGGAAATAACCGCTCAAGCCGTCTTCTTGCGCTTGCGCCTGCAACGGATACTGTTGTCCATTAAACTCAATAGTGCCCATGTAATAAGGCGCTTGCGCTTGCAATTCGAGGCGCAACTGCCCGTCACCAAACAGTCCTTGATAACTTGCCGTACTGTTGGCAGGGGCTTGTAGCGGATTGACCGGCGAATCTGCCAAAGCCACCCGCGGCAAGCAAAGGCAAAACGCCGATAAAATCACAGCTTTGCCGAGTAAATTCATGTTGCAGACTCCTAATAAACGCGATTTTCCTGAGTTTAACCCAAGTGCCAAAGCTTTTTCGATAGAGACATCCTCAGCTTTACCAAGTATCCACATCGTCTAATCCTTCCAATTGCCGCAGGTGTTGGACTTCGCCCCAAGTGTGCAGCAGCCATTCTCCCTTTTCATAAACAAACCAGTTAAAACAAGTATTTAATGCACGAAAGCGGCGAGCTTGCTGGAGCGAGATGCCGAGCGTGTGCTTGAGCAAATTGCCCAAGACCCCGCCATGTGTCACCACTAAAATTTTTTCCCCAGCGTTTTGCTCTGCCAAATGGGTCAAACAAGACACACAACGCTGCATGAATTGCCGCGAACTTTCGCCGTGTGGAATCACATAATCCACATCCTGGTGATAATGCTGCCAAGCTTCTGGCTGTTGTTGTTCTGCTTCTACCTTGCTTAATCCCTGCAAAATCCCCAGATCGCGCTCACGCAAACAGCTTTGTGGTTGAATTTTAAGCCCGGTCTGCTGGGCAAGAAATTCTGCCGTTTGCACTGCACGACGCAAATCGCTGCTATACAGAGCTTGGCAATGCAGGGGCGCAAGCTGTTTAGCCAGTGCTTTTGCCTGTGCGACACCCAGCGCATTGAGCGGTGTGTCCAGATGACCCTGGATGCGGCTATGGCGGTTCCAGTCAGTTTCTCCGTGACGCACCAAGTAAAGATGAGTTTTTGTCATGCGTAATCCTATCCAAATGCAAAATTTTGCCGTGTTTTTGTGCAACTTTTAGCATTATTCTAGCCTTCTTGCTTTTTTAACAACTTATTGGAGACTCTATGCTGAAAAATACTGAAACCCATTATGGACTCCTGTCCATGCTGCTACATTGGGTAACGGCTTTGTGTGTGGTGGGTTTGTTTGCGCTGGGGCTGTGGATGAGCGGTTTGGAGCACCAAGATGCCTGGTACAACCGTGCGCCAGATTTGCACAAAAGCATAGGTTTATCCTTATTATTGCTCACCCTGGTGCGTATTATCTGGCTCAGAATCAGCCCCAAACCACAGCCCTTGCCCGCCTCACGCGGCGAACATATCTTCGTTGCTGCAATACATGGCTTACTCTACTTACTGCTATTTGGCGTGATGTTCAGTGGCTATATGATTGCGACCGGCGAAGGACATGGGATTGCCGTGTTTGGCTGGTTTGAAGTACCCGCCCTGCCTTGGCAGATTGAACACCAAGCCGACATTGCTGGAGAAGTCCACGAAATTCTGGCTTTTGTCCTCATGGGTTTAATGCTACTCCATGCAGCAGCCGCGCTGAAACATCATTTTGTGTTGAAAGACAATACCTTGCGTCGCATGTTAGGACTTAAACTAAACTAATTTTTGCGATTCTCTTCAGTCATTTAAGGAGCATTCTATGTTGCGTAAAACCCTCTTAATCCACTGCTTTTGCTGCTACTTTGGCGCTGGTTTCCCCCCATTTATCAGCGGCTGATTATGTCATTGATACGACCGGCGCTCACGCTTTTATTCAATTCAAAATCAAGCATTTAGGCTATAGCTGGCTGCTTGGACGTTTTGACAAATTCAGTGGCAGCTTTAGCTACGATGAAACCAATCCCGCCGCTGCTAAGGTATCCGTAAAAATTGATCCCGCCAGCATTGACTCAAACCATGCCGAGCGCGATAAACACTTGCGTAGCAAAGGTTTTTTAGACGTTGATCAATACCCAGAAGCAGCCTTCGTCAGCACTTCTTTTAGCGACCAAGGCAACGGCAAAGCCCTTTTGAAGGGCAACTTAACCTTGCACGGCGTAACTAAAGAAATCACTATTGATGTCAACCACATAGGTGCTGGTGATGACCCTTGGGGCGGGTATCGCAGCGGCTTTGAAGGACACACACAATTGACCTTGAAAGACTTTGGTATTCAGAGTGACCTCGGACCTGCTTCACAAACCGTCGAACTCTATTTATCCATTGAAGGCATTCGCCAGTAAAAAGCCCGTAAAAATTCCTCTCACATCTCTCAGGTTTGGCGCGAGAGGGTGAAGAGGATGTGCCAGAAATAACTTGGGAAACTGTGCGGCAAATGCTTAGAACAAATACCGCAGTTCTACGAACCATTCGCGTCCCGGGAGCGGTAAGTCGTTGGTAACGCCGATATTGACGGTGGTGGGTTCGCGGGCATCGGTATCCCATAGGTTGCGAATGCCGACAGCGGCGTTCCAGGGGCTTTTGCGGTCTTTGTGGCGTAGGGTGACATCGCTAATCAGGTAATCATCCAATGCTGAACGCGCATCGTTGCTGGCTCGCGGGCGGTCGGCAATCCAGCGGGTATTGAAGTCAAAAAACCAATTGGGCAAAAACATCCAATCAAGGCGGACATAGGCAAACTGTTGCAGGGCATCGGCAATGGCTTGGTGGTTTTCGTCTTCGCCGTTTTGGTAGGCGTAGTTGAACAAGAGCGCGGCGCGGGTGGAGAATTTCCAACGAGCTTCCCATTCAAAACCTTGCCCGCGCCATTGTCCGTAGTTGGCGTATTGTATTTGTCCACCCGGAAAGCCGATTTTATCTTTGATTTGGTAATGAAACAGATTGAGCGCCATATGCACGTCGCTAGTGACCAGCCAGTCCCAGGCGAGTTCCCAGGTGTCTATGGTTTCGGCTTTGAGGCTTTGGTTGCCTAAGCCGATGAGTGGGTTTTTGAAGCCTAACTCGGCGAGTGTGGGTGCGCGGAAAGCTGAACCAAATAGCAGTTTGCTGGTCAAGTGAGGCGTGCTTTTCCAGACCAGGGCTAGACGCGGGTTGAGGGTGTTGCCGAAATCGGAAAAATCGTCATAGCGCACGCCAGCGGTGAGTTCCCAGTTGTTGCTAAAGCCCCAGGAATCTTGCGCGTAAGCAAACAGGTTGCGGCGGGTGGCGGTGGGTAAAAAGACTTCGCCGCTGTTGCTGACATCCACCAGGCTGCCTAGCGGATAGGGAAAGCCGCTGGCTAAATCCACGCCCCAGTTGCGGCTTTCACTGACTTCGCTTAAACGCGCTGCTTGCCAACCCGCGCCAAAGCGCACTGCGTGGTTTGCAAAGCCGCGATAGAGCGCGTTGCTCTCCACACGGGTTTGGTCGCCTTGCAAGCCAATGTCCCACAGGAAGCCGTCGGGAAAAGCGCCACCGAAAGCCCCAGGCGGATAGAGGCTATAGTTGCCGCTAGAGTCGAAGGTTTGGTAGCTGAGTTGTGCTTTGAGTTCCCAATTTGGCGAGAGGTTGCGATTTTCGTAGGTCAGGTCGGTGAGAAAGCTGTCTGTATCTGGTTGTGCTTGGTGATCAAGCGCCTGTCCAAACCCCAGCCCGACGCCAGCGTTCTGATTGCGCCGCAGGCTGCCACGCCAGCGCCAATAGTCGCCAATGCCCAGGTCTAGGTGCAAGTGCAACAGGTCACGTTGCGCATCCAGCGCACCAGGGGCTAACGATGCCTGGCTACCAAACAGCCGATCAAGCTGGGTTTGCGCATCTTCTTCAACCCAGCCATCGTGTCCGTCGCTACGATACCAGTTCAACATCAGCGCCAAATCAAAAGCGCCGTATTGCTGTCCCTGTGCAATCCATAATTCACCTTGATTGAAACTGCCGCCACGCACGCCGAGTTCTGTGCCCTGAATATCGGCTGCGGTTTTGCTGATGATATTGATTACGCCAGCAAAAGCATCTGCACCGTACAGTGCTGAGCCGGGACCGCGAATTACCTCAATGCGCTGGATCAAACTTGCCGGCAGCGCATCGGTTTCACTACGTCCGTCGTGGGCTTTTTTGATTGGGATGCCGTTGAGCAACACCAGCACTTCGGGGCTGGGATTGGTGTGAATACCGCGCAGCGTGTAGATGTGGTCATAACCGATGCCGCGCCGCCCAACATGTAGCCCCGGCACCATTGCTAGCGCCTCATTCAAACTACGCGCACCCACTGCTTCAATATCTTGCGCGGTAATGAGTGTCGTCACCGCTGGGGCGCTGGCGGTATCTTGCGCTACGCCGCTGGCAACTGACACTTTTCGCGCTTTCACTAAGCCATCAAACAGATCAAATACATCATCTAGCTTGACTTCCACTTCTTGCAATCCAGTCAAATCCAACTGCGCTAAATGCGTCAGCGAGTCAGCGCGGTCTTGGCTGATTGCCAGGGCTTCTGTGCCGCAACACAATAAGCTCACACACCAAAGAGAGAGCATTTTCTTCATGAACGTATCCTTACGTCTGGTTTCTTTTAAGTGGGCTGGATGGCATGAAGTGCGCTTGTTTTTTACACTCCGCGCCTGTTTTGCAGCGTTTATAGGCTTAGTTCTAATGGATTGCGGAAAATCTAGCATCAGCGCACGCTGATATTGTACTATTTGAACCACATTTACTGTTTGATTAGCGGCATTTTTTGCCATTTTAAGACACCGCCGCGTGCCATTCATAAAAACAAAACACCATATTATTAAATGCGTTAGGCTATCTTAACAGGCATTCGTTACAACCAAACCAGTCTATAAAAATTCCGGTCACAAACCGGTCGCAAGGGGAACATCATGCTTGGAACTGTCAGTGCTTGGAAAAAAGTCGAGGTGCGCGTGGAACTACACGACGGCACAGTGTTGGAAGGACTTTTCGTAATGGCGCGGGATAATCGCTTGTCGGATTTCTTGAATAACCCTAAAAAGCAGTTTGTCGCGCTGATTGATAAAGAAAAAACCACGCACCTGCTGAATAAAGTACACATAGTTCGTGCGACTGAAATTAAAAGTGATTAAGCTACTGCTCATACTTGTCAAGCAGTCGTTTTAAACCCTCATTCCTATAAAGCATCGCTTTGATTATGTGATGCTTTTTTCATATCCGTTAAAGTAAAAACCATGACCTTCAAACATCAACAAGACTTTATCGGGCGCTTCGCCCAACACGCAGTTGCTGCCAATTTGCTGATGCTCATTATGCTGCTTGCTGGCGTTTGGGCGCTGTCTAAGTTAAACACCCAATTTCTGCCCAATTTTTCTTTAGATTTCATTACGGTACGAGTGGTGTGGAGCGGCGCAAGCGCAGAAGATGTGGAAACCTCCATTACCAGTCCAATTGAGCAAGAATTGCGCAATCTGGATAACGTGAAAAAGATGACTTCTACGTCGGCAAACGGCATCTCCAATATCAGCCTGGAATATTACGAAGGCACGAATATGAGCGTGGCGCTGGATCAGGTCAACGAAAAAGTCTCGCTGCTACGCAATTTACCCAGCACTGCTGAAAAGCCGGAGGTCAGCAAAGTGGTGCGTTATGAAGCCATTGCCAATGTGCTGCTAACAGTACCCGAAGAAGTCAATGATTTGCGCCATTTAGCTTACCAAATGGAACAGGCGCTACTCAATCGCGGCATTGATAAGGTGACCATTCAAGGGCTGCCGGAAGAAGAAATTGCCATTCAAATCCCCAGCGCCACGCTGGAAAACCTGGGCTTGAGCTTAAACCAGGTAGCGGATCGCGTGGTGGCTTTTAGCCGCGACATTCCCGCTGGCATGGTCGGACGTGATGACGTGGCGCGACAAATTCGCAGTTTGGAACAACGCCGCACGGCGCAGGGTTTTGAAGATATTCCGTTAACCGCAGATAGCCAAGGGCGCTTGTTGCGCCTAGACGATGTGGCAACCATCAAGCACCGCCCAATGCAAGGGCAAACGGCGCTGACGTACCAAGGCAAAGCCGCAGTACAACTGACCATCTTACGCGCTGAACATAACGACGCCCTGAAAGCCGCCGAGGTTTTGCAAAAATACTTGACAGAAGTGCGCCCCACCTTGTCCGCCAACATTGAAATCAACCTATACGACGAAAGCTGGACTTACATTCGTGATCGCATCATGTTGCTGGTCAACAATGGCGCCAGCGGCTTGCTGGTGGTAATCGTGATTCTGTTCCTGTTTTTGAACGGTAAAGTGGCTTGGTGGGTGGCAATGGGCATTCCGGTATCGCTCATGGCATCCCTTGCGGTGCTTTATTTGATGGGCGGCAGCATCAACATGGTGAGCCTGTTTGCCATGATCATGACGCTAGGGATTATCGTAGACGATGCCATCGTGGTCGGCGAGGATGCGCTAACGCATTACCAAAGCGGCGAAAAATCGCTGGAAGCTGCAGAAGGCGGCGCTCGGCGCATGTTGTCGCCCGTTGTCGCAGCCTCCTTAACCACCATCGCCGCCTTTTTACCGCTGATGTTAATCGGCGGTACGATGGGCAATATTCTGTTTAGCATCCCGCTGGTGGTGATTTGCGTACTCATCGCTTCATTGATCGAAAGTTTCTTTATTTTGCCCGGACATTTGCGCCACAGCTTTCTCACGCTGCACCATGCACCGCCGTCTGCGATGCGCCAAAAACTCGACCAAGCCTTTGAAAGCTTTAAGGAAGGTTTCTTTCGCCCGCTGGTCACAGCAACACTTAGCTGGCGCTGGGTCATGATCGCATTAGTGTTTAGTCTATTGGCTTTGGGCATCGGTTTACTCGCCAGCGGACGCATCAACTTCACCTTTTTCCCCACGCCAGAATCGCCCATCCTCAGCGCCAACATCAGCTTCGCAGCAGGCACACCGCCAGAGCGCGTGGCGACTTTCTTACACACAGTTGAGCACGCCCTAGACGCCGCCGTTAAAGAACTCAGCCCGCCGGATAAATCCATTCTACGAGCCGCAGTGGTGCGCTATAACATCAGCACCAGCGCCGAAGGGCAAGCCGCACAAACCGGCGATCAATTCGCCTCCATCATCGTTGAACTCATTCAGCCCGACGAGCGCAAGGTGCGCAACCGCCAATTCATTGAAACCTGGAAAGGCAAAGTCCAGCCCATGCCTGGCTTGGAAAAATTCATCGTTTCTGAACGCCGCGGCGGACCGCCAGGACGCGATCTGGACATACGCTTAAGCGGCGGCACGCCAGAGCGCATCAAAGCCGCTGCGCTTGAATTAGCAACCGTCCTGGAAAGCCAAGAAGGGGTATTAGCCGTTGAAGACGACATGCCCTACGGACGCGAACAGCTTATCTACAAACTACGCCCCGAAGCAGTGGCACTCGGCTTGAATGTCGCCAGCGTTGGGCAACAATTACGCGCCGCCTTTGACGGCTTTCGTGCGCAGATTTTCCTCGACGGACGCGACGAAATCGAGGTGCGCGTCATGCTGCCAGACAGCGAACGCTACAGCCTCTCGGCGCTCGAAAAATTCACCATACGCTTACCCAACGGCGACAGCCTACCCCTGCTCAATGCCGTCGAACTCCAATCCCGCCAAGGCTTTGAAGCCCTGCGCCATTTCAAAGGCGAACTCTCCGTACAAATCTCCGCCGACGTAGACGCCGCCGTCAACAACGCCAACAAAATCACCGCCACCCTAGAACAAGGCATACTGCCGCAACTGAGCCAAAAATACGGCATCAGCTACAACTACGAAGGACGTGCCGCCGATCAACGCGAAACGCTGACAGACATGAAACAAGGACTGATTTTCGGCATCCTATTGATTTATCTAGTATTAGCCTGGGTATTCTCCTCCTACGGCTGGCCCCTCGTCGTCATGACCGCCATCCCCTTCGGCTTGATTGGCGCACTGGCAGGACACTGGATGTTAGGCTTAGACCTCACCCTACTCTCGCTGTTTGGCTTCTTCGGCTTATCCGGCATCGTCATCAACGACTCCATCGTCCTAGTCACTTTCTACCGCGACCTCCGCGACTCCAACTCCGGCATGAGCGTGCGCGAGGCACTGATCGAAGCCTCTTGCCAACGCCTGCGCGCTGTGCTCCTTACCTCCCTCACCACCATCGGCGGCTTAATGCCCTTGCTATTTGAAACCTCCCTACAAGCACAATTCTTAATTCCGATGGCAGTTTCTCTTTCTTTCGGATTAGCCTTCTCCACCGTTTTAGTGCTTCTCGTCGTCCCCGCCTTACTCTCAGTGTACGAAGACCTCTACTACACACTCAGCGGACATGAACACCTAACTGCCGTTGATTTGCTAGAAAATGAAACTTGAAACACATTCAGCAGAAACACCTTGTCTGTGTTTCAAAAAGACAAGGTAGAATGACATGATGAAAAATTATTCATCTATCGCTAAATTAGGCTAAAAAATGATAGATAAACACAGTGTTTCCGAAGTATTTAATGCTAATGAGCATATTGTCGTTACTGAAAGCGATACCTTGGAAGCATTGAAAAAACTGCCCGCTTCATCATTCAAACTGGCAGTTTCATCACCCCCGTACAATATTGGCAAAGAGTACGAGAAACAAATTGGGCTACAACATTATCTTGACTGGCAAGCCGAGATTCTAAAAGAACTTGCGCGGGTCGTTTCAGAAGAAGGCAGCATTGTTTGGCAAGTTGGAAATTTCATTGATAATGGAGAAGTTTTTCCACTTGATATTTACTTCTATCCAATCATCAAAGCGCTTGGCTTGCAATTAAGAAATAGAATTGTTTGGCATTTCGATCACGGGCTGCACGCCACCAAGAGATTTTCTGGTCGCTACGAGGTTTTGTTGTGGTTTACAAAATCAAAGAATTACACCTTTAATCTCGATTCGGTTAGAGTTCCTTCCAAATATCCAGGCAAGCTGCATTACAAAGGCGACAAAAAAGGACAGCCCAGCGGGAATCCACTTGGAAAAAACCCATCTGACTATTGGGTAATCATTAGCCAAGAGTGGGAAAATGGCATTATTGAAATTCCCAATGTTAAATCAAATCATCCAGAAAAAACTTCGCATCCATGTCAATTTCCAATTGAATTAATTGAACGGTGTGTCCTAGCTCTCACTAATGAGAATGATTGGGTTTTGGATCCGTTTGGCGGAGTTGGTTCAAGTTTGATTGCGGCTCTAAAAAACGGTCGTCGAGGAATGGTGATTGATCGTGATCCACAGTATATCGCCATTACCAAAGAAAGGATTTTTGCATTTCAAGAGGGGTTTCTAAAAATGAGACCGCTGGGAAAACCAGTACACAAACCAACCGGCAAAGAAAAGGTCGCGCAAATGCCATCTGAGTGGCTCAATGAAAAACAGGAAAAATTGCTTTGAAAATCGTAGCCACCTATGACTTTAACGGCGGAAAAACAGCAGTTCAGCAAAAGTACGCCGCAGAATTTGCACAGATTCAATCAGTAATTAATGCAATTGATGCAAGCCTCTATAAAACCAAAGAAAGCACAGAAAAAACCATGATGGGGAAAATGCTATTTTCTCCAATGGAATTAAATAAGGCATTCAAACGTGAGTTTGCTAAAGTAGAAAATGGCGGCTGGTCAAATCATAAAATTTTGTGTGATTACATCTACGGAGAATACACGGCAGATTACATCAAATCACAAAATACACGGGGTCAGCCTTTTAGAGACATGGATTTCGTAAAACCAAACACAAAACTTGGCATTGAGGTTCAGTTTGGCAAGTATGCTTTTATGGTTTACAACGTTTGCGCCAAAATGACCATTTTTAGCAAAATGGGTGTCATTGATACAGGCATAGAAATCGTACCTGTCAAAAACTTTGCTGATGAAATGAGTACGGGTGTCTCCTATTTTGAGCAGTTTGCTTGGGATTTAGAACACAGAGGTACTTCAAATATAGATGTGCCTGTTTTAATTCTTGGCATTGATGCTTGAGAGTCTATGTGAATTTAGGTAGTGGTTGAATTGCAACTGTTTTTATCCTCCAAAATCTAAGATAGCGCAATAACATCATGATTCAGATGATTCACAGGTGTTTACATTGTAAAGCCATCCCTACCTAAACAAAATTTTTTAGATTTGCGCTGCGACTTCCACTACCTGCCCGAAGCTGATTGCTGCATCGTTGGCGGGCAGTTGTTCAGGAAGATAAGCGGTAAAACCCGCCTGTTGTAGTAATTCTAGGGCGCGTTCGCTCAATAAGCGATTTTGAAATACGCCGCCGCATAAACCCACCGCGCTGAATGCGTAATGAGCCTGTAGTTGCTGGCTCAACTTCAATATTGCCTGTGCCAGACTTTGATGAAATAGCGCCGCTTTTTGTGCGGCGGATTGGCTTGGTGTTAGCAGTGCTGCGATTAAGTCTTGCCATTGTGCTTCCCACAGCCCTTGGGCGTTTTTTTGCCAAGGTATTGCTATGCTTGCCTTTGCTAAGGGCTGGTCGCACCGGGCTTCCAAATACATGGGCGCTTGTCCCTCGAAACTCGCATTTTGTAAGAGTCCGCACAGGCTGGCAGCGGCGTCAAACAGGCGTCCGGCGGCGCTGGTCGGTGGGCAGTTGAGATTTTGCTGCCAAGCGGCGTGAAGCAGTGCCATGTCGCCTTGTGTTTGTATCCAAGGTGGCACTTCTAACCCGACTTCCCAACAGACTGCCAGGGCGCTGCGCCAGGGTTGGCGTCCGGCTTTATCGCCACCTGGCGGGCGAAAGGGGCGCAGGTGTGCGACCCGTTGCCAGCGTCCGGGGGCGCCGAAAAAGGTTTCGCCGCCCCAGAGTGTGCCGTCTGCGCCCAGTCCTACGCCGTCCCAGGTAAAGACGAGCCAATCGCCTGTGCCGCGGTATTCGCCATAGAGCGCCGAGGCGTGAGCGTGGTGATGCCAGATGTTGTGGGTGGGCAAACCGGATTGCCGCGCCCAGCGCCGAGTTGCATAGCCGGGGTGCGCGTCGCAGGCGAGTTGTTGTGCGGTGGTTTGGTATAGGCTGGATAAATCTTGCGCAACCTGTTGAAAAACCTGGTAACTGCGTAGGCTGTCAAGGCTGCCAATAGGTGGCGATAGCACCAGGCGCTCGCCCCATGCCAGTGCCAGGGTGTTTTTTTGTTGCGCTCCGGTGGCTAACAGCGGGGACTGCACGGCGGGCAATAAGCCTTGCCATTCTAAAGGCGCACAACCGCGTCCTAAACGGAGCGGTCGCGGCTTGCCGGCAATGATGCGGAACACGGGATCGTCAGCGGGGCGCAGTATCGGGCGATTGTGGTGCAAAAAATAGGGGGTTACATGCGCCAGCTTGGTTTCTACTTGCTGTGCTTCGGTGAACATGGGTTCGCCGCTGAGGTTGGCGGAAGTTGCGACTAAGGGCGCGGCAAAGTCGTTGAGCAACAGATGGTGCAGCGGGCTGTAGGGGAGGAATACGCCGATTTCTTGCAAATGTGGCGCAATGTGCGGCGCTAGGGTGTAGCCAGGGCTTTTGCGCAACAACAGGATAGGGCGCATGGGACTTTGCAGAACAGCGGCGGCTTGTGCGTCGAGTTCAACCTGCTGGCGCACTGCGGCTAAGGTGTCGGTGATCGGGGCTGGAAACAGGACTGCCAGGGGTTTGTGCGGGCGTGATTTGCGCGTCCGCAACTGCTGCACAGCGTCGTCGTTGCGGGCGTCGCACAGCAGATGGTAGCCGCCAATGCCTTTGACCGCGACGATAGCGCCCGCTTGCAAGGCTCGGGCAGCGCTTTGTAGCGCCTGCTCACCCAGCACAGGCGCGGCGGGTGACACGGACAGGTCGTGCCATTCCAATTGCGGACCGCACTCAGGACAAGCGATGGGTTGTGCATGAAAACGGCGGTTGGCGGGATCAAGGTATTCGCGTTCGCACGCCAAACACAGCGGAAAAGCCGCCATGCTGGTGTGTGGACGGTCATAAGGTAGGCGCTGTATGAAGGTATAACGGGGTCCGCATTGGGTGCAGTTGATGAAAGGATAGCGGTAGCGCCGATCTTGCGGGGCGTACAATTCGCGCAGACAGTCATCACAGACAAAATAATCAGGCGGTACATGCACTTGCGCGACAAGTGAGGCAAGGCTGTGGCGAATCTGAAAAGCGGTCGCAGCGGCTATCACTGGCTGCAAGGTGCTCAATCGCTCCAAATGTGGCTTTGCCAGCGGCGGCGCTTGGGCGCACAGAGCTTGTTCAAACGCCAGCAACGCAGCCGCTTCACCTTGGGCTAAAATTTCCACTTGCCCGCTGTGATTTTGCACCCAACCGCACAGGGCAAATTCTTGCGCTAGACGGTAAACAAAGGGGCGGAAACCCACCCCTTGCACCTGTCCTGTTACTCGCCAATGCAGTTCTAATTGAGGATTTGCCAAAGCGGTTAATCGGGTTGGAGCGGCTCGACGCGCAATTTTAAGCCGTCCATCGCCACGACCTTGACGCGCCGCCCTGGATGGATAGGAACGTCGCTGTGTGCGCTCCAGGTTTCACTATGCACAAACACGCTCAACACGCCCTTGTCCGCCGCCAAGCATTCGCCGGTTTCGCCCAGCATTTGCTCTTTGCCGGTAATGGCGGGTTTTTCGCGCAGCCCCACGAGGGTGCTGATGACCCAGATAAACAGGGCGGCGCTGGCGAGCGCGAAAATGCCGATTAAACTGTAAGACACCTGAAATGCCGGATTGTCGGTGTCCATCAAAATCACCGAGCCAATAATAAAAGCGACTATGCCACCGATGCCCAGCACGCCAAAACCGGGCATCCAGGCTTCTGCCGCCATGAAAATAATACCGAGTAAAATCAAGCCTAAACCCGCATAATTCACCGGCAGCACTTGAAAAGCAAACAAGGCAAGCAAGAGCGCAATCCCGCCCAACACGCCAGGCAACACCACGCCTGGGTTATACAATTCAAAAAACAGCCCGTAAATGCCTAACAGCAAGAGCAAATAGGCGATATTGGGATCGGTAATGATAGACAGCAATTGACTGTGCCAGTCTTGTTCTTGCAGCTCAAGGTGCGCATTGCGGGTATCTAAAGTGATTTTTGCGCCCTGCACTTCCAGTTCGCGTCCCTGCACTTTTTGCAATAAGTCATCCAAATCATTTGCAACTAAATCAATCACTTGTTTATCTAAAGCTTCGCTGGCAGACAGGCTGGCTGCTTCGCGCACTGCAAGCTCCGCCCACGCCACATTGCGCCCACGCAATTGCGCCAAAGAGCGCAAATAGGCTTGCGCGTCATTGACCATTTTTTTCTGCATACTATCGCCATGCGCGTCGGCTTCCGCCGTTTTACTGTCTTTTTCATCCGCCGCATTGTCACCGCCAATACCGCCAATTTGCACCGGCGTTGCAGCGCCCAAATTCGTCCCTGGAGACATAGCCGCCACATGACTGGCATACAAGATGTAAGTGCCCGCACTTGCAGCGCGTGCGCCAGAAGGCGCAACATAGGTCGCCACTGGCACAGACGAAGCGATAATCGCCTTTATAATGTCGCGCATGGAAGCATCCAAGCCGCCAGGGGTATCCATGCGCAACACCACCAATTTAACCTCGCCCTGTTGTTGCGCGTCTTCTAAACCGCGTACAATAAAATCCGCCGTTGCCGGACCTATAGCACCGTTAATATCAAATACCCAAACGCTGTTTGCCCACGCCGCACTAAACAACAGCCAACCTAGGCAAACCAGCAGAATACGCGATCTGTATTTCATGAATATCCCTCCAATAAAAAGCTGATTGATATTTGATTATACCCTGCAAAATCCAAATGTTCTATGGGAACAGAGAATCAGTTGTATAGCACATTGATTTATGAAGTAAGGGATTGACGGTTTTCTTAGCATAGTTTTAGAACAGAATCACAACCAGACGCCCTCTTTATGAGGATAGCCGTTAAAGCACTAAATCTACCCATTAAGTGGATATTGTTTAGGATTAAATATGCAAAACTTCTTCTTATTTATCTTCTTGTTGTTCTGCATTGTGCCGGTTCAGGCAGTTGATTTTACCGGCAAAAAAGTGTTGCACATCAATTCTTATCATGCCGGGTATGCGTGGAGTGATGGGATTGAAGAAGGTGTAAAAGCCATTCTCTTGCCAGAAAAGATCAACTTAAAATTTCATCGCATGGATACCAATCGCAATAATAGCCCGGACTTTATGGCAGCGGCGGGATTAAAAGCCAAAGCAGAAATTGAAGCCTTTCAACCCGATATAGTCATTGTTGCAGATGATAACGCGGTCGAACATGTGCTGATGAAATACTATCGCAACGCAAAGCTACCCTTCGTCTTTTGTGGGGTGAATTGGGATGCTTCTGTGTACAGATTACCTTATCGCAATACCACTGGGATGCTTGAAGTAGGTTTGGAGCTAGGTGCGATTGAACGTCTAAAAGATTACGCTAAAGGCAATAGAATTGGTTTTCTGGGTACTGATTCAACTACCGATCGCAAAAGCTACCTGTATCATACCGAAATGCTGGGCATTCATTATCATAAGGCTTATTTTTCGAGTAATTTCGAGGCTTGGAAAACAGATTTTTTGGATGCACAACAAAACACGGATTTATTGATTATGCCAGAACTGTCCAGCATTGATGGTTGGAATGCACAAGAAGCAGAACAACTGGTATTAAACAATACCCGTATTCCGGCAGCGGCAACTCAAGAAGAAATTGCTAAATTTGCTCTGTTTGGAATTGTCAAAGTACCCAAAGAACAGGGCATTTGGGCGGCGCGTGCGGCATTAGATATTCTTGCTGGTGCAATACCAGACAGTATTCCTATGACTAAAAACAAACTCCATCGTTTAATCCTTAATCAGCGTTTGGCAGATCGTTTGGGTATTCAATTAAGTAAAACGCTGGGAGCGGGTGTGCCCTTAGAAAACCGATAGAATACACTGGCAACTTTATAGAAAGTTGCCAGTGCTCAATGCAACGAACTTACTTACCAGCCCCTTCTATACCAATCACGCTAAAGCCAGGTGTTGCAGGCAAACGCGGCATGGTGATGGTCGGGAACTCACCTGTCAGCGCATTCAAAAAGGCTTCTAAATCAGCCACTTGCTCATCAGTGAGGTCTTTGTTTAACTGGGTTTTTGCCATGACTTTGATGGCTTCTTGCAGAGTCGCTACTGCACCATTGTGAAAATAGGGTGCAGTGAGTGCGATGTTGCGCAACGTAGGCACGCGGAACATATTTTTATCCGCATCGTTTTTGCTCACTTCATAGCGTCCTAAGTCTTTGCTGAACTGGTATTTTTTATCATATTCAGTATCAGGGAAAGTGGGGAATTTCATGAAGAAACCTTGCCCAATTTCCATTTTCGGACCACTAAAATTTACGCCGCTGTGACAGGCGGTGCAGCCCAGTTCAGAAAAAGTATTCATGCCTTTGACTTGTTGTTCGGTCAGGGCAGCTTTATCGCCTTTGACATATTTGTCATAGGGAGAGTTGGGCGTGATCAGCGTGCGTTCAAAAGCGCCTACCGCTTTAGCGGCGTTATCCACCATCATGGCTTCTTTGTCATCTGGGAAGGCTAATTTGAATAGTTGCGCATAACCAGGAATGGCTTTGACGCGCAACATGGCGGCATCTACGCTTTCCATGCCCATTTCAATGGGATTGGCGACCGGTCCTTTGGCTTGGTCTTCTAGGGTTGCGGCGCGCCCGTCCCAAAATTGTACAGATTGGAAGGCGGCATTCCACACGGTAGGCGCACCGCGTCCGCCGCGTTGATCATGAAAACCAATAGAATTAGGGCGGTTATCATCGCCACCTGCCATGATATTGTGGCAAGAATTGCAAGAAATATTGCCGTCTTTAGAAAACCGAGGGTCCATGAATAAGGCTTTGCCTAACTCTACCTTGGCTTCGCTCATGGGGTTGTTTTCGGGGGAAGGCGCTGCATCAGGCAGGGTTTCCCATTGTGCTGCGGCAGACAAACAAACTGCCATTAAACTGCTGGCTAATAGGCTTTTACGAAAAATCATACGGCTTCTCCTTAAGAGTTGTTAGATTAAACAAAATTCCCTATATAAAGTGCGTGCGCCAGTACGATCTGGTTGGGTGCATAAAAAAATGTAACTTCATTATAATCCCAAAACCTTTTTGCTGTCTTACACAGAAAATTTGTGTGTTGACCACGCAACGCCCTAGTTGGCTGATTATAAAGCAATTGTATGAAAAGCCTGTGACGTTGCCAGCATCAGGTAGTTTCCCGTATTTTTCTATTTTTCATTTTTATTCAATGGGTTAAATCTTATGCAGAATACTTTTGTAGCCACGCCGCCGCGCCCAGGTGAATGCGCGGCAAAATGCCAAATTCCCTGTAAATCTTGGTTGCACTGTGCAACACGCCGTCATGCGGAAAATCTCTGTACCTGTGGAATGCGCTTAACCACTTGTATTTGTGGTAAACCTAAAAATGTTGCGCCCAGACATATAGTTGAGGAGCAGTTATGAGAGTCCCTAGTCCTGAAATGACGCAAAAAGTGGTGAAGCCGCTGTTGTTTGTGTTGTGCCTGTTGCCAGCAGTTTGGCTTTTGTGGCAGGCATTTAGCGATAATTTAGGCGCGAATCCTTTGGAGGCTTTGCTGCACGGAACGGGCGACTGGGCGTTGCGCCTGTTGTTGCTGACACTCTGTGTTACGCCGTTGCGCCGCTTGAGCGGCTGGCATGGGCTGCTGAAATTACGCCGTTTGTTGGGCTTGTCTGCGTTTTTTTATGCGCTGGCGCATGTGAGCCTGTGGTTGGTGTTTGAGCACTTTTTTGATTGGCAGGCAATCTTCGCAGACATTTTGAAACGACCCTATATTAGTGTGGGACTTGGCGCTATGCTGTTCATGCTGCCGCTGGCGCTGACTTCTAATCAGTACATGCTAAAGCGTCTGGGCGGGCGGCGGTGGCAGGAGGTGCATCAATTGGTGTACTTAGTCGCTATTGCTGCTGTGATTCATTTTTGGTGGAAAATGAAATTGGATATTTCTGAACCCTTCCTCTATGCCGTATGGCTCAGCGTGCTGCTGGCTGTACGCTATCCGCCATTAGCAATGCGCCTGTATCCGTCTCGTTAAGCCATCAGTATTGTCGTCTGGCACGCCTGAGTATTAACAATAATGCTGTGCCCAACAGCATTCTTTTGTTGCATTGCATTATAGAGTTTGTCTATAGTTTCTTTCTTTAAGCATAGGTTTTCTCAAAAAAAGCCTCTGGGCTGTGACTGCGCAGCCGCGTTTTTTCTAAAAGACCTGAAAGGGGGTAGTATGAATAAAACCGTCACAATTACTGATAATTCAACGGGTAAAAGCATTGAGTGCCCAATCATGGAAGGTACGCATGGTGAGCCAGTGATAGATACTCGTGCGTTGAGCAAAGAACTGGGGATGTTTACCTTTGATCCGGCGTTTGTTACTACTGCCAGTTGTAAAAGCGCCATTACTTTTATTGACGGTGATCGGGGTATCTTATTGCACCGAGGCTATCCAATTGAGCAATTGGCGGAGAAAAGTTCTTATCTGGAAGTGTGCTATCTGTTGCTCAACGGTGAACTTCCCACGCAGCAACAAATGGATACTTTTACCTTTAGTATTCGGCGTTTATCTATACTACACGAAGGCTTGCTGAGTTTTTTCAATGGTTTTCAACACAATGCGCACCCAATGGCGATGCTGGCTGGGGTCGTTGCAGGTATGTCAAGCTATTATCACGAAGAAATGGATATTTATAATCCGGCACACCGAGATATGTGCGCTATTCGCTTGATCGGTAAAATGCCGACTATTGCCGCGAAAAGTTTCCGCTATTTGTTAGGACGCCCTTATGTGTACCCTCAGCACAATTTGGGTTATGTAGAAAACTTTTTTAACATGATGTTTTACTTGCCAAATCGGGAAATGCCAATGAACCCAACGGCAGTGAAAGCACTCGAAATTATGCTGATTTTGCACGCTGATCATGAGCAAAATGCCAGCACTTCTACCGTGCGCCTGGCGGGGAGTTCGCAAGCTAATCCTTATGCCTGTGTTGCAGCGGGCATCGCTACCCTGTGGGGACCTGCGCACGGTGGCGCGAACGAAGCCGTTATCAACATGTTGCAAGAAATTGGCGACGTGAAAAATATTCCGGCATATATCGAATTAGTGAAGGACAAAAACAATCCTACGCGCTTGATGGGCTTTGGGCATCGGGTTTATAAAAATTTCGACCCACGCGCTACCATTATTCGCACCGCTTGCCACCAATTGTTGGGGGAATTAGACGCCAGTGGTGAACAACAGCCGATGTTTGAAATCGCTATGGAACTGGAACGTATCGCATTAGAAGATGAATATTTCATTGAACGCAAACTCTATCCTAATGTAGATTTTTATTCTGGCATCATTCTCAGTGCTTTGGGTATTCCAACGAAGATGTTTACCGTGCTCTTTGCTGTTGCCCGCACTGCGGGTTGGATTGCTCAGTGGAAAGAAATGATAGAAGACCCGGACATGAAAATTGGACGTCCGCGTCAATTGTATATAGGCGCAGCACAACGTGATTATGTACCAGTAGCACAGCGGTTGTAATGTAAAAGACATTGCAATGCGGCATTTTTACAATAGCATTGCAATGCTCCTGTGACAGTTGCCAATTCTTAGCAAATCAGCGATATTTAGCCCGTCATTTGGCAAACATAGGCTGCCTTAAGAGTGCTGCTAAGAATTTAAAACTGGATAAATTTTTATGAAACCTATTCGTATCGCCCAAGTTTCAGATGTTCATATTAGTCCTGATGGGGCACCGGTACGCGGTGTAGATGTGCGCAAGCAGTTGCTTTGTGTATTGAACAAATTGCGCACAGAAACGCTGGATTTGCTGGTGCTGTCTGGTGATTTGGCAGCGCATGACGGCGAAGCGGGGGCTTATCAGTGGATACAGGAAAATGTGCAAGATTTTCCTGTGCCTGTGCTCTATATGGTTGGCAATCATGATCGCCTGGAGGTCATGCAGCAGCATTTGAATCTACCTGTGCCGAGTGCTGTGCCAGGCGTGTATTGTTTTGCGTATTCGCTTGAGCAGCACCCGTTGTTGTTTTTAGACACGGGCGACAACAATCTCAGTGAAGCGCAAATGCACTGGCTACGCGAAACCTGTGTACAGTATCAGGAAAATTGCCTGCTGTTTATGCACCATCCGCCGCTGCATTGTGGCTGTGACTATATGGACAACCACTATTATTTGCATAACCGCGAAGCAGTCTGGGCAGTGTTGCAAGACATCCCCAACATTCAGCATATTTTTTGCGGACATTATCACACTGACCGGAACCTTAGCCGCGATGGTAAGCAGGTTTATCTCACGCCTTCCACCATGATGCAATTGGGCACGAGCGGGGAAAAATTCAGCCTAGAACATATTAGCCCTGGTTGGCGCATGATAGCCTGGGATGGCGTGCAGCTTACGACACATACGCATTATTGCAGGAGCTAAGCTATGCGCTACATCTATTTACATGGCTGGTGCTCAGGTACGCAATCCGCTAAAGCGCGTTTTTTTAGCCACCGCTTCGCTGAATACCGTCACGAACTGCTGGCGCCGGACTTAAATTTCCCAGATTTTCAAACCCTTACCCTCAGCCGTCAGCTTCGTCAAGTCAGCGACTTAATTGAAGAAGCCGGAGAAGTCATGATTATCGGTGCCAGCATGGGCGCTATGTTAGCTCTGATACTGGCGGAAAGTTATCAGCAGATAAAGGGTTTAGTGCTCTTAGCGCCTGGTATTATTTTTTATCCTCAAGCCATGCAATTTTTGACTGAAGCACAACATGCGCAGTGGCAAAAAACCGGGTACTTACCTTTAATGCACCATGCCTATGGCGAAAAGCGTCTGTTGCATTATGATTTTTTACGGGATTTACAAGATTTTGGCGAAGTAGAGTTTCGTTGCCCCTTGCCTGGATTAGTGTTTCACGGGCTTGCGGATGATGCGGTGCCTTTTGAACATTCCAAAACCTTTTGTGCCATCCGCCCACATTTAAAACTCTATCCACTGGAATCCGATCACGGCTTGGTTAATGTGCTAGATGGCATCTGGTTGCGGGCTAAACCTTTTTTATTACCCGAATCAACCTAACGGTAGCACATAGCTTTGTTTTTGTTTGAGCCGGCCCCGATTAGCAAGCTCAAACAAAAACTTAGCGCACTCATCCCAACAGGTGTTGACCTGGTTCAATCGGCAAACTATGCCTTGCCCAATTAATAATCCCACCGCGTAAATTATAAACATTATCAAAGCCTTGTTGTGCTAAAAACAGACAGGCTTGGGCTGACCGTGCGCCGGTGCGACAGTAAAAAACCACCTGTTTATCCTTGGGAATCTCAGTTATCCGCAAAGGCAGTGTGGTCAGCGGCATGGCTTGAGTGCCAGGAATAATGCCCGCTGCAATTTCCGCTGGCGTGCGCACATCCACCAAATGCAGATTAGGCGGCGTTTGCTTCAATAAATCAGATAATTCTGATACTTCGATTTCTTTAACGAACATGAACAATGAACCTGTGCAATAAAAGTAATTCAGCCTCAGTACAGCAGTGATGACATTTTGCTGCGATAACGGGAAACCAAAGGATCATTACCCAACAAATCAAACACTGCAACCAGCCCTTTGCGTCCTGCATCATCTTGAAATGGGCGACTGCTACGCATGATGAACAGCAAGTTTTCTAATGCCTCGGCGTAATTGCCCTGCAAAACCTGATAAGCACTGAGTTGGTAACGCGCTGTCAAATCCTTCGCATCAGCCGCTAGAGCGGCTTCCAATGTCTTAACCTCTGGCGCATTTTGCAGTACATGCGCAAAACTCAAACGGGCTAAGGCTTGTTGAACGGGGGCTTGCGCTTGCACATTGGCAGGCAAGGCTTTCAAGAGGCTTTCCGCCTGCGCATATTCTCCCGCGTGTAAGAGAATATTGACAAAGATTTCATCCCAATGTGGATAGGTGGCATCTTCTTGTTTAAGCCGTTGCATCAATTCAATAGCGGCTGTGTGTTGTCCGGCTGCACTCAATGCCTCGGCTTGGGCGCGGAAAGCATCGCCAGGGCGTTCAATGTGACGCTCTAACAATTCACGCAGCACCGGCTCAGGTTGGGCGCCCATGATTTCATCCACCACCACACCATCACGAAATACTTTTAAGGTTGGCAGGCTACGCACAGCATACTGTATAGCCAATTGTTGTTGTTCGTCTGAATTAATTTTTGCCAATATAAATTTACCCGCATACTCGTTTGCCAACTTGGTTAGAATCGGCATGAGCATTTGGCAGGGCGCACACCAAGCTGCCCAAAAGTCTGCCAACACTGGTACCTGGTGAGATTTAGCCAAAACCTCTTGGGCAAAATTCTGGGTTGTAACAATGCTTACGAAAGTAGCCTGTTGCATCGCTTTTTCCTTTATGAGTGGTGGATTGGGAAAAAATATTTGCGTCAATACAAGCCCGCGTCACCTTAGCGAAAGCTGGATAAAATAAGGTTTTCACAGTCGGGGTGTTCAGCAAAAAATCAAGAGGGGTTGAAAAACGCTCCATAAGTATAGTAGGATTACTCAATAATTATATTTTTATAATTATTAAGCATATGATTTTATATATCTTTTATTTTAAAGATTCAGTAATCCGACTATATATTATAATTTAGTTCTATTCGCTTAGAATTGAGCAGGCGGACTCATGTCCGCATAAGTACAGAAGCAGTGAAACATTAGAGAGCCAAAGGTTTTTTGGCTATTGACTTAAATCCATATATTTATGTTTTTATTGGATTTTAATTCCTGAAAACATCGTGACTTGCATAAAGGATTATATAGCGCGGTAAGGGACTATAGCAGTTGCACACCCAATTTGAGGTAAAAACCAATGAAGAGACGACACCACCAGCACTTTTATTTACGGCATTGGCGCATTTCCTGTTTGGCTTTTAGCCTATCTTGTGCGGTAACAAATTTAGCCGCCGAACCGCCGATTGCTTCTCCTGCCACTCCACCTACGCAACCGGGGAAAACGCAATCCATCAAATATTGCGATAATATCAGTGAAAAACTGCATCTTTACGCCAATAGCGAAGAATTATTTGCAGATTTCACCATCAAAGCCCAAACCAAAGCCCTACAGGAATTGTTGGCAACAGAATTACAGCAGTTTAGCGGTGCTTTGTTAAGCCAAGAAGAACTCTACAGTGCTCTGCAACACATTGTCGAATACGGTAAAGTTGATCGCGTTAGCGAAGGCGTCTTAACGCCTTGCGTGGTTTTAACTGAAGCAAAAATAAGTGCCGAGTATCGGCAGCGGTTTGTGCCAGTGGAAATTGGGCGCATCTGTAGCTACGACCCCGACATACTGCAAAAAGAAGTCGCCCAAGTTAAAAAGGGTTTAATAGACACCCTGTTTACCCCTGGCAAAAATGCTGCTCAACCGCAAATGTTGGCAGAACTGCTAGATAAGCAACCTGACAAAATTGCCAACAAATATGGCAAAAAGCTCACCGAGCTAGTACATGAACGCGATGCCCAAGCCAGCGCAGGCGCAATAGCCGGCACAAGCTGCAAATCACTGGTGGTTTATCCTATTGAATTTTACGCTTTATCTGTGCAATTCCGCGATGAATTGAAAGATAAAAATGCCAGTGCTGAAACTGCTTTTCAAAAAATAGCGGATATGCAAGCCAATCTGCACGGTTTAGACCCACACCTATTTCGTGCGTTAGTACAGCAGGAATCCAACTGGCGGGCTTCAGCAGTCTCCCACCAAGGCGCGGTAGGACTCACTCAACTCATGCCTGCAACGGCGAAATCTGAGTGCAATTTGGATGAAATAGATTTACACAATCCACGCAAAAATCTTTCCTGTGGTGCGCGTTATCTGGCTAAACAACTGAAAAGTTATAAAAGCATAGAATCCGCGCTGTGCGCCTACAATGCCGGACCTGGTACTGTGTTAGAAGGACGCTGCCAAGAGCTTCAAGAAACTCGCCGCTATGTGCGTAGCATTGTATCGAAAATGCGTAAGTTGGAACGGGCTTTAGCGCAAGAACAGGGTGCCCTACTGACCAGTCGTATGTATAGTCGGATTACTGAATCTTTAAAATAAAAGATATATAAAATCATATGCTTAATAATTATAAAAATATAATTATTGAGTAATCCTACTATAATATCAATCCCAATAGTTTATAAGCCCCTAAAATTCGACAGATTTGCAAAATCTGTCGAATTTTAGGGGCTTAATATTGTCGCTTTATTTTCAATTTATTGATTTTAATTACTTTTTTCTTACTAATCTGCAAGCTCTAACTACTAGATTCTGTTACATTTTGGCAGATTGAGAAAAATGCTAACAATTCCATCAATAAATACTGAGTGCAAAAGCTTGCACGTTTTGACACCCTAAAGTGAAGCTTTCGCTTTGAGCGATTCTGACAGCCTGGTCAGAATGTGTGTGCAATCTCTCTAACATCTGATTAAAATATCAAGTTCTTATGCCACCTAAATAATATCAAGGCATGGAGTGTTGATTTTCTCCAAACTCAAAAGCCGCTGGTTTTTTATCCACTTAGCCGCTTTTCCTAATCTGATTGCCATTAACTTCCCGGATTTTCTGAGTCGCCGCTCTGTCACAGGAGGCTGCTCAAATAGCCTATGCAAACCGCGTCTGCTTCTCCCTTTCTGCTTGCTGTTTTGCTGAATATTGCGGCTTGGGCGGGTATTACCATCAGCCGCACCTATATTGATGTCCTGCTGCTGTCTAATTACCCTGCCCATCTGCTACCGCATTTTTTTCTGGCGCAAACAGTGGTGATCCTTTTCATTACCTTGTCTATCACGCCGCTGGCTTCGCGGGGTTCTGCCACTATTAATGCGGGTATTTTTCTATTTGCGGGTATCAGCGTTTTGTTTGGGCACGAGATACTGCAAGTGGGTTGGAGTTGGTTCCCGTTCGTGTTTAGCCTATGGCTATCTGCGATTCCGGTGATTTTGATTGTGGTCTCTTTGAATGCGATTGCAGATGCCTTTGATGTGCGACGTTTTAAGCGCCTGATGGTGTGGATTAACGTCGCCGGCAATTTAGGCGGACTGCTCACTGGCTTGGCAATTCCGCTGATCATTGCCAACACCAATAGCCAAGCGCCTTTATATTTACTGGCGTTGATGGTTTGCCTGGCGTCAGTGTGCTTTTTTTTCTTGCGCCCAGTGCCCGTGCCTGCCAAGCGTAGCGCCAAGGGACAATCGCCCTTTAATTACCCGCTGTTTCGTTATATTGCGCTCTGCACTTTTTTGCTCATGATTGTGGATACTTTTGCTGATTACGCGCTCAAATCGGAACTCAGCAAAACCTACCAAGGCGCGGCGGCGATTGGTTCTTTTATGGGTCCCTTTTATGGTTTGTCGAATGTGTTAATGTTGATATTCCAAGTGGCCGGCACTCAGACCTTGCTCAAACTGGTTGGAGTGGCAGGTTTGCTGTCGGTCATTCCTTGGTTTTGCGGCATTTCCAGCGTGGGGCTGATGCTCTTGCCTGGGCTGTGGACAGCGGCGCTGATTCGTCTGGGCGAAAATGTTTTTCGCTTTAGCTTTTTCTCGGTTGGACGAGAAATCGCCATGAAGCCGCTACCGGCGCAAATCCGTCGTGAAGGCAAGTTTTTAATCACTGCGGCTGGGTATTTGGGGGCGGGCTTAGGCGCCATTTTGCTCTGGTTGTTGTCTGGTTCTATGGGGTTGCCCGCCATTGCTGTGCTGATGCTGTTGTCTTGCGGCGTGTGGCTGTGGGTTGCGCAGCGGGTAACGGGCACTTATCAGGATACCTTGGAAGAAGCGATTAAAATCAAACGCTTTAGCCTGTCCTCGTTGGATTCTGAAGAATTTGCCAGCGGTGCGGATTTGAGCAACCGCAATAATATTTTGAACATTACAGAAATGGCGTTCCAAGATAAAGACACGGATGTGGTGCGCTTTAGCTTTGCTTTACTGGAAAAATCCCAGCTTGAACGCTTGCCACAGGTGGCTTATAGCCATCTCAATTCGGCTTATTTTGATGTGCGGGTAGACTTCGTTCGCGCTGCTCATCAATTGCGTGATCAACAGGTAGTGCCCCTGCTACTGCAACGTCTGGAAGTGGAAGAAGATGGCAAGGTGCTCTGGTGGATACTCAAAACCCTCAGCGTGTTGGCACCGCAACAGGTTGCGCCTTTAGCGTCGCGTTGGTTAGACAGCCCGTTACCGCTGGCGCGGGCGGGTGCTATCGTGGTGCTCATGCGCTACGGCACTTTGGATAACCTGATTGCAGCAGCCAACACCTTGAAAATCATGGTGTCTAGTAATGATCCTTACTTGCGGCGCGGGGCTGCTTATGCCATCAGCGCGTTACGCACTGGCAATCTGGAAGCAGAATTAGATGCCCTCTTGCACGATGTAAACGAAACCGTCAGCATCGCTGCTATGTGGGCGATAGCCGATCAGAAAAACATCCATTTGATTCCGGCGCTGTTGAGTAAGCTCGGTAAAGGGCGGGTTTCTCTCTACGCCAGCCGCACGCTGATCCAACTCGGCGAACCTGTTGTACCCTATATCAGCGAGTTAATCGCTAACGCTTCACAAAATGCGGCGCGGGCGGCGGTGCGTATTCTCAGTGCGATTAGCGGCGCAACAGCAGATTTAGCCATTGCCGAAGTCGCACGCGATGGTACTGTCATCACCCGCACTTTTTTGGCAAAAGCCTGCGCGATGCGTTCTAAACGTCAGCCAAACAGTCATTCATTAGCGCAGCAAGCGCGTCAATGCGTACTAGACGAGGCACACACAATACGCCTGTTAAAAGCCGCGAGCCAAAGCAAATGCTTAAGCCCATCGGTGCGCTTAGAAGTCATCCAGCGCCGCCGTATGGCAGAAGCGCGTTTGCTGTATTGGTTTGATGTCACCACTCAATCCGTTGAGTTGAGCGGCGTGATTCCCACTTTACTACACGAAAATACTTCGCAAGAGGTCGCCTCGCGCCACGCCACCGCGCTGGAGTTTCTCGAAAGCCAAACGAAAGACAAAGAATTGCGCCGCGCTATTGCGGTATTTGAAGAGAATCCTGAAATCAGCAACGATAAGAACACGGTGCAGCTATTAAGAACCTTAAAAGATAGTTGGCTAGATCGATTGCTGGATACTCCCCTACTAGAACCCAAAGGAGGTTCAGTGGATATTACAGAAAAAGTCATGTTGCTCAGACGGGTAAGATTATTTGCCGATTTGCCTGGAGAGGTCTTGCTGACCATCGCCGAAACCTGTGAAGATCGGGAAATGATTAAAGATGAAAAGCTGTTTTCGATGGGCGACGCACCAGACGGCATGTACATTGTCGCCACTGGGCGCGTGGGTATCCAGCGCGGTGACAAGCTTTTAAGTGAACTCGGCGAACACGATTTCTTTGGCGAACTCGGCTTATTTGACGACTCACCGCGCATGGCAGATGCAGTGGCGCGTACCGACGGTATGATTTTGTTTTTACAAAAAGAAGTGTTTGACGGCATCACTGAAGATTTACCCGAAGTGCTGCGGGCACTGGTCAAAACAGTTATCGGCTACTTAAAATAAAAGTCTGTCCGAAAAGAGCGCAGCCAGTTATCCTATTTTTACCCTAATGCCTGATTGCTTAGCGGCTACCCTTCTAAACTTGGAGCTTTGTAGTGAAATTGTTCATCCATGCTTTTATGCTCTGTTTATGCGTGTGTGCGGCTCTGAGCCTCGCACCGACCGCTTATGCGTTTGACTTATTCAACCAAGATCGCGGTAAGCAACCTGAGCCACCGCCCGCGCCACCGCCGCCTACTCCGCCGCCGCCCGCGCCACCGCCGCCTATTCCGCCACCACCGCCGCCGCAACAGGATTTTAGTTTGCAGGGTACTTCGCAATTAGGTGCTATGTTTCATATACTGCTCACTACACCAGAAAATCAAACGGCGAAAATCAAATGGACAGCGGGGACTGACAGCCTGGAATTAGGCTACGGCTTTCGTTTACTGCACGTCACCCCGCGCACCTTAACTGTGGCTTATCCAGAAGCTTCCCCTTGTCGTGAAGATCGGCAGGAAAAAGGGGTAGACTGTAGTCCTGATGGTAAGACAGCTACACTGGGATTAGTGCTAGGCAAGCCGACACCGCCTAAGGCTGCTCCGGTTGCGCAATTGGTGCAACCTGTCATGTCCAACAGCCCGCAATCACCGCCGCCGCCAGTAGACGAAGCCCAAGCCGAAGCAGCACGAGAGCGGGCTAGACAAGCCTTTCAGGGCGCGATGGCAAATACAATCAACCCGGACGCAGTGCCACCTGGTATGCGTATTGTTAAAACCCCTTTTGGTGATCGTTTAGTACCGATTAAAAAATAAAACTGGGAGTTCATTTTATGTTTGGAAAAAAAAGCAAGCGCGTAACCCGCATTGATTCTCTGATTGGAAAAGAAACTGAGGTTCGTGGCGACATTCATTTTAACGGTGGATTGCACATTGACGGTAAAGTCAAAGGCAACATAGTGGCAGTTGCCTCGCAGGAACCCTCCTCAGTATTGACTTTAAGTGAGCAAGGCGCTATTGAAGGCGAAATCCGAGTACCGAACGTGATCTTAAACGGTCGTGTAGAAGGTGATGTTCACGTCAGTGAACACATTGAATTAGCCTTGAATGCACGGGTAAATGGCAATGTGTATTACAACTTGATTGAAATGGCGATGGGCGCTGCGGTCAATGGCAGCCTAGTGCATGTTGATCCTGCTCATCCGCAGCAAAATGTGAAGCCCAAAGACACCAAACGCAGCAGCCTACCGTCACCAGAATCAAGCGAAGACACAGCGAAAAAAACGACTTCCTAATGAATTAAAGATTTGGCAGCTCTAAATTCCTTGGCAACTGCTAAATTTTTTGCCTTTACGTCATGCGTTACCAGGCTTTACTTGGATAGAATGTGATGCTTAGAATTTTTTTATCCTATTGCAGATTTCAACGAAAACTCCCAGAGATACAGACTCCTAACTCAATGTTGCATGTTTTATTGCGCCTCTGTAGTGCACTATTGTTTATCAGCCTCGTTGGTTGTTCCGCGCCGCCACCGCCGCCCGTTGTATCTGCTGCCAGCGAAGCCACACCACCGCCTTATTTGCGTTTGCCGCTGGATGGTCCCATTTCCACGCTCGATCCAGGTCTAACGCAATTCACCGATGCGATAGAATTAGCCGAACAATTGTTTCTAGGCTTAACAGATTTCGATCCTAAAACCTACAAAGTCTTGCCTGAACTGGCAACCCATTGGGAAGTTCATGACCAGGGTGCAACCTATCGTTTTTTCTTACGCAAAGAGGTGCAGTGGAGCAACGGCGAACCCGTTACGGCAGAGGATATTGTGTGGGCAATTCGCCGCAATTTGCGCCCAGAAACCAAATCACCCTATGCTAATTTATTGTATATATTGAAAAATGCAGAGAGCTATAACAAGGGTGAATTAAAAGACGCCGAACAAATTGGCGTCAAGGCACTGGATGCCTACACCCTAGAGTTTTACCTGAAAAATCCCGCCAGCTATTTCCCCGCTTTAGCCGGTTTGTGGGTATATCGCCCCTTGCCACATAAAGCCATTGAGCAGTATGGCGACACCTGGACTCGTCCTGATCATATCCAAACCAACGGCTCTTATCGTCTGCATCAATGGGATAAAGGTAATGTTTTGATTTTGAAAAAAAATCCTGATTACTATGCGGCTGATTCAGTGGCTATTAATGAAGTGCATTATTACATTGTGCAGGAAAGCTCGCTGGGTTTGACACTGTACAAAAGCGGTGAGCTTGACGTGCTAGGAGAGGCGTATTTGCGTATTCCGCAGACCGAAATGTCCGGTTTGCAGGTTGATCCCAAATTACGCCGTGATCTGCATAGCGCCCCGTTGTTTTGCACCGAAATTTACGGTTTTAATACCAAGCTCCCGCCCACTGACAACCCCTTAGTGCGCAAAGCCATTGTGGCAGCAATTAACAAAGAACTCTTACTAGATTTTGTGCTGCGCAGCGGACAAGAACCCGCCACCACCTTTACCCGCCCACCGATTTTTGGCTCAGTAGACCCCAGTCAAGAAATTGGCATTCATTTCAATCCCCAGCAAGCGCAAGCCTGGTTAGCGGAAGCTGGTTATCCTGATGACAAAGGTCTGCCCAATATTGTGTTAGTGCATAATGTTTCAGAAACCCACCATGCCATTTCCAACGCTTTGCGCACCATGCTCAACCACTATGTCAATATCAATTTACAAGTACGCGAACTGGATTTTGACCGCTATACAGATACCCTGTACGACCCTAAAGACGTGCACTTGTTTCGCATGGGCTGGTGTGCAGACTATCCCGACGCCAATAATTTCTTATACGATGGCTTTCATCCTGAGCAGGGCTCCAATTTTGTGCGCTGGAAAAACCAGCGTTATGCGCAAATTACCGAGCAAGCGCAGCAAGAATCTAATGAGCAAAAACGCCAGCAATTATATCAACTTGCAGAAATTATCTTAAATCAGGACGAAACTGTGATTTTGCCACTGTATTTTTCTTCCGCAACTTATTTGGTAAAACCGCGTATTAAAAACTGGTATGCCATGGCATTTGGCGGACAACAAATTCGCAACTGGGCATTAGAACAATGAGTGAAGCCTTAGCACCCAGCAACAAGTCTGAAGAAATAACCAACACTGTTAGCCAGAAAAAAATACACCGCTGGCTATGGACCTTGCTACTCCTGGCAGGCGTGCTTGCCAGCCTGTTAGGATTGCACCTGTTTAGCAGACCAGCGCCTTATTACATTGCCGTCTCAGGTCCCATGAGCGGTAGTTCCGCCAGCGACGGGCAAGCAATGGTGCAAGCCATTCGTTTGCACCTCAACGAAGTCAATCAAAAAGGTGGCATTCATGGGCACAGAGTCGAGTTACTGGTCTATGACGATCAAAACAAAGCGGATTTAGCTGCAACCAATGCAGAAACCATCGCTAAACAAACCGCCGCTTTAGCCGTCATCGGACACTACAGCAGCACCGCCTCAGCAGCGGCTGCGCCGATTTATCAAGAACAAGGTTTGGCAGCAGTAACAGGTAGCGCCACCACAGACAGCATTACGCGGGGCAATGACTGGTATTTTCGCGTGATCTTTAATAACAGCGATCAGGCTGCGCTGTTAGCAAATTACATTTATAAAGTGCTGAACAAAAACAGCGCCACACTGATTTCTACCGACACAGTGTATGGCACTTCGCTGGCAGAAAATTTTCACCGCACAGCCAAAAGCATCGGCTTAGAAGTCAAACAACATTGGAAATTTGTCCAAGATGATGACGCCAGCTTCAATGATGCCATAGATAAATTATTGAAATATTATGGAGATGCTAAAGAAGATAGCGTCCTCTTTGTAGCTACCCATTCGGCTCAAGCCGCTTCCATCATCACCGCTTTACGCAGTTTAGGCAATCGCGTGGCTGTAGTCGGTGCCGATTCGCTTGCCAGCACCAGCTTCCGTAAGCGCCTAGCAGAATTACCACAAGAACGAGCTAAACCTGGCTATTATACAAATGGCATACTGGCTACAATGCCCTTTTTACCCGACATCGCCGGACAACAGGCACAAAGATTTTACCAGAATTTTATCCAAGCTTATGGCGAAGAACCTAGTAGTGCAGGCACTATGTACTATGATGCAGCTTTGACTGTCACCAGAGCATTGACTGCTATCAATACACAGGACCCTCTGGCTAAACAACGCAAGCAACTACAAGAGGGTTTATGGAATATATCAGATGTAAAAAGTGGTGTAGAAGGTGTGAGTGGCTTTATTTATTTTGATCGCAATGGTGATGCGGTTAAAAACATCCCAATTGCAGTATTTAAAAATGGTAAAGCGATTGCCGCACAGGAGCAATTTCAATCCATAGCTGATTTGAATAATATCCCCAACTTGTTAGAAGAAGCTGTAAATAACCAGATTATTTTCGTGAATGAAAAATTCATGCGTCGCGCTCAAGTGGTGTATGTTGGGATTGATTTTAACGAAATCAGCGAAATCAACGCTATAAAAGGTCATTATTCAGCAGATTTCTATCTTTGGTTCCGTTATCTAAAAAATTATGAAGACAAAGCCTTAGAATTTATTAACAGCGCTGATCCTCTGAAGCTGGCTATGGAACCCGTGCTGGCACAAGCTTCCTCGGTAGGCGGCTCAGGCGTTATCACACACACTTATCGGGTAAACAGTCAATTCAAAGTAAATTTTGATTTTGCTGATTATCCACTGGATAAACAACAATTACAGATCAAATTTCGGCATAAGGATTTGACCCGTGATCATCTGATTTATGTGGTAGATACTCTGGGTTTTAATACCACTTTGCAAGGATTGCTAGAAAAATTCAAGCGCAACAACATTTTTAATGCGGGTGGCTGGCGGCTTAACCATATTAGTTTTTATCAAAGCAGCAGTAAAACTGATTCAACTTTAGGGCTTCCAGAACTCTTTGGCGCGGAGCAGCGTATTGAGTATTCACAGTTCAATGCAGAGTTGGAAATATCGCGTAATTTTCTGAGTTTTGTATTGAAGAATTTGTTGCCGGTGATTTTTGTGGTGATGCTGGGTTACTTTGTGTTTTATATTCCAGTCGCGGGGGCAGGTTTCGCGGTGCGCATTACCTTAAGCGTCAACATGATTCTTTCCACTTCTTTATTCCATATTCGCATGGCATCCAGTATGCCGGATATTGATTATCTGATACTGATTGAATATGTGTTTTACATGGTTTATATGCTGGCGATCTTTAATATGCTCTTTACTGTTTTCAGACAGCTTAAAGCCAGCGGTAATGAGCAGGATCAAATCTGGGTAGAACGTATTGATTTCATTGGGATGTTAACTTATCCCGCGATTATCGTTGCGGTATTGCTGATTTTAGTGTTTCCGCACCTTTAACCATGCACAGCAATTTCTGGCGTTTCCCTGCATTTCATCCTCTAGCATTGGCTATCTGGAAGCGCAATTTTTTGGTCTGGGTTAAATTGCTCGGACCTGCGGTTGCACTCAATTTTGCTGAGCCGTTGCTTTACTTATTTGGGCTTGGCTATGGTTTAGGTTTTTTTATTGGAAACATGCAAGGCGTTACCTATATCACTTTTCTTGCCTCCGGTATTATCGCTTCTACGACTATGACCGTTGTTTCATTTGAAGGCACTTACTCGGTGTTTACCCGCCTTGCAGTCCAGCGCAGTTACGAAAGCATGTTAGCCACGCCAGTAGAAATTGACGACATAGTGCTTGGCGAAATGCTTTGGGCTGCCAGCAAGGGCGCTTTCGCCGCCACTGCTATCTTCGTGGTGGCGTATTTTTTAGGTGCGGTGCATAGTAGTTGGGCGCTACTGATCATTCCCCTTTGTTTCCTCATTGGCTTTGCTTTTGCCGGGGGCGCTATCATCATGAGTTGTTTAGCAACGGGTTATGATTTCTTTAATTACTACTTCTCGTTGATGCTCACGCCCATGCTGCTTCTCAGCGGGGTGTTTTATCCTGTCACCAGTTTACCTGCGCCGTTACAATCGCTGGTTTATTTACTCCCCTTGTCCCATGCCATTGATTTAGTTCGTCCTTTGATGGCAAATTACGCACTGACCGATCCTCTACTGCATCTTGGCGTTCTGTTCCTGTATAGCGGCGTGGGTTACTACCTGGCGCTCGTGCTGGCGCGGCGGCGTCTACTCGTCTAAGCCTGTTCTCAGACGCACACCACTGAAACCCTTGTTATGCCAGCGACCGCCGATTACCAGTACCAACTCCACATCCTGCCTCAAGTCTCGCGCACCTTTGCCCTTACCATCCCGCAACTGCCCGACCCTCTCTACACAGTGGTCGGCAATGCCTATTTGCTCTGCCGCATTGCCGATACCATTGAAGACGACGCCGCGCTGGATGCACAGCGCAAGACCCAATTCGCTGAACATTTCATCCAAGTAGTCGCAGGTAGTGCGGATGCCGAGCAGTTTGGGCGCGAACTCGCCCCGCTACTGGCAGCGCAAACGCCCGCCGCTGAACGCGAATTAATCGCCCACAGCGCCGCAGTGTTGCGCCTCACCCACAGCTTCACGCCCGCACAACAAAGCGCCCTGTTGCGTTGCGTGCGCATCATGTCCAATGGCATGGCAGAATTCCAGCGCAACGCCGACCCGCACGGATTGCCGGACATGGCGGCGCTGGATGCTTATTGCTATCACGTCGCAGGCGTCGTTGGCGAAATGTTAGCCGCGCTCTTTTGCGACTATTCGCCACAGATCGCCGTGCACGAAGCAGAACTCATGCGCCTCGCCGTTTCCTTTGGACAAGGACTGCAAATGACCAATATTCTCAAAGACCTACTGGCAGACCGCGAACGCGGCGTTTGCTGGTTGCCGCGCAGCCTCTTTGCAAAAGCCGGTTACGACTTACAAGACTTCAGCGCCGACCGCTTCCGCCCTGAATTTGTCTTGGGATTGCGCCAATTGCTTGGCATCGCACACGGGCATTTACACAACGCCCTGCGCTATGTCAGCCTGCTACCGCGCAACGAAAAAGGCATTCGCCGCTTTTGTCTCTGGGCTATCGGCATGGCGCTCCTGACCCTGCGCAACATCGAGCGCCACTACCGCACTCATGCGCATTTCCACAGCGGTGAATCCGTCAAAATTTCCCGCTTCACAGTCAAAACCGTGATCGCCGTCAGCAACGCCCTGACCACAAACGACCGCGCCTTAAGTTTCTTGTTCCACCGTATCAGTCGAGACTTACCCAAGCTCCCGACTGACTGATTTTCCCCTGGAGAACCCCATGCGACATCATTGGCGCTTGTTCAGTGCCTTGCTGATTTTGACGCTGCTGCTTGGCAGCCTGGTGTTTATCCTCGCCACGTCTGCCGGTTTGCGCTTGCTGCTGAGCCAGGTGCCAGGGCTGCATGTGTCAGACGTGCAAGGCTCGCTGGTCAGGGGTTTTGTTTTACAGGATGTGAACTATCAGCAAGCGGCGCTCAACGCCAAGTTACAAAAACTTGATTTTCAATGGAAAATCACCGAACTCTTGCAGCGTCGCCTGCATCTGAGCCGCCTGCATATGGAAGGTTTGCGCTTGCAGCTACCCGCGTCCGCGCCCGTTCCCGCCGCATCCACAACACCAGCAGCGCCGACGTTACCAGCCCTACAACTGCCGCTCCAAGTATTGCTAGATGATTTGCAATTCAAAGACTTACAGATTCAGCAAGGAACGCAACAAGTGCAAATTGCGCATCTACAACTGAGCGCCCACACAGACGCGGGGCATGTTTTTTTGCGCAGTCTCACCAGCCAAGGGCTGCAAATTGAACCGCTGCTAAGTCTGCAACACGCTGAAATACAAGCAGATATTTCATTGCTGTCACCGCATCTGTTGCGCGTTAAAAAGCTGTTTTTGCAACAACTCACAGTGACTCCACCGCCCGCGACCGATGCGCCGGTTGCGCCGCCCCCGCTTGCTCATCAACCCAAGACCCTCACTTTACCTGAGTTGCAATTGCCGCTAGAGATCGCGCTAGAACAAATGAGGGTGCAGGATTTCCTCTTACAGCAACAGCCTAACCCATTATCTTTCAAAGCCTTAACGCTGGCAGCACACACACAGGACGGAAAGCTATTGATGAGCGAACTCAGCCTGCAACACTTGGCAGTGCAAGCGGCGCAGGTGGCACAAGCCGACTTGCAAGGACAACTGGATTTGCGCGCCCCGCACGCGCTGCAATTGAACTTCGCCGCTCAAGCGCAGCATCCGCACAGCGGCGCTTTAAGTCTGGAAATCCAAGCGCAAGGTACGCCGCAGGACGCGCACTTAGACGCGCACCTGAGTTTGCCGGGTGACGCAACGCCTTTAGCGGTGCGCTTGAACGCCCATGCGCAAAACCTGTTGGGCGGCGCACTGCGTTGGCAGGCGCAAGCGCAAGTGCAGGGCGTGGATGCGCAGCATCCGCTGCTGAAAACCTGGTTGCCAGACACGCCCGATTTTCAGGGAGAAACCCAGATTCAGGCGCAAGGGGATTGGCAGCAAGTACAGTTTCAGCAAAACCTGAGCGCACAAATTGCCGGTTTTGGCGCTTTTAGCCTGCATTTGGCGGCGGAAAATCTCGCGCACAACTGGCAACAGTGGCGCGTATCTGAGTTGCAAGTGCGCCAAGCAGATGCGCCTTTGCAAGTGGATGCGCACGGCAGCCTGGATTTGCGCCAAGCGCAGCCGCAAGTGGAGGCGCAAGTGCGCTGGCAAGGCGTGCGTGTGCCCGTAGCAGCAGACGAAAAACCCTTGGTCAGTCCGCAAGGTGAGCTAAAATTTGCCGGTACGCCAGCGGCTTACGCCATTGATCTGGATACGCGCCTGGCGGCTGAGTCGCTACCAGACAGCCGTTGGCAATTACACGCGAGCGGCGATACTAAATTCTTAAAAATCCAGCAGTTACGCGCTGATTTGCTGGATGGCTGGGGACAATTAAGCGGCGATTTGAGTTGGCTGCCGCAGCCACGCTGGGATTTGCACTTGCGCAGTCAAGACTTAAATCCGGGCAAACAGTGGGCGGATTTTCCTGGGCGTTTGGCGCTGGCGCTACACAGCAGCGGACAACTGGTCAAGGGCGAACTCCAGGCGACGCTTGAGGATTTTTCGCTTAAGGGGCGCTTGCGTGACTATCCTTTGAGCCTACTGTTGTCGGCAAAAATGCAGGGACAATCCTATGAAATCAAAGAATTAAATCTGCAATCTGGACAAGCACACATGCAGGTGCGCGGGCGCATCAATCAGCAAGTCAAACTGGATTGGCAATTGGAAGCGCCACAGTTGGCGGAACTTTATCCGCAAGCGCAGGGCAGTGTGCGCGGGCAGGGCAGTCTGACGGGTGAATTATACCGTCCGATTTTACAAGCCCAGTTGACAGGCAAAAAATTAGCCTTTGAAAATAACCACTTAGATAATCTTGCGCTAGATACGCAACTGGACATCAAACCCCAAGGACAAATCCGCCTGAATCTGCAAGC